>JBPCKO010000312.1:0-6540 GCA_051004215.1 Streptosporangiaceae bacterium | reverse complement strand
GACCACGGCCGGGCCCGCCGCCGCGCTGACGCCGGCCGGCGTCTCCGGCCGGGTCGCCGCCGCGGCCGCGCCCGCCTATTTCCACACCGTGCCGCCCGGTCACCAGCTGCCGACCGGCGCCCAGTGCGCCGCCTGGGTGCGGGCCAGGCCGGTCAAGGAGAACAAGGGGGTGAACCGGCGGAACAACCAGACCACCGGCCAGCGGGTCAGCGCGACGTTCTTCTCCGGCGACCAGCCGCAGGCGAACCAGTGGATCGCGCCGCGGATCAACGGCAACTTCACCGGCACGACCGAGCAGATCTTGCGCTGGACCGCCTGCAAGTGGGGCATCGACCAGAACATGGTGTTCGCCCAGGCCGCGGTGGAGAGCTGGTGGCGGCAGACCACCAAGGGCGACTGGGAGTCCAGCGGCTGCCCGCCCGGGCACGGTCCAGGCGTGGACGGGCGGCCTGGCCTGTGCCCGCAGAGCTGGGGCATCCTGCAGAACCGCTACCCGTATGAGAAGTCCAGCTGGCCGGGCATCGCCAAGTCGACCGCGATGAACGCGGACACCGCGTACGCGATCTGGCGCTCCTGCTACGTCGGCTACGAGACCTGGCTGAACACCGTCCCGCGCGGCCAGACCTATCACAAGGGCGACGCCTGGGGCTGCGTCGGCCGCTGGTACGCCGGCCGCTGGCGCACCGCGCCGGCCCGGCAGTACATCGCCAAGGTGCAGCAGTACCTGCGCGAGAAGATCTGGACCACCAAGAACTTCCAGCAGCCCTGAGCTCAGGCCGCGTAGCCGGTGGCCCGGTCCGCGGTCATCCGCACCACGACCCGGACCGCGCCCGGCTTGTCGGCCCCCGGATCCTTGCCGTCGTACTTCCATGACAGCCAGGTATCGACCGTGCGCCCGATGTCCGGCGTCATGGTCACCCGGCCGCGCAGCTCGACATAGTTCTCCGGGTCGGCCGCGTCGATCACGGTCACGCTGACCCGCGGGTCGCGCAGCATGTTCCGGTGCTTGACCCGCCCCTCGACGGTGGAGAACAGCAGGTCGTCGCCGTCCCGGCCCACCCACATGGCCGAGGTCTGCGGGCTGCCGTCGGCGTTCACGGTGGCGAGCACCGCGTAGTTGGGCCCGTCGAGGAGGCGGAGGGTCTCGTTGCTGAACGTGATGGCCACGCCCGCACGTTAGCAAGGCGGGCGCGGGCCCCGGGCGCCTGGCTCACGGGCGGGCGCCGAAGGCTGGCCGTCCGGTCAGCTCGGGCAGTACCCGGTAGGCGTCGCCGATCCAGTCACAGAGCAATGGCCGGCTGTCGCGCGGATCGATCAGGTCCTGCACGCCGAACCGCTCGGCCGTGCGGAACGGCGACGTCAGCGCGGCCAGGCGCTGCCTGATCGCCTCGGCCTCGGCCGCCGGGTCGGCCGCGCTCGCGAGCTGGGCCCGGAACGCGGCCTCCACGCCGCCCTGCACCGGCAGCGAGCCCCAGTCCCCCGACGGCCAGGCCCAGCTTCGCCCGACCCGGTGCCGGTTGATCATCCCGGCTCCGGCCACCCCGTAGACGCGGCGCACGATCAGCTCGGCCTGCGGCACCCGGGCCTGGTAGACGGCCGCGATCGCGCGGGCGGCGGCCCGGATCGTGCCCCGCTCCTCCGCGACCCGGCCGATCGTGATCCCGCCCTGGTCGGTCAGGCTGACGATCGGCAGGTGGAACATCTCGCACAGATCAACGAGCCGGGTGATCGCCTGGGCCCCCTCCAGCGACATCGTGGTGCCCCGGTACGGGTCGGTCGCGATCACGCCGACCGGATGCCCGGCCAGCCGCGCGAGCGCGGTCACGGTCGCGCCGCCGTACTCGGCGTAGCGGAACACCGAGCCCTGGTCGAAGATCGCGTCGAGCACCGGCCCGATCCGGTACGGCTGGCGCGGATCCCGCGGCACCGCGCCGGCCAGCGATTCCTCCCGGCGGCCGGCCGGGTCCGGGCTGGCGGTCACCGGCGGCACCGCGTGCACGCTGGCCGGCAGGTAGGACAGGAACGCGGCGATGATCGCGAACGCCTCGTCCTCCGAACCCGCGAATCGCTCGATCGTCCCGTTGCCCCGGTGCACGGCCGCGCCCCCGAGCTCTTCCTTGGTCAGGTCCTCGCCGGTGCCCCCGAGCACGACCGGCGGCCCGGCGGTGAACAACTGGCCCACCCCGGTGACCAGCACGGCCAGATGCGACATGACCAGCCGGGCCGCGCCGAGCCCGACCACCGGACCCAGGCAGGCCGACACCACCGGCACCAGCGACAGGTTGGCGACCACCGCGTCCCAGCCTGGGTTGACCGGCACGTAGGTAAATCCGGAGTCCAGCGTCATCTTCACGCTGCCGCCGCCGCTGGCTCCGTCCAGCAGCCGCACCACCGGCAGCCGCAGGTCGCCGGCGTACTGCTCGGAGAACACCTGCTTGCCGTGGATAGCGGCGTCGCCCGAGCCGCCGCGCACGGTGAAGTCGTCTGCGCCGATCAGTACCCGGATACCGCCGATGGTCGCCGTGCCCGCGACGAAGTTGGCCGGGGTCATCGCGACCAGCCGGCCATCGGCGTCGTACTGCCCGAACCCGGTCAGCGCTCCGATCTCGGCGAAGCTGCCGGGATCAGCGAGCCTGGCGATCCGCTCCCGCACCGTCAGCCGCCCGGCCGCCGCCTGCCGCCTGACCTTGTCGGGCCCGCCCATTCCCAGCGCCAGCTCGCGCCGGCGCCCGATCTCCCCGATCTCGGCCTGCCACCCGCCCTGGTCCTCCCCGCCCCCCGCGTCCCGAACTCCGGTCACGATCACCTCCGGCCCAACCCCAGGCAGCGCCTACGATGTAGTGGACTTTTTCGTCCATAGCTCGAACAGTTCCACCTGATCATGGCATCAACCGGAGGTCAGGCTGGCCGGACCGCACCGCGCGCCGCAGCGGCCGCACACCGCGGGCCGCACGAGCGCAGGCGGCCGGTCCAGCCGCGGTGACTAAGCGCCAGGCCCACCTGGACCGCCGTCTCGCGAGAGCGGGGACGCGGCGGGAGGTCAGGGCCGGGCGGGGCGCCCGAGCCGGGCGGGAGGTCAGAGCCAGTAGCGGGGCAATAAGCTGCCCGGCGGCAGCAGCAGGGTTGCCCAGACGGCCTTCTCGCGGGCGCCGATCATCATCCAGCCCCAGGCGGCGGCGAGGGCGTGCACGACCTGCAGTCCCCGGCCAGACTCAGCGCTCATGTCGGCCGCGCTCAGCACCGGCGGACGGCTGCTTCCGTCGGTCACCACGCACGTCACCTGGCTCGCGAAGCGCTGCCAGGCCAGCTCGACCTCGGGCAGGTCTCCCGGGCCGGCCAGCGCCGCACCGTGCCTGATGGCATTAGTGACCAATTCGGACGCAATTATGACAGCGTCCTCAATGACGCCGTCCAGATCCCATCCGCGCAAGGTCGCCGCGGTGAAATCGCGCGCCGCCTTGACCGATTCGGTTGCTGGCTTGAGCGCCATTTCCGAGAGCTGGCCGCCGCCTTCGCGGTCACCCAGGGCGCCGGGACCATCCCCGGGGCCGGCCTGGCCATCGATGAACCCGTCCAGGCCAGCTCCATGACCGCCACGAGCACCACCGGAGCCATCAGACTCCGGCGTCTCGCTCGCCCTGGCCGGCTCGTTATCGGCTCCGGCCGCGGCCGGCCTTGGCCGGCTGGATAGTGGCCGCAGCTCATGGCTGCCATAAGTCAAGTCCCGGGCCTGTGCGTAAGTCACTAGTGTCGTGTCCTTTGTGCATCGGTCGGGGCTCAGGCGCCTCTCGGCGGAGTCCATTCGGGCCTGCTCGTCCGTTACGATGCCATTATCGCTGTGCACATGCAAGTGCCATCGCACAGAATCTCTGTACATTAGAACACCTTCGTCCGTTATGATGACGGTATGGCGTGCACCTGCACGTGCTGTTGCACAACGTCTCGGCTCTGGCCACAGCTCCCGGCCCCTGGAGATGTGCTAGCCGATGCTGACGGCGGCGAAGGGAACCCTCGGTGGATCATGCTGGCAAGGAGGTGCCGGACTCGGGCTGGAGGCCGGCCCCGGGAGGGCCCGGATCCCGGCCCCCGGCGGCCGGGACCGTACTAGTCGGTAACGGCATTCAGGCGTCCCAGCTGGAAGCGGACTGGCACAAAAGCAGCTTCAGCGGGCCCAACGGCAACTGCGTGGAAGCGGCCGAGCTGCCGGCCGGCGTGGCGGTGCGGAACTCGCGCTTCCCCGACGGCCCGGCCCTGCTGTTCACCGAGGCCGAATGGGGCGCCTTCCTGCGCGGCGTCAAAGGCGGCGACTTCGGCTAAGCCGGCACTCCCGTACAGCCCGGACATTGGCCAACAAGCTGCCACAACAGGAACTTTCATTATTTCGCTACGGCTAAGGTCGCGGATATGGCGCAAAGGCCGTCGCCCGTGGGAGACTCTGTTGGTCACGTAACTTCCGGCAGACCAAGCAGGGGGATGCATGGTCACAACAGCCGGGCGGCAGAACGGCCCGGTACAGAGCATGCTCGAACCGCCGAGAACCGGCGGTCCTACCGTGCTGCGGATCCTGCTGGGCGCTCAGCTCCGCCGGCTGCGCGAGTCGAAGCGGATCTCACTGGAAGACGCGGGAAACGAGATCCGGGCGTCGCACTCCAAAGTCAGCCGGCTGGAGACCGGCCGGGTCGGGTTCAAGGACCGCGACATCGTGGACCTGCTGACTCTGTACGGGGTGACCGACGAGAAGGAACGCGAAGCACTGCGCACCCTCGCCGCGCGGGCCAACTCGCCGGGCTGGTGGCATGACTACGCCGACATCCTGCCGCACTGGTTCGAGGCCTACGTCGGCCTGGAGGAAGCCGCCTCGGAGATCCGCTCGTACGAGGCGCAGTTCGTGCCTGGCCTGCTGCAGACCGAGGACTACACCCGCGGCGTCACGATGCTCGCGTACTCGCACCCGCGCGAGATCAACCGCCGGGTCAGCCTGCGCATGGCCCGCCAGGCGGTGCTGGAAAAGGACGGGCCGCCGAGCCTGTGGGCGGTGCTGGACGAGGCTGTGCTGCGGCGCCCGATCGGCGGCGTGAACGCCATGCGGGCCCAGCTCAAGCACCTGATCGAGATCTCCCAGCGGCCGAACATCACCATTCAGGTGATGCCGTTCGCGGCCGGCGGTCACCCGGTGACCTGGGGTCCGTTCAGCGTGCTCAAGTTTGCCGAGTACGACCTGCCCGATGTGGTGTACCTCGAGCAGCTCACCAGCGCGCTGTACCTGGACAAGCCCGACGTCGTCGAGAGCTACCTGACGGTGATGGAGCGGCTGTGCCTCGACGCGGCGACGCCGGCCGCGAGCGTAAAGATGCTGAGGGCGGCTCTCAAGGATTCTTGAGCGGAACGCCTCTACTCAGTACTGCCGCAGCATCAGGTTCGCCCCGGGGGCGGGGAACGCCGCTCGCAGCGCCGCCGCCTGGCCGTGCACGAGGACCGGCGTGCCGGCGTCGGCGAGCTCGTTCAGCATCGCGACCGCCTCCCGGCTGACGCCATCCCCCGCGTCCTGGCCGGCCGCGCCCAGATCGACGGCGGCTGGCGTGTCCGCGGGCAGTTCGGCCAGGGCCTGGCCCAGGCTGGCCATGGACGCGACGGTCACCGGCCCGTCCAGCCGGACCGTGCTGCCCTGGAAGAAGAGCCGGTACGGCGGGACCGGTCCGGACGCCGACGACAGCGGGTGCATCGCGGCCAGCTGAGCGAGCCGGCCAGGACCGAGCCGCCGCGCATCGAACGCGCACAGCGCGGTCACCGGATGGACGGCCGTGAACTGGTCGGCCAGCAGCTCGTAGTGCCGCCACGCGGCCAGGCTCGCGTCGCTGGTCACCAGCCGGGTGCTGTCGGAGACGACCCGCAGTCCGCTGTAGCCGGCCGCCAGGGCGGCGTCCAGCTCGGCCCCGAAATGCGCGAGCTGGGCCTGCGGGTCGACTATCCCGGAGGTCCCGTAGACATCGGCGATGGTCACGACCTGAAGGGCGTCCTGGTCGGCCACGCCGTAGAGCGCGGCGACGGCGGATGCATCGGGGTGCTCGGCCACGTACATCAGCCGCTCGCCCAGCGCGGCTCCCTCCATCAGGCACGACGTGGCCAGGGCGGCGTACTCACTGGCCCCGGCGAACGCCCACCCCAGGTGGTCGCCCGGCCGCATGCGGACGAACTCGAACCGCACGCCGTGACTCCGCGCGGGCGTCGTGCTCACTGACTGATCCGATCCTTGTGATCTGCCGCGAAAGCCACCGATCGTGGCCGGTCGCGGGCCGGCTAGCGAGAATTGCGGGTGATGATGGCCGCTTCGTTCAGGCTAGTGGCGATCCGCCGCGAAAGGAACTCGCCGGCCGGCGGACGGGCTGGTCAGGTTCGGTCTGCCGGTCAGTCCATCGCCGCCAGCGACCGGCGGATCGCCCGCAGGTTGCGCAACCTCGCCTCGTAGGTGGCTCCGGCCCACAGCAGAACGGCGCCGATCGCCGCCACCGGGATCCAGGCCGGCAGCAGGCCGGCCAGCCC
>JBPCKO010000311.1:0-7404 GCA_051004215.1 Streptosporangiaceae bacterium | reverse complement strand
GTTCTTCCCGACCTCGCTCGAGCCCCGCCGCACCATCGATCAGGCCCTCCACGTGGTGATCATGGCGGCCTACGTGTCCGGCGTGTCGACCCGCAGCGTGGACGATCTGGCAACCGCTATGGGCGTCGGGTCTGGGGTGTCGAAGTCGCAGGTGTTGGCGCAACTCCACGCGTCACGACAGACTGATCCCGTTCACGTCGTCGAGCTCACGCCTGGCGCCTGAACCACACCGAGCAGAACGCCAACCACGCCGCGCCGCGGCACGACACTCCAACACCGTGATCCTCCCCAAAGATCGCGATCCTCGCTTCATCACCATCCGCCGTGGGGGAAGCTTACGGACGCCGACCATCGGCTCCTGGCTGTGTGGGCTGCCGCGTGCGCGGAGCACGTTCTGCACCTCTTCGAGTCGGTGCAGCCCTCGGACCCGCGGCCCCGTCTGGCGATCGAGCAGATCCGGGCCTGGGCACGAGAGGAGGTCACGATGTCTCTGTCCCGTGCGGCCGGTGGCCATGCCATGGCGGCGGCACGGCAGTTGAGCGGAGCCGCTCGGCACGCCGCCTACGCGGCCGGCCAGGCGGCGGTGGTGGCGCATGTCGCCGCGCACGAGCTCGGTGCTGCTGCCTACGCGATCAAGGCCGCGCGTGCGGCGGCCCCCGGAGGCGACGGTGAGAGCCTCGGCCGGATCGAGTGCCGATGGCAGCGCGAACAGCTTCCGGATGCGATTCGCGAGCTCGTCCTGGAGGATCAGCGGCTGCGAAACGAGATCTGCTGGTCGGTGTTCGACTGCTGACGGACGACATAGCCGGCCACGGCCAGACCCCCAGCCTGCCAAAGGAAGGGCCGGATCGCCGGAGAGGGACCGCCTGACCTGGGTATTACCTTGTTCGGACATGCGGCAGCCGGCAGCCGAGCGGACTGGTCAGGAGAGCACGATTCCCCTCGCCCGGGGCGGCCGCGTGCGGATGGCGACCATGGGGGTGGCGCTGGTGCCTGAAGGGCTGGATCCGGTCGAGACCGGCAAGAAACTGCACGAGCACGGCGAGGCGGCCCACCAGGACAAGGAGGCGGACGGGCACGGCACTCGCAGCCGCCATTCCCGTATCGTTCAGGTCATCGAGGCGGCCCTGCTCGCGCTCGTCACGCTGACGGCGGCCTGGGCCGGGTTCGCGGCGGCGAAGTGGGCAACATCCTCGCGCATCGACGTCGCCCAGTCGGCAACCCTGCGCAACCTGGCGACCCGGCAAGACCTCACCGCAACCTCGCTGCGCAACTTCGACGCATCGACCTTCAATGCCCCAGGCCTGCCGAGCTAACCCGCACGGGCTGACGACCGGCCGGCCTAGGTGACCGTCTCACCGCGATCGGCCCGATGGGGATGCAGATGAGTGCGCTCGCCGTCGTGGTCGAACATGCACAAGACTTCCGCCGGACCGCCCTGGGCCCCGAACGCATGCGGGGTCATGGTCGAGAACTCCGCCGCCTGGCCGGCCTCGACCAGGATGGTCCGCTCGCCGAGCAGCAGCACGATGGTTCCCGACAGGACCGTGAACCAGTCCCGGCCCGGATGGACCCTCAGGTCCTCGGCGCCGCGCCGGGGCGGCGGCCTGGTGATCCGCATCTTGGCCACGGACACGCCGTGCGGACCTGGCTCCCTGGTCAGCATCCAGGTCGTCACCCCGCGGGTCAGGTCACGCTGCGGCCTGATCACCACGTCGTCGTCATCCTCCGATGCCACGAGCTGGTCGAGCGTGGTCCCCAGCGCCCGGGCGATCGGCGCGAGCTGATCCAGGGCGATCCGCCGGTGCCCGGTCTCGATCCGGCTGAGGGTGGAGGCGCTGAGATAGCTGCGCGCACCCAGCTCGTCCAGCGACCAGCCCTGGGCTACTCGCAGGCCCCTGATCCGCTGGCGCACCAGCATGTCCAGTCCCCCGTCTTGCGTCATACGCAAGAGCGTATGCCATTGAAGCAAGGAGCATCTAGTCTGGTGAGCATGACGGACACTCATCACCGGCACGACCACGCCGCCGAGCCCGACTGGGCCGCCCAGGCCGAATTGCTCGACCTCGACGCCGAGGTCCTGCACGAATACCTGTCGGACGTGATGGCCTGGATCGGCAGGCAGGCCGCCGGCTCGCCCGTCGAGCGCATTCTCGACGTCGGCTGCGGAACCGGGACCGGCGCCGTCGCCCTGGCCCGGTTCTTCGGGCAGGCCGAGGTGACCGCCCTGGATAAGTCGGGCGAGCTGCTCGCCCGCTGCGCGGCCAAAGCGCGCGACATCGGCGTAGCAGAGCGGGTCCGCACGATCGAGGCCGACCTGGACCAAGCGTGGCCGGAGCTGGCCGCCGTCAACCTGGCCTGGGCCTCGAATTCGCTGCACCACCTGGCCGATCCCGGCCGCGGCCTGGCCGAGCTGCGCGCCATCATCGCCGCGGGCGGCCTCCTGGCGGTGGCGGAACTGGACTCCTTCCCGCGGTTCCTGCCCGACGACATCGGGTTCGGCCGCCCCGGCCTGGAAGCCCGCTGTCACGCCGCGCTGGCCGAGACCGCGGCGCACGAGGTACCGCACCTCGGCGACGACTGGGGCGCCCGCCTGCGCGCGGCCGGGTTCGCGGTCCAGGCCGAACGGACCTTCACCATCAACCTCGAGCCGCCGCTGCCGCCGTCGGCCGGCCGCCTCGCAACGGCGTCGCTGCGGCGGCTGCGCTCCGGCGTCGACGACCGGCTGGACGCCGACGATCTCGCGGCCCTGGACGCGCTGCTCGATGACGCTGGCCCCCGCAGCCTCCTGCGCCGCCATGACCTGACCGTCAGCGCCGTCCGGTCGGCCTGGATCGCCCGCCCGGTTTCATGAAACTGTCAGGCATGAGCAGGACGGTGCCGTGCGCCTGCCGCGGCCGCGAGTTCTGGGTCCACGACGTCTGCGCATCGGTGCTGTTCGCGACGATGGCCGAGGCCGCGAGCGAGCAGAGCCACGGCCAGCCCGGCGAGTGGGCCGGCGAACTCGAGCGCGAGCTTCGCCTCGCCGCGGTCGTCGGCGCCGACCGCGCGGTCAACCTGGATGACTGGTGCGCTGGCCACGAGCAGGAGTTCCTCGCGCTGCTGGCGGAGGCCGCCCGCCGCCTGGCCGCCCGCGGCCGGATCTCCGCGCCGCAAGCCCGGGCCTGGCGGGTGCTCGACGATCAGCCGGTGATCTGGCGGGGCCAGGAACACCTCGACGCCCAGCCCGTCACCACCCTCGCCGACGCGCTCGCCGGACTGATCCGCGGCACCTATCCCGATCCGCCCGACGGCACCTGGTGGTACTTCGGTCACCCGGACGGCCCGCGGACACTCACGAAGGCGGCGCCGCGAGACCATGTCACGATCGACCATGATGACCTCTGACCCCGGCTCCCCCGTCGAACTGCTCATGCAGGCATGCGTATCGACGGGCGGCATCCTGGCGAACGTGACCCGAAACCAGCTTGACCTCCCGACCCCGTGCGCCGGCTGGCAGGTGCGCGACCTCATCGATCACATCGTCGGCGCGGCCGGGTTCTTCGCCGACCTGGCCCAGTACGGCGCCTCCGCCGAAGACGCGGAACAGCCAGGCCGTCCGGGCGGCGACTACATCGCAGCGTTCGGGCAGCAATCCGGCCGGGCGATCGAATGGTTCTCGGCGGCCGGCGCGATGGAGCGGACGATGGCGCTGCCCACCGGCCCGGCACCGGGCGCGCGCTGCATTGAGGTCGCCACCGGCGAGATCCTCGTGCACGGCTGGGACCTGGCCCGCTCCACCGGCCAGCCCAGGCCGGCCGGAACCGGGGTGGCCGAGGCACTGCTCGCCTCGCCCTGGCTGTCGCTGTGCGCTCAGGTCAGGGACGCGGACCCGGCTGTGTTCGGGCCCGCGATCGACGTCCCGGCCGACGCGCCCGCCGCCGACCGGCTAGCTGCCTTCCTGGGCCGCGACCCGGACCCGCGCTGATTCAGCGCTTCAACTGCCGGTAGAGCCAGAACGCCAGGCCACCCCGCTGTGCGCCAAACTGGCTCCCGGCCTCCCGCGACGCCGCCACGGCGGCGTAACCTTCCTCGCGCTACTGATCCTCATAACCGCCGATCGCCGCAGTCAGTGCTCCGGCCGGTACCGGCCCGCTCAGCGCGCGGCTGGGCGACGCGCCGGGTCGCCGACTCCCCTTGACTCTCGGGTTACCCGAGGGCTCATGCTGGCCAGGTGGACGACGAGGACCTGCTGACGATCGGGATGTTCGGGGTCGTCAGCGGCTTGTCAGTCAACGCGCTGCGGCACTACGACGAGCTCGGCCTGCTGACGCCCGCGCACGTCGATCCTGGCACCGGGTACCGCCGCTATCACCTGGGTCAGGTCGGCCAGGCCAGGATGATCTGCGCGCTGCGCCGCGTGGACATGCCGATCGAGGCGGTCGGGCCAGGTCCGTGAACCGGCTGATCCGCGTCGTCGATCACTACATCGCCGAGGGAGTCGCCATGCCCGAGCTGAAGACGCCGCGTCTGGTGCAGGTCACCATCAACGTCACCGACCTGGCCGCGTCGATCACCTTCTACGAGACCGCCTTCGACGCGTCCTTCAGCCAGGACATCTCCTCGTTCGTATTCGGCGTTTGGCCGAGCGACGAGTTCTTCCTGCTGACCCTGGCGCCAGCCCCTGATCCTGAGCGGCTCGGCCCGACCGGGATCAGCCGGTTCGCCCTGCTGGTCGCCGACGTGGACGAGGCCCACCAGCGCGCCCTCGACGCGGGCGCGCGCGAGCTCAGCCCGCCGGCCGACTACGCGTGGAAGCCGCGGGCGTCGCTCGTGGCCGAACCGAGCGGCAACCTGATCGGCCTTTCCCAGGCCTGACCGGGCGCTCGCCATCCGGCGACCGCCCGGCCAGCACCGGTTCAGCGACCCGTCAGGCCGGCGGTCCGGCCGTCACCGACGGCTCAGGAGGCGGCGGCCGCTCCGGTTGGTCCGCCCGCCCTGGCTGGTCCGCCCGCTCCGGCTGGTCCGCCCGCTCCGGCTGGTCCGCCCGCCTGGGCTGCGGCCGCTCGGGCGGCTGCGGGTCCAGGAGTTCCAGCACCATCCGGGCGACGTCGGGTAGCTGAGGCAGGCGCGGCAGCCTAGGCAGACGCGGCAGCTGAACCGAGCCGTCATAGCGAGGCGGCCGTGGCGGGCGTGGCGGCCTGGGCGGACGGACCGGGCGCGCCGGGCGCGATCCGGGACCGTGCGGTCCGTCCCACGGCCAGCGCTCCGCCCGCGGCTCGTGTTCGCGCGGCTTGTGCTCGCGCGGCTCGTGTTCGCCCCGCTCGGTTGCGAACGGGTCGCGCTCGTCCGCGTCGTCGTCCTCGTCGCCGTCGAGTTCGCGCGCGGTCTCCATCCACTCCTCGGCCGCGTCGGCCTGCTCGCGCGCCCGGTCAGCGGCCGCCCGCATCCGGCCGGCGGCCGCGAACAGCCGACCGGCCTGGTCCTCACTCCAGTTCTGGTCCCGCAGCGCGTCGAGGTCTGGTGCCGCAACCCCGGCCGCTGCCGCGTCGCGCAGGTACTGCTGCTGGAAATCGCCCTCAGGGGCCGGCGCTTCGCCTGCCGAAGCGCTCACCGCCCGCCGGGCGACGGTGTACGGCTCGCCGGTGGCGGCCATCCGCTCCCGGGCGGCAGTCTTCTGGGCCTTGTCCTTGGTCATGATCGTTTTCTTCCCGGCGGGACCGCCCGCGTCTGCCCGCCAAGGTGCGTGACCTGACCAGAGAGCGACACGCGAGTCGGTGACCCTTGTCCTCGTCGCCACCGCGGCGCGGGCCGGCGAAAGCTCGGAAGCGGGCAGGCGTGCACTGCCACTGAGGCGACATTAGCAGGCCGGCCGGGCCATATTCAAGATATGTCGCGACCCTGTTTCCGGGGAAAGGACGGTGTGCTGCCAACCGAGCCAGATCCAGCCCGGAACCGCCCGGCCACGCGGCTGCCCTGGCCGTGGCCGGGCCACTGACCGCTCGCTAGGCTGCGAGCTGATCCCGCCAGCCACCCCGACCGACGGAGGAACCATGACCGCGCCGCCCGCTGGCTCCGAGACCGGTGCGCTGCTGTCCACCCTGAACGCGCAGCGCCGGCATGTGCTCGGAATCCTCGACGGCCTGCCCGACGCGGACCTGCGCCGGCCTGTGCTGCCTTCTGGCTGGACCTGCCTCGGCCTGGTCCGCCATCTCGCGCTGGACGTCGAGCGGTTCTGGTTCCGCCGGATCATGGCCGGCCAGCCCGAGGACGCGGATGTTCCCGGCGCGGCCGAGGAGCCGGGCACGGACGCCTGGGAGGTAGGACAGGAGGTGCCGGCTCAGGCCGTCCTCGACCTGTACCGGCGGGAGATCGAACTGGCCGACGCCATCATCGCGGTGACGCCGATCGACACACCGCCGGCCTGGTGGCCAGGCGACCGGTTCGGCAGCTTCCGCCTCGCCGACCTGCGCGCAGTTCTGCTGCACGTGATCGCGGAGACCGCCTGCCACGCCGGCCACCTCGACGCGGTCAGGGAACTGATCGACGGCCGGCTGTGGCTGGACCTCCGCTCGCCCTGACTCCCGGCCGCGGTGGCCGGTGACTCGGACGCTCAGAGCAGGCCGAACATCGGCAAGCAGGGCTCAAGACCGTCGATCCTGACCGGACCGGCCAGGGGGTCGCCGGCCGCCCGGCGAGCCTGCCAGGTTGCCCGGTCCATCCGCAGCCGCCGCAGTTCGGCCGGCTGCCCCCGGCTCACCTGGCGCGCGATCCAGTCGTCGCGGTACCCGAGCTTGCGCGACACCGCCAGCGACGCGGCGTTGGCCGCGAACGCTTTCGATACCGCGTAGTGAGCGCCCAGGCCGTCGAAGGCCAGGCCGGGCACCGCGGCCCGCATTACGGTCCCGCTGCCCGGGCCCTGATGCCGGCGACCGTGCCATGATCCGGTGCCGACCTCCCGTAGCACCGCAAAGTCGCTGGCGCCGATGCTCTGGGTTCCGATGACCGTGCCGCCGCGGAACACCACGAGGTTCAACTCCCATTTTTCTGGCCGTCACGCTCCGAGGCAGGACCAGTGATACTGCAGCACCGACCGGCCGCGGTCGGCCGGCTCGGCGTCGGTCCACGGCACCGTGAACGGCTGCACGGCCGGGTCGTGCACACCGTCGGCGGCCAGCGCGGCGAGCGCAGCGAGATCGGATTCGCCGGGCAGGCGCAGCTCGAGGTCACCCGCTCGCAGCCGCAGCTCGCGCAGCGGCCAGTACTG
This sequence comes from Streptosporangiaceae bacterium, assembly GCA_051004215.1. Taxonomy (GTDB): domain Bacteria; phylum Actinomycetota; class Actinomycetes; order Streptosporangiales; family Streptosporangiaceae; genus Chersky-822. The sequence continues at coordinate 158 of JBPCKO010000311.1, read as the reverse complement.
CGCCGTCGGTGCCGGACCAGCCGCGGCGCCGGGCGGGGTCGCGGGCAAGGTCATAGGTCAGTATGGCGTCGCGGGCGGACGCAAAGGCGGGCTCTCCCCGTTTTCCCCGAGGGGGCACCCCCCCCCACCTTCCCCTTCCACTCCCCCGTCGTATAGTC
>JBPCKO010000310.1:0-20914 GCA_051004215.1 Streptosporangiaceae bacterium | reverse complement strand
CGGCCGGCCAGCCGGCCGGGGCGGACGTCGCCACGGTCCGCCTTCCCGTCGTGACCGTGGCCGCCAATGCGGCGATCATGGTCGACAACTTCCTGGACGAGGCGCACCTTCCGTTCGTGCACGCGGCCACGATCGGGGGCGCGGGTCCTGAGCCCATCCCGCGGGCCGATGTCGCGAGGGACGGCCTGTCGTTCACCGCCGTCCGCGAGCACACGTTTACCAACCGCGCCGACCCGGCGGTTCAGGACGGTACCCGCCCGGCCGTGCAGCGCCGCCGGATGACCTACCGCTACCAGGCCCCGCTGACGGCAACGCTGCTGCTCGAGTACCTGGACGCGGGCAGCTGGCAGTATCTGGCCTTCACCGCGACCCCGGAAGACGCGCACTCCTGCCGGGTGTACCGGACGGTGACCGGCCCCGGACTCGCCGACCCCGGCCAGGCCGGCCGCACAGTGCAGTACGAAATGGCGATCTTCGCCGAGGACCTCGACCTTCAGCGCAGGGCATTGTCCGGCCTGGAGTTCCCGCTCGATATCTCGGCCGAGCTGCACACGCGAGCAGACCGTGTCTCGGTGGAATTCCGCCGCGTCCTCGCCGCCGCGGTCGGCGGCTGGCGACCACACGCGTTATTGGGTTGACCAGGGCCCGAGCCGGAGCCGACGATAGTGGCTGCGCGCCAGGCTGGCTGGCGATGCGGCCACGCGAGCGCGGGAGAGGAGGCGAGATGTCTGCCCGGTTCAGGATCCCATTCCGGAAAGGTCGTCAGGCTTGTCGTTTCCTCGTTCGTTCCAGTGCGCCCACTGCGGCGTAGACGTCTCGCTGGACGCTCCCGGCACGTCGCATCGCAACCACTGCCCTAGCTGCCTGTGGTCCAGGCACCTCGACCGCAACACGCCAGGTGACCGGAAGGCCGGCTGCCCGGGCGGCATGGAGCCGATCGCGGTCACCGTCCGGGGCGAGCACCGGTGGATGCTGATCCACCGGTGCACGCGCTGCGGGCGGCTGCGGATGAACCGCACGGCCGGGGATGACAACGTGCTGCTGCTGGTCCAGCTGGCCGCGCTGCCGCTGGCCATGCCGCCGGTGCCGTTCGCGGGCCCGGCAAGCCCAGCCGTCACCTAGCGGCCGGAATAAGGTATCGGCGGGCCACTGCGACGCCTACGACCGCCTGGACGTGGGGGCACGCTGCCGGGGGGACTGAGCCGATGCCAACGCCGGGTGATCGTGGTGCCCGAACTGCTGACCGGCATCACCATTTCTGAGCCGCTTCGCTACGGCAACGGCGACGAGGTTCAGTACCTGGAGTTCACCTTCCGGTGCCGCGCCGTCGGCGGGCGGGCCCGGGTTGCCGACTCCGAGTCGACCGCCGTCGGCTGGTATGAAACCGACGCCCTGCCCCAGGTCGGCGCGGTCGCCCGGGATCGCATCGCCCGGGCTCTCGGCCACGGCGAGCGAGCCACCTTCACGTTTTCTGGCTTGGAGACCGTCCTGGGCCGGAAGCCGCCGCGAGCTTGCCTCGCGAAAACCTGTCGTCGGACTAGTCTGCGGCTATGCCTAGGGCGCCCGGCGGTAGACCCAGACCCCGTCGGCCCGGTAAGCGAACCGGAATCCGGTGCTCCGCAGGAACGCCACGACGTGGGGGTCGGGCTCCCACAGCAGCACCCAGCCCACGTTCATGTCGCGCGCGTTGCGGGCGGCTTCACGCCGGTGCGCGGGAGTGAAAAATGTGTGCCCCTTCTGGGCGGCCATCAGCTCGGCGTAGAACGCCTCGTTGTGTATGCCGAGGGCCGTAGCCGGCGGGATCCTGGACAGGTTGGCGATCGCGAGCGGGTGGCCGTCGGCGGTGCCGAGCACCTGCGACTCCGGCGAGAACGGCTCGCCGCGCAGGTTGTCCCCGCCGCGCAGGCCGAAGGGCACATCGACCACGATCGAGCCGGAGTGGTCGGCGGCGATCGGGCGGTCGAGCGCGGGCCGGGCCGTGGGCATGGTGCGCAGGCCGGGCGGGGTAGACAGGCCCGCTTCGATGACCGCGAGCGCCAGCACCGGGATCAGCACCGGCCAGGCGTGCTCTCGCAGCCAGATCAGGGCGAATCCGGCCAGTACGGCCGCGGGCATCAGCCCGATCTCGGCGACCCGGGCCGGAACCCGGAAGCTGGCCAGGCCGGGGGAGCGGACCAGCCAGGTGTAGGGCATGAGCGAACTGAGCGCCAGCCCGTGCCAGCGCTGGGCGAACGGCAGGAACTGGTGGTTGGCGACGTGCACCGACGAGCCCATGGCGAGCACCGTGGCGCCCAGCCAGCCCAGGCCGAACACCCACGACCGCCGCTGCCGCCAGCCGAGGACCAGGCCGGCGATGGCCAGCACGGTGAGCACGAACCCGTAGGTCGTGAAGTCTGGAGAGTGCGGGATGTGCGGGCTCAGGCTGGCCAGGCGCGGTGACGGGTCGATGATGTTGGGAAATGTCACCCCGCCGAGATAGGTGGACGGGTCGGGCGGCAGGGGCGTGCCGCCGCTGTTGATGGCGGCCCTGATCGCCAGGAGCTGAGGCAAGGCCACGATCGCGGTCACGACCGCGGCCAGCGCGAGCGGCAGCAGCCGGGCCCACCGGCGCGCGCCGAGCACCCGGGCCGCGCTGGAGCCGTCGCCCGGCTCCCTGGCCGTCTTGCGGCCGAACAGCCAGGGAAGCAGCACCGCGATGGCGACCAGCGCTGCCATCAGGGCGGAGTCCTGGTCGGTCAGAACGGCGGCCCCCAGGATCGCGCCGAGGATGACCGCCTGGACCGGACCCGGCCGGCGGCGCAGCCGCACCGCCGCCTCCAGCGTCAGCGGCATGAACAGCGCGCCGGCGGCCAGGTTCACGTGGTTCCAGGCCCAGAAGTCCACGATCACCGAGTAGCCGAAGAGGCCCCCGGCCGCGATCGCGGCGATCTGCGAGCTCAGCCAGAGCCTGGCCGCCCGGTACATGGCGTAGCTGAGCAGCCCGGGCAGCAGCGCGCACAGCAGGTTGTAGCTCGCGCTCGGGCCGAAGACTGCGGTGACCGGCGCCATGACCAGGCCGAAGAGCGGTATCAGGGTGTGCAGCCCCAGCTGGGAGCCGACCGGCGCGGCCAGGTACGTGGTCAGCCAGGGGTCGCTGACATGCCCGACCGACCTGGCCAGCCACCAGAATCCCCAGACATAGGAGCCGGCGTCCCTGGTGTACGGCAGCCGGCCCGCCAGGTAGCTGACCCGCGGCCAGGTCACCGCCATGCCCAGCCCGAGGTAACCGGCCAGCACCGCGAGGTGAAGAAGGACCGGATGCCTGGCCCTGGCCGGCTCGGCGGCCTTACCGCTGGCCTGGCCGGATCCGGCTGGTTCGCGGGGGTCCGCGGCGGCCTGGTCCTGGCCGGATTCTGGATTGCGATCAAGAGCGTCCGGCGGCGCCGGATCGCTCGCGCTCTGACTCTGGTCAGCTTGTGTCATCGGGTGGGTTTCGCTCCCGAACTCGCCCGTCCAAAACATGACCAATACTTGCAGGTCCGACCTACGGGCAACTGCCCGACGGCAATGACGTTACCCGGACAGCCGGGTCGTCACGCCTGCTGCTCGGGCCGGGACCGCCGACCGGGCCGCGGACCGTCCAGCCGCGGCCCAGCGGTTTCCGCGGCCGCCACCTCAGGGTGCTGCTCGCGGTGCGGCGCGGCTGACGGGCCCGGCGGAGTAGGTTGGCGAGCCATGAGCGTGTTCACCGATAGCGAGATTGAGTACCTGGCCGGCCAGCGCCTCGGCCGGATCGCGACCGTCGGCGCGGACGGCCAGCCGCATGTGGTGCCGACGTCGTTCCGCTACAACCCCGAGCAGGACGCCATCGACGTCGGCGGCCTGCGGATGTCCACGACCAAGAAGCTGCGCGACATCGAGCGCACCGGCCGGGCCAGCATCGTCGTGGACGACGTGCTGCCGCCGTGGCAGCCGCGCATGCTCGAGATCCGCGGCGCCGCCACCGTCGTGGACTCGGGCGGCAAGGCGATCAACGAGCGGTTCGAGGACACTATCGTCCGGATCCAGCCGGCCCGGATCATCGCGTTCGGCATCGAGCCCGAAGGCACTGGCGCGAACGCCAGGTCCGTCCGCCCGGCCTGACCGGCCCGGCCCGGCCCGCGGCGCCGGCCGGCCTGGCTAACCCGGCCACTCCAGGGAATCGTGCCTGATCACGAGGCTGGAGCGGCCGGGCGGGCGATACGCTGCGCGAGCTGCCTGATCCTGGCGATCTGGGCGGCGTGGGCGCGGAAGAACACGGCCCGGCGGGCCAGCTGGAGCCGCTCCATCACGGTGACGGCCGGCCGGGCGCAGGCCACGAGCACCCGGTCTTCGTGCCGCTGGTCCGCGGCGAGCCTGGCGGCCGACGGCGCGCTCTGGATCAGCGTGTCGCCCCAGGCGTTGTAGCCGGCGAAGACCGGGCTGGACGCCGGGTCCACCTGCCGGGCGTACCTGGCGGGCACGCCGTGGTGCTGAAGACACCGTGCGAAGGCCGGCCGCAGTGCGGTGACCCGGCGCGAGTCCTGGATGCGGCTGAAGACGGATGTCCAGGCTCCCGACAGCCCGGCCGCCGCCTGGTCGGCCCGGGTGACCGCACCCGCGAACTCGGCCGTGCAGCGGCGCTGGGCGCGGTCGAAACGCCGCTGCCGGGCTGCGGTCGGGTGCCTGACGAGGGGATTGCCGGTATATACGTGCTGGCCGGGATGGGCCGCGAGCTGCGCGAGATCGATGAACTGCTCGCTGAAGAACGCGAGTTGATACTGCGGCCTCGACGTCCTGAACGGCGGTTGCGGGAAACCCGCGGTGGGCAGGCAGGGGCCGACGTCCCGCGCTGTGATCTTCTGCTCGAGCCAGCCGAAGGCGAGCCCCTGGGTGTAGGTGGCTCCGCTGGCCGGGAAGTAGAAATCCAGCGCTTCGGTGCCGATCCGGGTCGCGCCCGGGACGGGCCGGGACGTGACGGGACCTGGGTGGTCCGCCCGGCCGTGGCCGGCCGGACCATGCCCGACCGCGATCAGCGCGATGACGACGGCCGCGACCGCGGCGCCGGGCGCCCGGCTGATCTCGGTGGGCTTCGGCGGGCTGTTCGCGCTCGTCGTTGCCTTCTTCGTCGCGCCGCTGATCGCCGCTCCGATCGACCGGCTGCTGATGACGGCGCGAGCGCGCGGGGCCGGCTGGCCGCAGTCCAGGGTGGGCAAGGTCAGGGGCCTGCCCGACCTGCGCGAGCTGGGCGCGTCCTTCGACCAGATGGCCGACACGCTCGGGCGGCAGGACAACTTGCGGCGCAACCTGGTCGCCAACGTGGCGCACGAACTGCGCACTCCGATCGCCGTCCTGCAAGCCAGCACCGAGGCCATGGTCGACGGGCTCACCCCGCTGACCATCGACAACGTCCGGTCGCTGCACGACGAGGCGATCAGGCTCGGCCAGATGACCGACGACCTGCAACGGCTCGCCTCCGCCGAGGCCGCGGCCCTCAAGCTCAAGGTTGTCCCGTGCGACCTGGGGCAGGTGGCGGAGGGAGTCGCGACCAGCCTGGCCGGCATCTTCGACGGCGCGAGCGTGCGGCTGACCAGGCGGCTCGCACCGGCCTGGGTGCCAGGCGATCCGGATCGGATGCGCGAGGTGGTCACGAACCTGCTGACCAACGCGGCCAAGTTCACCCCGGCCGGCGGCAGCGTGGTGCTCGAGACGCGGCGGGCTACGGACGAAGCGATCCTGACGGTCAGCGACACGGGCGTCGGCATCGCGGCCGACGAGCTGCCGCGGGTGTCCGAGCGGTTCTACCGGGGCCGGGACTCGGCCGAGGTCAGCGGCAGCGGAATCGGGCTGGCCATCGTCGACGAACTGGTCAGGGCGCACCACGCGACCATGGAGATCGCGAGCGTGCCGGGCAAGGGAACCCAGGTGACGACCCGGATGCAGCTGCTCGCCACGCCGCCGCGTTAACTGATTGCGCCGGCCGCGCCGGTTCCGTACGGTCCGGGCGTGAGCACTGACTACTGGCCATTGTTCGGCCTCCGGCTGCACGCGGGTGACCTGACGCTGCGCCCGATGACCGAGGCCGACCTGGGCCTGCTGGCCCGGCGGCTGCCCGGCGACGTCGAGCAGGATCCGGCGTTCCCCGCCATTCCGGGCGGCGACGCCCGGCTGCGCCGGGGAACGGTTCTGCACCAGTTCTACTGGCGGGCCTGGGGGACCTGGCGCCCGCAGGAGTGGCGGCTCGGCTTCGTGGTGCTGGCCGGTGACGAGATCATCGGCGTCCAGGATCTGGAGGCCCGCGATTTCCTCACGCTGCGGACGGTCGAGACCTCGTCGTACCTGTTCGCGGACGCGCGCGGGCGTGGCTACGGCAAGCTCATGCGGCGGGCGGTGCTGGCGCTGGGCTTCGGGCCGCTGGCGGCGCAGGCCGCCAATACCTCGGCCTGGCGTGACAATGCGGCCTCGCTCGGGGTCTCGCGGGCACTGGGATACCAGCCGAACGGGGAGCACCTGCATCCCCGGGACGGCGGCGCTGACGTCATGGTGCACCTGCGGCTGCGTCGGGACGAATGGCTGGCCGGCCCGGGTGCGGCCGGCATCACGATCAGCGGGTTCAGCTCGTGCCGCCCCTTCTTCGGCCTACTGCCGCCCTGATTGGCTATCTAACCCTTCGGTCAGCACTACGGCGATCCGCTCGATCATCTCGGTGAGCAGCGGCTGCGGCGCGGCGAAGTTGAACCGGAACGAGCCCGCGCCCCCCTCGCCGAAGGCTGGCCCGTCCACCACGGTGACCTGGGCCCGCTCGGTGATCAGGGCTCCCGGCGAGTCGGCCAGGCCGAGCGCGGTGCAGTCCAGCCAGGCCAGGTAGGTGCCCTGCGGCGGCCGGTACCGCACCTGCGGCAGGTGCGTGCTGATCAGGCCGGCCAGGCGGCGCCGGCTGTCATCGAGGTAGGCCAGCGCGTTGGCCAGCCAGGCCCCGCCCTCCCGGTACGCCGCGATGTTGGCGACCACGCCGGGATTGCTGGCCCCGCGGGTGGCGAACAGGCCGAGCTCGTCCCACCGCCGGGCGTCGGCGTCGCTGGTCAGGATCACCTCGGCGCATTTCAGCCCGGGCAGGTTCCACGCCTTCGACGCCGACGTGGCGGTCAGCGTGTGCCCGGCCGCGGTGTCGGAGGTGGACGCGTAAGGAACGTGCCGGTGCCCCGGGTAGACCAGCGGGGAGTGCACCTCGTCGGCGAAGACCCGGCCGCCGTGCCGGTCGACCACCTCGGTCAGCGCCGTCATCTCGGCGACCGTGAACACGCGCCCGAGCGGGTTGTACGGATTGCAGAAGATGACCAGGTCGCCGCCGGCCGCGAATGCCGCGTCAAGGCCGTCGAGGTCCAGGGCGAACTCGCCGCCGGAGTCCCGCACCGGCACCTGGATGATGTCGCGGCCGAGATGGCCGGGCACGATCAGGAATGGCATGTACGCGGGGGTAGGCAAGATCACCGGCGAGCCAGGGCGCGAGTAGTGCGTGATCGCGATCTCCAGGGCCCTGATCACGTCAGGGACCGGGTGAATCCAGGCCGGATCCACCGTCCAGCCGAACTGGCGCTGCTCGAACTCCGCGCAGGCCAGGCCCAGGTCGTCGGCCAGGTGCGGTGGCAGGTAACCGAAGGCCGCGTCGGCCGACAACCGGTCAAGGGCCGCGACGATCGGCTCCGCCGCGCCGAAATCCATCTCGGCGACCGCCGCCCCGAAGCCGCCGGGGCCTGGTGCGGTCCACTTGTAGCTTCCCCTGGCCCTGAGCGTCTCCGCGGGCGTGGCGTCGATCGCAGTCCTGAAGCTGTCCGGCACGCCGCATCCTCCTCGGCTCCCGGCCGGCTGGCGCCGGGTCCGGCAGGGAGCTTGACGTAATTTCCCGGGCCCTCATAGCGTAGGTTTCCTGCCGCGGTGGCGGCCGGCCAGGGGCCGGGCCAGCCGAGGGCGAGGTGATGGCGTGGCCGAGGTGCTCACCGCGCCGCGCGTGCTGGCTGGCGGCGAGGCCGCGGCCGGTGCCGCGGTCCTGACCGATGGCGCCGTGGTGCTGGACGGCACGGTGGTGCGCTGGGCCGGGCCGGCGGCCGGCCTGCCACCGGAGTACGCGGCCGGCCAGCCGCGCACGGATTACCGGGACGGCACGATCCTGCCCGGCCTCATCGACGCGCACGTGCACCTGGGCTTCGATGGCGGTCCCAAGCCAGTCGGCCGGGTCAGGGCCGAGACCGACGAGCAGCAGCTCGTAGTGATGTTGCGCAGCGCCAGGGAATTGCTCGGCGTCGGGGTGACGACCGCGCGGGACCTCGGTTCCCGCGGCTACCTGGGCGTGGTCGTCCGCGACGCCATCGCGCAGGGCCTGGCCCGGGGCCCGCGGCTGCTCGTCGCGGCCAGCCCGCTGACGGTCACCGGCGGGCATTGCTGGTTCCTCGGCGGCGAGGCGGACAGCGAGGAGGACCTGCGCCGCCTCGTCAGGACCCACCACAAGAACGGCGCCGACCTGATCAAGGTGATGTCCACCGGTGGCTTCATGACAACCGGCTCCGCGCCCTGGTACGCCCAGTTCAGCACCGCGCAGCTGGCCGCCGTGGTGGAAGAGGCGCAGCGCGTTGGCAAGCCGGTCGCCGCGCACGCGCACGGCATCGAGGGCATCCGGCGGGCGGTCGAGGCGGGTGTCACCACGATCGAGCACTGCTCGTTCGTCACCGAGACCAACGAGCGGGTGTTCAGCGAGCCGCTCGCGGCCAGCATCGCCGAGAAGGGCATCGTCGTGTGCCCGACCGTGAACGTGAACGCGCCGTACGTCGCCGAGCTGACCGGGATCGCGGTCGGGCAGCACCTGCCCGCGATGCGCGAGCTGGGGGTGCGGATCATCGCCGGAACCGATGCCGGCATCGACAACACGCCGCATCACCAGTACCTCGGCGGCCTGGAGTACCTGGTGACGCTGGGCTTCAGCCCGGCCGAGGTGATCGCGATGGCGACCGCCAGGTCCGCGGCGGCGCTCGGGCTAGGCGAGGTCACCGGGCGGCTGGCCCCCGGCCTGGACGCCGACTTGCTGGTGGTGGAGGGCGACCCGCTCGCGGACATCACGGCGCTCGGCCGGCTGCGGCGGGTGGTCGCCCGCGGCCGCGATTACGTGCCCGACAGCGGGCGGTTCGACGTGAGCACGCCCGGCACGCCGTTCGCGCGGCCGGATGCGAGCATCGACCTCAGCCTGCTGACCGAGGTGACCAGGTTGCGCCGGCCGCATTAGCCGGGGCGGCACCCGCCGAAGATCACGTATTCCAGCCGCTTGTAGTAGACGTCGACCGCGTCGAAGCCGGCCGCGCGCAGGTCAGCGAGCTGCGCTTCGAGGGGGGCGATGAACCTCACGTGGTTGTCCCAGCGGGCCTGCTCCTCCGGCGTCCGGCTGGCCCGCTTGTGCGCGGCGCCCGGGTTGCCGCGGTCGGCGGCTCGCTGCCAGGCGGCGGTGACGACCGCATCGGCCGTCCTGACCGGATCGTAATTCAGGTACCAGCCGCCCGGCGCCAGCCGCGTGAAGATCTCGCCGAACAACCCGGCCTTGCGCTCGTCCGGCAGGTGATGCACGCATAGCGAGGTCACGACCGCGCCGAGAGCGGCCGGGATCCCGCCCGGCCAGTCGGCTGCCTTGCTCAGGTCGAATTCCACATAGCGGTACCGCCCGGCGAACGGGCGCATCTGCTCCTCGCTGGCTCCCATCATTTCCGCCGAGAAGTCGGCCAGGACCGCGGTGCTGGCCGGGAACTCCTGCAAGACCGCCCGGGCGCAGTTCCCGGTACCGGCGCCGAGGTCGGCGAAGGTGAACTCGGCGTCCGCCCCGAACGGGAGCAGCTCCGCCATCAGCTTCCAGGGCGCCGCGTGGTTGCGCTCGCGCTGGGCCGCCTCGGCGGCCCAGGTGGCGGCCATGCCGCCGGATTGCCAGATGGCCGCATTCGGATCCTGATGCTGGCTCATCGTCCTCCGCGGTCAGAGCACCGGCTGGCAGGGCAGTTGCTGCCAGCAATACTCGCAGACCGGGTGCGCAGCCATCGAGGCGGTGGACTCGTTCTCGCGCTCAGGAGCCGTAGATAGCGCGGACGTAGGCCTCGCTGCGGTCCGAGCCGATGATGCCGGGGCCCATCTTGTTCATCATGTACGAGATCGTCATCTCGCGGCCCAGGTCCATCGCGATGAGCGAGCCGCCCCAGCCGCCCCAGAAGCAGATCCGCTCGTCGGGCAGGTAACCGATGGTTTCCAGCTTGGGCAGGCCGTAGCCGATGCCGAAGCGCAGCGGCACCCCGAGCACCACGTCCATCCCGTCCGACTGCTGCTCGAAGATCAGGTCGATGGTGCGCGGGCTGAGCAGCCGGACGCCGCCGGACTGCCCGCCTAGCGCGAGCGCGGACAGGATGCGGGCCACCGAGCGGGCGTTGCCGTGGCCGTTGGCCGCGCCGATGTCGGCCCGGCGCCAGCCGGGCGTATTGGCCGCCGAGGCCTCGGCCACCGGGCCGGTCAGCGTCCTGAATGCCGGGCTCTGCGGGTCCATCGAGGCCATGTCGATCGGCAGCGGCGGCGGCGGGACCACGTCCGCGATCCGGTCCCAGTCGCGCTCGGCCGCGCCGATCTGGAAGTCGGCTCCGAGCGGCCCGGTGATCTCCTGGGCGACGAATTGCTTCAGCGGCGTGCCCGTGATCCGGCGGATCACCTCGCCGACCAGATGCCCCTGGTTGAGCGCGTGGTAGCCCGACGCCGTACCCGGTGGCCACCAGGGCGCCTGAGCCGCCAGCCGGGCGGTGGAGCTGTCCCAGTCGTACAAGTCCTGGACCGTGACCGGCTGATCCCAACCCGACACCCCCGAGGTATGCGAGAGCAGGTGCCGCACCTCGATCGCGTCCTTGCCGTTCGCGGCGAACTCCGGCCAGTACGTCGCCACCGGCGCGTGCACGTCAAGCAGGCCGCGGTCGGCCAGCATCAGGGCGGCCAGGTTGGTCACCGTCTTGGTGCTCGACCAGACGTTCGTGATCGTGTCCCGGGTCCACGGCCTGGTCCTGGCCTCGTCGCAATGGCCGCCCCACATGTCGACCACGGTCTCGCCGCCGATGTCGATGACGATCGACGCGCCGAGCTCGGCCCCGGACGCGAGCTGCTGTTCCAGCGTGTCCCGCACTCCCGCGAACCGGCCGGTGCAGGTCCCGTGCACCTCGGCTGGGGTGACCTCGGCCTGAGTCATCGGTGTGCTCCTCGCTGGCTCGCTCCGGTGGCTTATTCCGGACGTGACGCTAGCATGCGGGCCAACAGCGCAGATTTCGACATCCCATCCGGCTGGTATTGCCCGACCGCGGCAGGCAAGGAGATCGATCGCGTGACCTTCGCACCTTACGACCGCCCGGTCCGGGCGGCATTTATCGGGCTCGGCCGGATCTACGACCTGAACGTCCTCGGCTATCGCGACAACCCCGACGTCGAGGTCGTCGCGCTGGTGGATCCAGATTCCGAGCGCCGCCAGCAGCGGCAGCGGGACTGGCCGGAAGCGGCGGTGTTCGCCAGCGCGGCGGACCTGGCCGCCAGCGGGATCGCGGTGGACGCGGCCGAGGTACTGCTGCCGATCCCGTTGCACGCCGACGGCGTGACCGAGATGCTCGGCTGGGGCTGGCACGTCAACCTGCAGAAGCCGATGTGCAACGACCTGGGCGAGGCGCAGCGGATGCTGGACGCGGCCAGGGCGCACGACCGGGTGCTCAGAGTGATGGAGAACTACATCTTCTATGAACCCCTGCGGAGGCTGAAAGCGGTCGCCGAGTCGGGCGACCTCGGCAGCATCTCCGCCTACCACATGAAGATGGTCGGCACCGGCAACGGCGGCTGGGACGTGCCGTGGAGCAGCTTCGAGTGGCAGATGAAGCAGATGACGATCGGCCGCGGGATCATGGTCTTCGACGACGGCTGGCACAAGCTCGCCACCGCACTGTGGCTGTTCGGCCCGATCACCGAGGTCCGCGCCTGGATCGGCAACACCCACGTCGGGGAGGGCGTCGACCTGGACGCGCCGAGCATGATCATGTGGGAGCACGCGAACGGCGTCCGCGGCGGCTGGGACATCACCGTGGCGATGGACATGTACCTGCGGTCGGACTACTACACCAACGACGAGCGGTGGGAGATCACCGGCAGCCACGGCTTCGCCCGGGTCAACCGGTGCACCGGCCGGGGCATCCAGCAGCCCAGCCTGGAGATCTACCGCGACGGCGAGATGCGCGGCTACCACGCGCTGGACGACGACTGGGCCAGCAGCTTCCGCGATTCCGGCCGCCACTGGCTGCGCTGGCTGCGCACCGGCGAGGGCCCGATGATGTGGAGCGGCCAGGAGGCCGTCGACGTGCTCAGGTTCGCGCTCGCCGCCTACGCCAGCAGCCAGGCCGGCGGGGCCGGGGTGGATCCCGGACAGATGATCTAGGCCGCATTTTCCCGGCCGAAGCGGGCAGGTGGCTCCCTGAGCGCCGGGGGGACAGCGCTCTCTGAGTGCCAGCGGCACAGGGGAGGGAGACAGACACCGGATGCGGATCGCGACCTACCGTGTCCAGCTGCACGCGGAATTCACGTTCGCCGATGCCGGCGCGATCGCGCCGTACCTGGCCGACCTCGGCGTCTCGCACCTGTACTGCTCGCCGTACCTGCAGGCGGCGCCGGGCAGCACCCACGGCTACGACGTCACCGACCACTCGCGGCTGAGCGCCGAGCTGGGCGGAGACGACGGCCACGCCGCGATGACCAGGCAGCTGGCCGGCGCCGGCCTAGGGCAGGTGCTCGACATCGTGCCCAACCATATGGGCCTGCCCGGCAACGCCTGGTGGTGGGATGTGCTCGAGAACGGCCCGTCCAGCCGGTACGCGACTTACTTCGACATCGACTGGGATCCGCCGCAGCGCAAGCTCACCGCGACCGTGCTGATGCCGGTGCTGGCCGACCACTACGGCCGGGTGCTGGAGGCCGGCCAGATCGCGGTCGAGCGCCGGGGCGGCGCGTTCGTGGTGCGCTACTTCGAGCACGAGGCCCCGGTCTCGCCCAGGACCCTGGACGAACTGCTGGCCCGGGCCGCCCGCCGGGCTGGCGCCGCGGAGCTGGCCGGGCTGGCCAGCGCGCTCGGCGAGCTGCCGCACGCGATCCTGACCGACCCCGCGACGGTGGCCGAGCGGCACGCCGGCAAGGAGGCGCTGCGCGGCCGCATCGAGCGGCTGGTGCTCAAACGCCCCGACGTCGCGGCGGCCATCGACGTCGAGGTCGCGGCGCTGAACGCCGACCACGACGCGCTGGACGAGCTGCTCAGCCGGCAGAACTACCGGCTCGCCTACTGGGCCACCGCGGCCGAGGAGCTGTCGTACCGCCGGTTCTTCAACATCGAGTCGCTGGCCGGGCTGCGGATGGAGGACCCGGAGGTCTTCGCCGACACCCACCGGCTGATCCTGCGGCTCGTCGCCGGGGGCACGGTGGACGGGCTGCGGATCGACCACGTCGACGGGCTGGCCGACCCGCAGGGGTACCTGAGCCGGCTGCGCGAGGCCAGCGGCGGCGCCTACGTGGTCGTCGAGAAGATCCTGGCGCCGGAGGAGGACCTGCCGGGCTCCTGGGCGACGGCCGGCACCAGCGGCTACGACTTCCTGAACCGGGTCACCCAGCTATTCACCGATCAGGGCGGCGCCGAGGCGATGCGCGACTTCTTCGCCCGCTTCGCCGGCCGGGCCGAGTCCTACGACGGCGTCGTGCGGGACGCGAAGCTGCAGATCATGCGGTCCGAGCTGGCCGCCGAGCTGGAGCGCCTGACCGGCCTGCTGGCCGAGCTGTGCGAGCGGCATCGCCGCCAGCGCGACCACACCAGGCGGGAGCTGCGGACGGCCCTGGCCGAGCTGATCGCGGCGTTCGGCGTGTACCGCAGCTACGCCTATCCTGGCCGGCCGGTCAGTGACGCAGACCGGCGCGCGATCGGCGCGGCCGTCGCCGGGGCGCTGGACCAGCGACCCGAAGGTCCCGGGGGTCCCGGGGGTCCCGAGGATCCCGAGCGGCCCGGGCGGCCCGAGCTGGACCGCGAGCTGATCGAGTTCCTCGGCGACCTGCTCGTGCTCGGCTTCCCCGGGGGGCCGGAGGCGGAGTTCGCGACCCGGTTCGCCCAGCTCAGCGCGCCGGTGATGGCCAAGGGGGTGGAAGATACCGCGTTCTACCGGTACTACCCGCTGGCCAGCCTCAACGAGGTCGGCGGCAGCCCCGACCTGTTCGGCCGGCCCGTCGCCGCGTTCCACGCCGACATGGCCGCCGCCGCGCGCCGCTGGCCCGAGGCGATGCTCACGCTCTCCACCCACGACACCAAGCGCAGCGCCGACGTCCGGGCCAGGATCGGCCTGCTGGCCGAGCTGCCGGCCGCCTGGGCTGAGGCCGCGGGCCGGTGGGGCCGCCATAACGCCAGGCACAAGCGGGCCGGCCAGCCGGACCTGGCGGCCGAGTACCTGCTCTACCAGAACCTGGTCGGCGCCTGGCCGATCGAGACCGGCCGGGCCGACGCGTTCATGGCCAAGGCGGCGAAGGAGGCCAAGCTCGAGACCTCCTGGACCGAACCTGACCAGGACTACGACGCGGCCCTGGCCGCGTTCGTCAGGGCGAGCCTGGCGGACGGGGAGTTCCGGCGCGATCTGGAGGACTTTCTCGGCCGTTACCGGCTCGTCGCGCGCGGCCGGATCACCTCGCTCGCCCAGACCGCGCTGCTGCTCACCTGCCCGGGGGTGCCCGATCTGTACCAGGGCACGGAGACCTGGGACCTGTCGCTGGTCGACCCGGACAACCGGCGCCCGGTCGACTATGACGCCAGGCGCGCGCTGCTCGCCAAGCTGACCGGCCAGGGTCCTGAGGCGGCGCTGGCGCTGGCCGAGGCCGGCGGGACCAAGCTCTGGCTGATCCGGCGGCTGCTCGCGCACCGGCGATCCGCCCCTGAGGCGTTCGGCCCGGGCTCGGGGTACCAGCCCCTGGCCGTTACCGGCCCGCAGGCCGAGCACCTGGCCGGGTTCGTCCGCACCGCGCCGGCCGGAGCCGGGGGGCGGACCGCCGTGCTGGTGCCGCGTCTGGTGGCCCGGCTGGGCGAGGCCGGGAACGGTACCGAGTGGACCGGCCAGGGCTGGGACCGCGGCGGCTGGGCCGGGACCGAGGTGACGCTGCCCGGCGGGGCGTGGACCAGCGTGCTCACCGGGGACAGCGTGGCCGGCGGGCCGGCCGGCCCGGGCGACCTGCTGCGCCGGTTCCCGGTCGCGGTTCTCTGCCAGCCCGGTTCCGGCCAGCCCGGTTCCGGTCAGCCCGGTTCCGGTCAACCGGGCCCGGGCCGGGAGGGCTGATGCACGAGTTCAGGGCCTGGGCCCCCCGGCCCGGCCGGGTCGACCTGGTGCTGGGCGGCGGCCTGGTCATCGCGATGGGCCAGGCGGGCGGCGGGTGGTGGTCGGCCGCGGTCCCGGACGCCGGGCCTGGCACCGACTACGCGTTCAGCCTGGACGGCGGGCCGCCGCGGCCCGACCCCCGGTCGGCGTTCCAGCCCGGCGGCATCGACGGTCCGTCCCGGGTAGTCGAGCACGGCGCGTTCGGCTGGACCGACGGGGCCTGGCGCGGCCTCAGCCTGCCGGGCGCGGTGCTGTACGAGTGCCACGTCGGCACGTTCAGCCCCGACGGCACCTTCGACGGCCTGATCGGCCGGCTGGACTACCTGGCCGGGCTCGGCGTGGCCGCGATCGAGCTGATGCCGGTCGCGGAGTTCTCCGGCGACCGCGGGTGGGGGTACGACGGCGTCGGCCTGTTCGCCCCGCACCACGCCTACGGCGGCCCCGGCGGGCTCAAGCGGCTGGTCGACGCGGCTCACGCCCGCGGACTCGGCGTGGTCCTGGATGTCGTCTACAACCATCTCGGGCCGGCCGGCAACTACCTGCCCGAGTTCGGCCCCTACTTCGCCGAACGCCATCAGACCAACTGGGGCGACGGGATCAACCTAGACGGACCGGACAGCGACGAGGTGCGGCGGTTCGTGCTGGACAACGCGCTGGGCTGGCTGCGCGACTACCACTGCGACGGGCTGCGGCTGGACGCCGTGCACGCGATCGCCGACGACTCGGCCGTGCACCTGCTCGAGCAGCTGGCCGCGGAGACCGGGGCGCTGTCGGCGCATGTACGCCGCCCGCTGTTCCTGATCGCCGAGAGCGACCTGAACGATCCGAAATTCGTGCGGTCCCGTGACGCCGGCGGGTACGGCCTGGACGCGGCCTGGGCCGACGAGTGGCACCATGCGCTGCATGCGGTGCTGACCGGCGAGCGGGACGGCTACTACAGCGAGTTCGGCGGCCTGGACCAGCTGGCCAAGGCGCTGCGGCAGGCCTGGGTCTACGACGGCTGCTACTCGCCGCACCGGCGCCGGGTGCACGGCCGGCCGCCGGCCGGGCTAGCGGGCAGCCAGTTCGTGGTCGCGACCCAGAACCACGACCAGGCCGGCAACCGCGCGGCCGGGGACCGGCTGAGCGCGCTGGTCAGCCCCGGCCGGCTGAAGATCGCCGCCGCGCTCCTTCTGACCAGCCCGTTCGTGCCGATGATCTTCCAGGGCGAGGAGTGGGGGGCGGCTAGCCCGTTCCAGTACTTCACCGATCACGCCGATCCTGGGCTCGGGCGGGCGGTGAGCGAGGGGCGGCGTGCCGAGTTCGCGCATTTCGGCTGGGACCCGGCCGACGTGCCCGACCCGCAGGAGCAGGCCACGTTCGAGCGGTCCAGGCTGGACTGGGCCGGGGCCGGGACGGAACCGCACGCGGACCTGCTGGCCTGGTACCGGACGCTGCTCGCGCTGCGCCGGGCTACCGCTGCGCTCACCGATCCGAGGCTGCACCTGGTGGAGACCGGCTACGACGAGGAGGCGGGCTGGCTGACCGTGAGCCGCGGCCCGGTCACGGTGGCCTGTAACCTCGGCAAGGGAGCCTGGACCTTTACGGCCGGGCCGCGCGCCGAGTTGCTCGCCGTCTCCGACCAGACCGTTTCCCTGTTCGCCGGCGGGATCGAGCTGCCGCCGGACACCGTCGCCATCCTGACCGATGCACCACCGCCTGAGCAGGCCCCGCAGCCGCCACGAGAGGACACCCCGACCCGATGACCGACCCGACGCAGCCCGCGCCGATTGAGGCCTGGCCTGGCCGGCCCTACCCGCTCGGCGCCTCCTATGACGGCGCGGGCACCAACTTCTCGCTGTTCTCCGAGGTTGCCGAGGGTGTCGAGCTGTGCCTGTTCGACGCCGACGGCCACGAGGACCGGCTGGCCATGGAGGAGGCGGACGCATCCTGCTGGCACGCCTACCTGCCCTCGATCGTGCCCGGCCAGCGCTACGGATACCGGGTGCGCGGGCCGTGGGACCCCGAGCGCGGCCAGCGCTGCAACCCGGCCAAGCTGCTGCTCGACCCGTACGCCAAGGCGATCGAGGGCGGGGTGGACTGGGCCCCGGCCTGCTTCCCTTACGTGTTCGGCGACGAGAACGCCCGCAATGACGAGGACAGCGCCCCGCACGTGCCCCGCTCGGTCGTGCACAGCCCGTTCTTCGACTGGGGCAACGACCGGGGACCCGACGTCCCGCTGAACGAGTCAGTCATCTACGAACTGCACGTCAAGGGCTTCACCGCCCGCCATCCCGGCATCCCGGCGGCCCAGCGCGGCACCTACGCGGGCCTGGCCCACCCGGCCGCGATCGAGTACCTGACCGGGCTCGGAATCACCGCGGTCGAGCTGATGCCGGTGCACCAGTTCGTCCAGGACTCGCACCTGTCCTCCCGCGGGCTGCGGAACTACTGGGGGTACAACTCGATCGGGTTCCTCGCCCCGCACAACGAATACGCCGCTGCCGGGACCCGCGGCGAGCAGGTCGCGGAATTCAAGGCCATGGTCAGGGCGCTGCACGAGGCGGGCATCGAGGTGATACTCGACGTCGTCTACAACCACACCGCCGAGGGCAATCAGCTCGGGCCCGTACTGTCGTTCAAGGGCATCGACAACGCGGCCTACTACCGGCTGGTGCCGGACGAGCGGCAGTTCTATTACGACACCACGGGCACCGGGAACAGCCTGAACGTGCGGCATCCGCACACGCTGCAGCTGATCATGGACTCGCTGCGCTACTGGGTCAACGACATGCACGTCGACGGGTTCCGGTTCGACCTGGCGGCAAGCCTGGCCCGGCGGTTCCACGAGGTCGACCGGCTGTCCGCGTTCTTCGACCTGATCCAGCAGGACCCGGTGGTCTCCCAGGTCAAGCTCATCGCCGAGCCCTGGGACGTGGGGGAGGGCGGCTATCAGGTCGGCAACTTCCCGGCCCTGTGGTCGGAGTGGAACGGCCGCTACCGCGACACCGTCCGCGACTTCTGGCGCGGCGAGCCGGCCACGCTCGGCGAGTTCGCCTCCCGGCTGACCGGCAGCTCGGACCTGTACCAGGCGGACGCGCGCCACCCCGGCGCGAGCGTCAACTTCGTCACCGCGCACGACGGCTTCACGCTGCGCGACCTGGTCTCGTACAACGAGAAGCACAACGAGGCCAACGGCGAGGACAATAAGGACGGCGAGAACCACAACCGGTCCTGGAACTGCGGGGCCGAGGGCGACACCGGCGACCCCGAGGTGCTGAGCCTGCGGGCCAGGCAGCAGCGCAACTTCATCGCGACCCTGATGCTGTCCCAGGGCGTGACGATGCTGCTGGCCGGCGACGAAACCGGCCGCACCCAGCAGGGCAACAACAACGCCTACTGCCAGGACAACGAGGTTTCCTGGGTCGACTGGGAGCACACCGACGAGCCGCTGCTCGCCTTTACCAGGCGGCTGATCGCGCTGCGCCGCGAGCATCCGGTGCTGCGGCGCCGCCGGTGGTTCCAGGGGCTGCCGATCCGCGGCTCGGTCGACCTCGGCTGGTGCCGGCCGGACGGCGGCGAGATGAGCGACCACGACTGGGATTCGGGCATGTCCTCGGTCGGCGTGTTCCTGAACGGGGAGGAGATCACCGACCGGGACCGCCGCGGCCAGCGGGTGAGCGACGACTCGCTGCTACTGCTGTTCAACGGCTTCTACGAGGTCGTGGACTGGACCCTTCCTAAGCAGTGGGGCGAGTGGTGGGACCTGATCGTGGACACCGCCGGGCCGGAGCGGGAGGGCGAGGCGCTGACCACCGACCGCAACCTGCCGGTGGCGCCGCGGTCCGTGGTCGTGCTGGTGCGCCGGGACGAGCCCGCCAGGCCGCCGAAGTAATCCGGTTGGCCACGCGGCCGCCCCGGCATAGCCTGGACACCATGAAGGTCAACCTTACCGCCGCCGCGCGAGCTACCAGCTCGCCGGCTGCCGCCGCCTGATCTCTTTCTCAACCGCGCTGGCGACCGGGAACGGTTCGCCAGCCCGCGCGGTGTCCGGCCACGGACCCGATGACCCGTCCGGGGCTGCGGCTGCTTTCCGGTGCCCGCTGTCACCGGAAGGATTCACCGCCATGGACGTCAACGAGACGGTCCGCCGATTCACCGAGTACTTCACCGAGCGCGGCCATCAGCGGCTGCGCGGCAGCCCGCTGATCCCGCCGGACGGTGATCCCGTGCTGTTCACGACCTCGGGGATGCACCCGCTCACCCCGTACCTGCTCGGCCGCCCGCATCCCGGCGGCCGCCGGCTGACCGGCCTGCAGCGCTGCCTGCGCACGACCGACCTGGACGAGGTGGGCGACGAGAGCCACCTGACCGTGTTCGGCATGCTCGGGTCCTGGTCGCTCGGCGACTACGAAGGACCGCGGAGCCTGCGCTGGGGCCTGGAGCTGCTGACCGGCGGCTTCGGTCTCGACCAGGGGCGGCTGCACGCGACCGTGTTCGGCGGCGACGAGCGGATCGGGCGCACCGAACCCGACCTGCAGTCGGAGCGGACCTGGAGCGAGCTCGGCCTGCCGGTCGAGCTGACCAGCGGCGACGACAACTGGTGGTCCAACGGCCCGACCGGCCCCTGCGGCCCAGACTCGGAGATCTTCATCTGGACCGGCGACGGGCCGCCGCGGGGCACGCCGGGCACCGACGGCCGCTGGATGGAGCTGTGGAACCACGTGACGATGCGCTACCACCGCGGCCCGGACGGGCAGCTGGAACCGTTGCCCCAGGTCAGCGTCGATACCGGCATGGGGCTCGAACGCCTGCTCATGGTGCTGCAGCAGGTCGGCTGCGTGTACGACACGGACGTCTTCGGTCCGTGGCGGGAGGTGCTGCCCCCGCTCTGGCCGCCCGGCGAGCGCAATTTCCGCGTGCTCAGCGACCACCTGCGCTCATCCGTGATCGTGATCGGCGACGGCGTGATGCCGTCGAATAGCGGCCGCGGCTACGTGCTGCGCCGTCTGCTGCGCCGGGTGCTGACCATCTTGTGGCGCGACGACGGGCCGCTCTCCCGGTCCCTGCGGGAGCTGCCCGATCACCTGGTCGAGCACTCCCTGGGGATGTTCGGGCAGAGTCCGGGGGACCGTGACCGCGTCAGGACCGTGCTCGCGGAGGAAGAACGCCGGTTCCGCGGCCTGCTCGGGCGCAGCCGCAAGGTGCTGGACCAGCTCGAGCCCGGGCAGCCGCTCACCGAGCGGGACCTGGTCTACCTGCACCAGACCCACGGCCTGCCGCCCGACCTGGTCACCGACCTGCTGGCCCGGCCGCCTTCCTAGCCGGGTCCGGGCGGGCGGGCAGCCCGGGCGGCGACGTAGACCCGGCTGGAATCGTCGGTGCCTGGCTCGCCGTCCAGGCCGGTCATCTCCAGCACGTCGAGGCCGTGGTCGGCCAGGGCCCGGACGACCACGGCCAGCGGCACCCCGAGCCCGGGGATGTTCTCCCGGTGCAGCCGAAACAGG
>JBPCKO010000309.1:0-16407 GCA_051004215.1 Streptosporangiaceae bacterium | reverse complement strand
GCCGGGCCGCGGGCTGGCGCAGCAGCGTCCCGCCGGCCGCGCAGAAGGCAGCGGCCAGCGCGGCCATGAGCAGCCTCGGGTCGGCCGAGGCATCGTCGCTGACCAGCAATCCGCCGCCGATGGCGGGCCCGAGCAGCGGCTCGGCCTGGCGGCATTCCCGCCCGGTGAGCCGCTGCACCGGGGCGCCGAAGGACTCGCGCAGCAGCGCGTGCTCGCGCAGCATGGCCATGTCATCGGCGTCGTAGCCGACGGCCAGCGTGCCGGCTGGCCGGAAACCGGTCGGCCGCCCGGTCAGCTCGGTCAGCTCGGCCGCGAACGCCGGGTAGCGGCGCAGCGAGGTCAGGCCGAGCTCGAACAGCTCGCGCTCGGCGTAGGCGGCCTCGGCGACCGGGGTCAGCATGCCGGCCGCCGCATGCGAGGCGCCGCGGCCAGGATCGGGATCGGCCAGGATGACCCGCAGGCCGCGCTGCGCGGCCCGCCAGCCGGTCGCCAGCCCGATCACGCCGCCGCCGATCACCAGCACGTCCGCGGTGTGAACGGCCGCCCGGACCCCGGAAGGACTGTCCGTCGTCATCGCGCTCCCTTCGCCGGCATGACCCGGATCAGGTTCTGCGGTCGGCGGCTCTCCAGCCGCCCTCTCAGTCCGGTGGCACCGGGCTCCCGCGCGTCAATGTCCAGCTTAGTGCCCCGGTACGATGCCCCGGATGTGATCGGCCGCCGGCCGGATCCTGGCCCGGCGGCAAACCTGGAGGGGCGAGATGACGTCGAGCGACGCCGGGGCCGCTCCCGGCCGGATCGTGATCGCCGGGGCCGGGCTGGCCGGCCTGCGCACGGCCGAGGAACTTCGCGGGCTCGGCTATCAGGGCGCCATCACGCTGATCGGCGCCGAGCGGCGGCCGCCGTATGACCGGCCGCCGCTGTCCAAGCAGCTGATGAAGGGCGAGGTCGACGACACGACGCTGAGCGCCGATCTGGGCTCGCTCGGCGCGCAGGTCAGGCTGGACGAGCGCGCGGTGCGGCTCGGCGACGGCATGCTGGTGACCGATCGCGGCGAGCACCCGTTTGACCGGCTGGTCATCGCCACCGGCGCCCGGCCCGTCGCGCTGCCCGGGCCAGGACCGCAGCGGTTCCTGCGTACCGCGGACGATGCGCTGACGCTGCGGGCGCGGCTGGTCCCCGGGGCCCGGCTGGTGATCGTCGGAGCCGGCTGGATCGGCGCCGAGCTGGCCACGGCCGCGGCCGCCAGGGGCTGCCAGGTCACCGTGGTCGAGGCGGCGGCCGCGCCGCTGGCCGGGGCGGTCGGGGCCGAGATCGGCGAGCGGACGGCGGCCTGGTACGCGGAGGCGGGCGTGCAGCTGCTGCTCGGCCAGCCGGTCGATTCGGTGCAGCCGGGCGGCCTGGCCCTGGCCGGCGGCGGCTGGCTGGCGGCCGACGAGATCGTCACCGCGGTGGGCGTGCGGCCGGACACCGGCTGGCTTGCGGCCTCCCCGGTGACGCTGGACAATGGCGTGGCCGTGGACGACCAGCTAAGGGCCAGCGTGGCCGGCGTCTACGCGGTCGGT
This sequence comes from Streptosporangiaceae bacterium, assembly GCA_051004215.1. GTDB lineage: Bacteria > Actinomycetota > Actinomycetes > Streptosporangiales > Streptosporangiaceae > Chersky-822. The sequence goes on along the minus strand of JBPCKO010000309.1, from coordinate 14,845 downwards.
GACTGCGCGGCGTTCTGGTCGGGCCGCTTCGGCCGCCGGATGCGCACCGAGCACTGGGACACCGCGCTGCGCGCGCCCGCGACCCTGGCCGCGAACCTGACCGGCGACACAAAGCGATACGACCCCGTTCCGTATTTCTGGTCCGAGCAGTTCGGCCGGATGCTCCAGTACGTGGGGGATCACCGCGGGGCGGACCGGCTGGTCTGGCGCGGGCCGGCGGACGCGCCGCGCTGGGCGGCCTGCTGGCTGGCGGCCGGCCGGCTCGTCGCGGTGCTCACCGTGGGCCTGCCGAGGGACCTGCAGCAAGGGCGGCGGCTGATCGACTCGGGCGCCGAGGTCGACGCCGGGCGGCTCGCCGATCCCGCGGTGCCGCTGCGCGACTGCGCGGCCCGGTCCACCCGCGGGCCGGGCGGCGGGACCGGGTAGGTTTGCCCGCTGGTGAACGTACGCTGACTGGTTTGGGTAACGGATCAGACGGGGAAAGTAGCTGGACGTGGCACAGATCGACCCCCCGACCGACGCCACCGTCGGTCACTGGCTGACAATTCCCGAGGTCGCCGAGCGACTCGCGCTGCCGGTCAGCCGGGTCAAGCAGTTCCTGCGGGACCGCAAGCTGCTCGGCGTGCAGCGGCCGGACGGCTCGTTCGGCGTCCCGGCTGTCTTCCTCGACGGCGACGAGGTCGTCCGCGGGCTGCAGGGCACGCTGATCCTCCTGCTCGACTGCGGCTTCACCGACGCCGAGGCGCTGCACTGGCTCTTCACCGCCGACGACTCGCTGCCCGGCAGCCCGATCGAGGCGATCGCGGCGCACCGGTGCAGCGAGGTCAACCGGCGGGCGCAGGCGCTCGCGTTCTGACCTGGCCCTGGCCGGATCTCCGCGCCGCGACCAGGTCGCCCGCCGCAGCCGGCCGCAGCGCGGCGCCGTGGCCGCTGCGGCCTGCGCTGATGGCAGGATGGCACGGTGACTACCGCGGCCGGCCCCCGTACCGCCAGGCTGCGCACCCGGCTGGCCGGGGCGCGCCTGTACCTGTGCACCGACGCCCGGCAGGGCGCCGGCGACCTGCCCGTGTTCCTTGACGCCGTGCTGGGCGGCGGGGTGGACATCGTCCAGCTCAGGCAGAAGGGCCTGGAGGCGGCCGAGGAACTGCGGCTGCTCGAGGTCTTCAGGGCGGCCTGTGATCGCCACGACGCGCTGCTCGCCGTGAATGATCGCGCCGACGTGGCGTTCGCGGTGAGCGCGGATGTCCTGCACGTCGGTCAGGACGATCTGGCGCCCGCCGTCGCCCGGCGGGTCGTGGGCCCTGAGCCCGTACTTGGCTTGTCCACCCATGACCGTGCGCAGGCGACCGCGGCCGCCGCCGACCCGCACGTCGATTACTTCTGCGCCGGGCCGGTCTGGCCGACGCCGACCAAGCCGGGGCGCCCGGCGCCCGGGCTCGGGCTGATCAGCTACGCCGCGGGCCTGGCCGCGACCAGGCCCTGGTTCGCGATCGGCGGCATCGACGAGGGCACGCTCGGCGACGTGCTGGAGGCCGGCGCCCGCCGGGTCGTGGTGGTCCGCGCGACCACCGAGGCCGCGAACCCGGGCGCCGCGGCTGCCCGCCTGGCCGGCCGGCTGGCCAGCGCGGGCTGAGCTGGCGGTCGCGGTCAGGCCGGGCCGACTGCGGGCCGGTCGCCGAGCGTGAGCGCCCGGCGCAGGAAGCCGAGCTGGTGCAGCAGCATGTTCGTGATGACGGCGGTACCGCCGGCCGCGTGGGTGATCCCGGCCAGGGGGAGTACCTCGTGCGGGCGTCCCGCCGCGAGCAGGGCGGCCGACAGCCGCAGCGTGTGCAGGGGGAACGCGTGGTCATGGCGGCAGGTTCGCAGAAGATCCGTACTCAAGCCAGCGGGTTCCGGCCGGATCCGGACCGGCCGGGGATCGCGCTCAGTCGGCTCGGGCCGTGGCCTCGACGGCCAGATGCGCCAGGGCCGCCTTGGCGCCGCCGGTGACCGGCGCGGCCTTGAGCGTGGTCAGCGCGCGGGCGACATTCCGCTCGATCAGGCGTTCGCACTCGGCTAGCGCGCCGGTCCCGGCGATAATGTCCCTGACTCGCTGCGCGTCGTGTTCGCTGAGCCGCGGGTCGCCGATCGCGCGGTCGAGCGCGGCGGTCTGGGCCGGGGCCGCTCGCTCCCTGGCGATGGCCAGCATCACCGTCCGCTTGCCTTCGCGCAGATCATCGATGACCGGCTTGCCGGTCCTGGCCGGATCGCCGAAGACCCCGAGGACATCGTCCCTGAGCTGGAACGCGATCCCGATCGGGATCCCGTACCCGGTGAACGCCGCCCGCGCGGCGGCCCGCTCGCAGTCCGGGGCGCCAGTGACCGCCGCGGCCAGCTCGCTGCCCAGGTGCAGCGGCCGCTCGACGGTGTATTTCGCCGACTTGTAGGTCACGACCCGCAGCGCGGCGTCGACCGTCGTGGCCCGTGCGGCCTGGCCGGCCAGATCGAGGAACTGCCCGGAGAACACCTCGGTGCGCATCGCGTCCAGCTCGGCCAGGCCGGGCCAGACAGCCGCAGGTGGCAGCCCGCTGGCCCGGAGCATCTCATCGCTCCAGGCCAGCAGCAGGTCGCCGATGAGGATCGCGGCCCCGGTGCCGAAGTTCTCGGCCGAGCCATGCCAGCCGTCGGCCGCATGCCGGGCCGCGAACCGGCGGTGCACCGCCGGCCGCCCGCGCCTGGTCTCGCTGGCGTCCATCACGTCGTCGTGCACCAGCGCGCTAGCGTGCAGGAGCTCCAGGGCGGCGGCCGCCGCGAACACCGCGGGGCCATCGGGGCCGCCGCAGGCCCGCCAGCCCCAGTAGCAGAACGCCGCGCGCAGCCGCTTGCCGCCCGCCAGCAGGTCCTCGATCGCGTCGACGCAGGGGAGCAGGTCCTCGCTGATGCCCGCCAGGTCGTGCCGCTTCCGGCCGAGGAAGCCGGCCAGGGCGGCACCGGTTTCGGCGCGGATCCTGGGCAGCTCGGCGGGACTATCCGACATGATCGTGACCTTAGCGGCAGCACGGGTGCGCCCGGTCCGCCGGGCGCTGCCCCGCTGTCCGGGCCCGGGTGCCGCGGCGGACGGCGCTCATGCTGGTCAGCGCCGAGATAGCCTGGGCCAATGGGTTCGTGGCTGCCGCCCCAGGCACCGTCGATCAGGGACCTGCTCGCCGCGGGCGGCGAGTCGTTCTCCTTCGAGTTCATGGCGCCGAAGACCGACGCCGACGAACAGCAGCTCTGGCTGGCGATCCGGCGGCTTGAGCCGCTGCGGCCCGCGTTCGTGTCGGTGACCTACGGGGCCGGGGGCACCACCAGGGACCGGACCGTGCGGGTGACCGGCCGGATCGCCGAGGATACGACGCTGACCCCGGTCGGGCACCTGACCGCGGTCGCGCACTCGGCAGCGGAGTTGCGGCATGTGGTCGGCTCGTATGCGGCCGTCGGGGTGCGGAACATGCTCGCGCTGCGCGGCGACCCGCCTGGCGATCCGAACGGCGGCTGGATCGCGCATCCGCAGGGCCTGGGGCAGGCGTCCGAGCTGGTCCGGCTGATCCGCGCGGCGGGCGATTTCTGCGTCGGCGTGGCGGCGTTCCCCGAGGGCCACGCCAGGGCCGCCAGCCCGGAGTCTGACCTGGACTTCTTCGTCGCCAAGTGCGCGGCCGGGGCGGACTTCGCCATCACCCAGATGTTCTTCTTCCCTGACGATTACCTGCGGTTCAGGGACCAGGTCAGCGCGCGCGGCTGCGCGGTCCCGGTGATTCCCGGCATCATGCCGATCACCAGCGTGCCCATGATCGACCGGGCGCTGATGCTGTCCGGGGCGCGGTTCCCGGCCGGGCTGGCCGAGCGGCTGCACGCGCACGCCGGCGACCGCAACGCGGTGCGCGAGATTGGCGTGGAATACGCGGCCGGCATGTGCCGCAGGCTGCTCAGCGAGGGCGTGCCCGGCCTGCACTTCTACACCCTGAACGGATCCCGGGCGACGACCGAGATCTACCAGGCGCTGGGGCTGGCCGAGCGCGGAGGACGGACCGGAACGGCCAGGTCGCGCAGCGGCAGCACGGCCCCCATGACGGCGTAAGGCGGGCTGCCGCCCGGGAAGCTATAGCCCGTCACCAGGTCGGCAAAGCCCAGCCGGCGGTACAGCCGGCGAGCGGTCGTGTCCCGGTCGGGGGTGGACAGCATCGCCGTCCGCTCGGTTCGCCCGGCCGTCAGCGCGGTCAGCATGCGCGTCCCGAGCCCGCCTCGCTGCTGGCCGCTGCGCACGTGCACCTCGGCTACCTCCAGGCTGTCGGCCAGCCACTGGCCGGCCAGTTCGGGGCCGAGCGTCCTGGACAGCACCGAGGCCACGGCGTCGTACCACCATTGCCCTGACTCGCCGTGGAACCCGTAGCTGAAGCCGAGCACCCGGTCGCGCGGTCCGATCCCGGCCGGGGCCGCGATCACCTGCAGGGCCCGGAATCCCGGGTATCCGGCGTGCCGGCGCATCAGCTCACGGCGGCCGGGGAGCAAGCCAGCGTCGGCGTCCATCGCGTCGGCGTAGATATCGAGCATGACGTCGATCTCGCCAAGGAACCCGCCAGGACCGAGTTCGAACAGGGCAGCGGTCGTCGCCATCCGGCTCAGCGTACGCGATCGGCCAGCGGACGCCTGGCCCGGCCGGGGCGGCGATACCGGGGCCTGGGCGTGGCCGGCCGGCCCCGCCGGGGCGGACAGAATGTCAGACCCCCTCGGTAGATTCGAACGCAGCAGCCAGAGAATGGACAGTGAGCCGAATCTATGGTCGAATATGAGGGTGGAAGCGCCCGGGGCTCCGGCACAGCTGGGCCGGCGGGGAGCAGCCGGGGGTGGCGTGGGGAAGCGCCACCCCGGCCCGCCCGCCCCGGAACGGAGGACGTCGCCATGAACCCGATCGCCCAGCCCGGCCCCGACCGTGGCCGGCCCGACGGGGCCAGGTCCGAACGGGTCAGTTCCGACCGGGCCAGTTCCGGCCGGGTCAGTTCCGGCCGGGTCAGTTCCGGCCGGGCCCGGCAGGACCGGGTGCGCTGCCGGGTGGCTCCGTCGGCGCTGGCCCTGCTCGAATCGGCCCGGCAGGGTCTGGTGTCGGCCGAGAACGACCCGTCGGCGGGCGGCCGGTACGTCGGCGCGCACCTGTCCGCCCTGCGGGCCGCGGCCGCGATCGTGGCGGCCAGGGCCGAGCCGGCCGCGCCCCGGCGCCGGCGGCCGCAGAGCGTCTGGGAGATGCTGCCGCGGGTCGAGCCGACCCTTAGCGAATGGGCGGCGTTCTTTGCCGCGGGCGCTGGCAAGCGCGCCGCCGCGGAGGCCGGCTTGCCGCGGGCCGTCGCCGGCCGCGAGGCGGATGACCTGCTCAGGGACGCGACGACCTTTGTATCGCTCGCCGAGACCGCGCTTGGCGTGCCCTCCCAGGCGGCCCTGCCCCTTTCGGCGGCGATCTGACCGGCTGAGCCAAGCCAGGCCAGCGAGCCGTCTAGCCGGCCAGCTCAGGCGCCGTCGATGGCGCCGCGCGCGGTGGAATCGAGGATGCCCCACCCGATGAATTCCTCGGTCAGGTCGGCCGGGGTCTTGTCGTAAATCACAGCGAGCGAGCGGAGGTCTTCCTGCCGGATGGACAGTACCCGGCCGTTGTAGTCCCCTCGCTGGCTCTGGATGGTGGCGACGTACCGGGAGAGCGGGCCGGTCTGCTCGCGGGGAAGCTGGGCCATCTTCTCCAGGTCGATCACGAGCTTGGGAGCCGGAACCAGCACGCCGGGCCCGGCGTCGCCGGGCAGCAGCTCGGAGACCGGGACGCCGTAGAAGTCGGCCAGCTCGGCCAGCTTCTGGACCGTCACGGACCGGTCGCCTCGCTCGTAGGATCCCACCACCACGGCCTTCCAGCGGCCACGGGACTTCTCTTCCACGCCATGCAGGGAGAGTCCTTGCTGCGTGCGAATAGCGCGGAGCCGCGCGCCGAGGGTCTTCGCGTAGTCGGATGGCATGGTTCGGTGTCCCTGGCCTTGTGATCGGAGGTTCGTGGTGTCGGTGACCCGCCGCCGGTCCGCGCGGGACAGGCATCCGGGTCGGTGGAGCGGGGGTCGGCAGAACGGGGGGATACAGGCAAGCTAGCCGCCAGCGCCCAGTTCTGGCGTGCTGGTGGTTACGGACAGTGACGGTAAGCCGAGAGCACGACAAGGTCAAGCCGATCGGCAAAAATCGGTCTAACTTACGCGCCAACCCGCAACAAGGGGTCAGGCTCCCAAGTCTAATACAAGCCACCTTGCGATTGATGTCGCTGATGTCCGAGTGTGCGGTGCGTGCCCGGCTCGCCGGCCGCCTACCAGGCCCGCCCGGGCCCGGCTGGTAAGTTGATGCTCGTTCGACATCCTTTAAGACCCGTCCCGTGAGGCGGGGAAGGAGGTCTGTTGCTGATGCCTGAAATCAGCGAGAAGGCCGGCTCAGGTCCGGCCGCCGGCACCCGTCCGGCCGCCGAAGGCCGGGCCGGGAAGGCAGTTCTCGGGCCCGATGAGATCCGGCGGGCGGTCACCAGGATCGGGCACGAGATCCTTGAGCGCACCGACGGCGCCAGGGACGTCGTGCTGCTCGGAATCCCGACCCGCGGCGTGCCGCTCGCGCGCCGGCTCGCGGCCCGCCTGGAGCAGACCGAGGGCGTCCACATTCCGGTGGGCTCGCTCGACATCACCTTGTACCGCGACGACTTGCGGATGCGGCCGGCTCGCACCCTCGGCCACACCGAGGTGCCAGGCGACGGCATCGACGGCAAGATCATCGTGCTCGTGGACGACGTGCTGTTTTCCGGCCGGACGGTCAGGGCCGCGCTGGACGCGCTGAACGACCTCGGCCGCCCGCGCGCGGTCCAGCTCGCCGTGCTCGTCGACCGCGGCCATCGCGAGCTGCCGATCAGGCCCGACTACGTGGGCAAGAACATCCCCACCGCCAAGCGCGAGGCGGTCCGCGTGCTGCTGGCCGAGGCCGACGGCGAGGACAGCGTGACCATCCACCAGCCCGGCCGCGGGGACGCCCGGTGAACCGGCACCTGATCTCCGCGGCTGACCTCAGCCGGGACGACGCAATCACGATCCTGGACGTGGCCGAGGAACTCGCCCAGCTCGGGCAGCGGCCGATCCCGAAGCTGCCGACCCTGCGCGGCCGCACCGTGGTGAACCTGTTCTACGAGGACTCGACCAGGACCAGGATCTCGTTCGAGGCCGCGGCCAAGCGGCTCTCCGCCGACGTGATCAACTTCTCGGCCAAGGGCTCGAGCGTGGGCAAGGGCGAAAGCCTGAAGGACACCGCCCTGACCCTGCAGGCCATGGGAGCCGACGCGGTCGTGATCAGGCACGGCGCGTCCGGCGCGCCGCACCGGCTGGCCCGCTGGGTGAGCGGCTGCGTGGTCAACGCGGGCGACGGCACCCACGAGCACCCGACCCAGGCGCTGCTCGACGCGTTCACGATGCGGCGCCGGCTGGGCCGCCTGGACGGGCTGCGGGTCGTCATCGTCGGCGACATCCTGCACAGCCGGGTTGCCCGCTCCAACGTCTGGCTGCTGGAAACCCTCGGCGCGCAGGTCACCCTGGTCGCGCCGCCGACCCTGCTGCCGGTCGCGGTGAACACCTGGCCGTGCTCGGTGAGCTACGACTTGGGTTCCGTGCTCCCGGCCAGCGACGTCGTGATGATGCTCCGGGTCCAGCACGAGCGGATGAACGACGCGTACTTCCCGAGCGTGCGCGAGTACAGCCGCCGGTACGGCCTGGACGGCGACCGGATGGCGATGCTGCCTGAGCACGCCATCGTGATGCACCCTGGCCCGATGAACCGCGGGGTCGAGATCGCCGCGGGCGTCGCCGACTCGCCCCGGTCCACGATCGTCGAGCAGGTCGCCAACGGCGTGTCGGTCCGGATGGCCGTGCTCTACCTGCTCCTCAGCGGCTCGCCGCCGGGCCAGGAGCCCGGCTGGCCGGCTACGCAGCCGGCCGCCGCGGGAGCGGCCAGGTGAGCGGGGCCGGAACCACCGCCGGGGTCACGTCCGAGGCCGCCGCCGGGCGCTGGCTCATCAAGAGCGCCCGCCCGCTCGGCGGGGAGCCGGCCGACATCCTGGTCGAGGACGGGCGCATCGTGGCCATCTCACCCTCGGCCGGCCAGGATCGCGATCTGGCCAGCGGCCGGGTCAGGGTGCTGGACGCGGCCGGCCTGATCGCGCTCCCTGGCCTGGTCGACCTGCACGCCCACCTGCGCGAGCCCGGCCGGGAGGACGCGGAGACGGTAGCCAGCGGCACCGCCGCGGCGGCCCGCGGCGGCTACACCGCGGTGCACGCGATGGCGAACACCACCCCGGTGGCCGACACGGCGGGCGTCGTCGAGCAGGTCTGGCGGCTCGGCCGCCAGGCCGGGTACTGCGACGTCCGGCCGGTCGGCGCGGTGACCGCGGGGCTGGCCGGGCACCAGCTAGCTGAGCTGGGGGCGATGGCCGACTCGGCCGCCAGGGTCCGGGTGTTCTCCGACGACGGGCGGTGCGTGTCCGACGCGACGCTGATGCGCCGGGCGCTGGAGTACGTGAAGGCGTTCGACGGTGTCATCGCCCAGCACGCGCAGGAACCCAGGCTCACCGAGAGCGCGCAAGTCAACGAGGGGGAGGTATCGGCCAGGCTGGGCCTGGCCGGATGGCCGGCCGTGGCCGAGGAGGCGGTCATCGCGCGTGACTGCCTGCTCGCCGCGCACGTCGGCTCGGCCGTGCACCTGTGTCACGTGTCGACGGCCGGCTCGGTCGAGATCATCCGCTGGGCCAAGTCCAAAGGCTGGCGGGTCACGGCCGAGGTGACCCCGCATCACCTGCTGCTGACCGACGAGCTGGTGTCCGGCTACGACCCGGTCTACAAGGTCAACCCGCCGCTGCGTACCGCCGCGGACGTCGCGGCGCTGCGGGCCGGGCTGGCCGACGGGACCATCGACTGCGTCGCCACCGACCACGCCCCGCATCCGGCTGAGGCCAAGGAGACCGAGTGGGCCACTGCCGCCTCCGGCATGACCGGGCTGGAGACCGCGCTGCGGGTGGTGCACGAGGCCATGGTCGGCACCGGGCTGCTGGACTGGGCCGGGGTCGCCGACCGGATGTCGGCCAGGCCGGCGGCGATCGGCCGCATCGGTCCCGGGCAGATCGGCCGGGGCGGCCAGGACGTCAGCCACGGCGGCCCGGTCGAGGCCGGGCATCCGGCGAACCTGGTGCTCTACGACCCCGAGCCGATCACCGCGGTCGACCCGGCCGGCCACGCCTCGCGCAGCGGCAACACCCCGTTCGCCGAGATGAAGCTGCCCGGCCAGGTCATCGCCACGTTCCTGCGCGGTGAGGCGGTCGTGCTCGACGGCAGGCTGGCCCGGTGAGCGCGGTCGGCCCGCGGCCCGCCGGGCCGCCCGCGGTGCTGATGCTGGAGGACGGCACCGTGTTCCGCGGCACGGCGTTCGGCGCGCCCGGCGAGTCGTTCGGCGAGGCGGTGTTCAACACCGGCATGACCGGCTACCAGGAGACGCTGACCGACCCGTCCTACTGCGGCCAGATCGTCGCCATGACCGCGCCGCACATCGGCAATACCGGTATCAACGACGAGGACGACGAATCACGCCGGATCTGGGTGAGCGGGTTCGTGATCAGGGATCTGAGCCCGGTGGCGTCCAGCTGGCGGGCCGCCAGGACCCTGGACGACCAGCTCAAGGCCAGCGGCGTGACCGCGATCGCGATCACCGGGACCCGGGCGCTGACGCTGCGGCTGCGGGAGCGGGGCGCGATGCGGGCCGCGATCAGCACGACCGCCGCCGATCCGGCTGAGCTGGCCGACCTGGCCGAGCGGGTCAGGCAGGGCCCGGCCATGACCGGCGCGGACCTGGCCCGCGAGGTGAGCACGGCCGAGCCTTACGTCGTCGCGCCGCCGCCCGGGACCCCGGTCAGGTTCCGGGTCGCCGCCGTCGACCTCGGCATCAAGGCCGCCACCCCGGCGGCGCTGGCCGCGCTCGGCTGCGAGGTGCGGGTGCTGCCCGCGACCAGCACGGCCGCGCAGGTCCTGGCCGGCGATCCGGACGGCGTGTTCTTCTCCAACGGGCCGGGCGACCCGGCCGCCTGCGGCTACGCCGTCGAGGCGATGCGCGGCGTGCTCGCGGCCGGCCCGCCGCTGTTCGGCATCTGCCTGGGCAGCCAGATCCTGGGCCTGGCGCTGGGGCTGGACACGTACAAGCTCAGGTTCGGCCACCGCGGCGTGAACCAGCCGGTCCAGGACCTGCGCACCGGCCGGGTTCAGATCACCAGCCACAACCACGGCTTCGCGGTCGCGATGCCGGCCGGGCGCCAGGCCGGTGCCGGGGCGGTCACCTTCGGCACCGACTTCGGGCCCGCCGAGGTCACTCATGTGAACCTGAATGACGGGGTGATGGAGGGCCTGCGCCTGGCCGGCCGGCCGGCGTTCGCCGTGCAGTATCACCCCGAGGCGGCGCCCGGGCCGCATGACGCGAGTTCGCTGTTCGGGGAGTTCTGCTCGCTGATGGAGCGCGGCCGGTGACCGGCCAGGCCCGGCCCAGCCCGCGAGCGACCGGGAGGTGCGATGCCCAGGCGCGCTGACCTGCACTCCGTGCTGGTGATCGGCTCGGGTCCGATCGTGATCGGCCAGGCCTGCGAGTTCGACTACTCCGGCACCCAGGCCTGCCGGGTGCTGCGCGAGGAGGGGATCAGGGTCAGCCTGGTCAACTCCAATCCGGCGACGATCATGACCGATCCCGAGTTCGCCGACGCCACCTACGTGGAGCCGATCACCCTTGACGTCCTGGAGAAGGTCATCGCGGCCGAGCGGCCGGACGCGATCCTGGCGACCCTCGGCGGCCAGACCGCGCTCAACGCCGCGGTCGCGCTGCACGAGGCAGGCATCCTGGCCGCCTACGGGGTCGAGCTGATCGGCGCCGACATCGAGGCGATCAGGGCGGGCGAGGACCGCAGCCGGTTCAAGGAGATCGTTACCGGGCTCGGCGGCGAGGTGCCGCGCAGCGCGATCTGCCAGGCGATGGACGAGTGCGAGGCGGCGGCCGCCGAGCTAGGCTTCCCGCTGGTCGTGCGGCCGTCGTTCACCCTCGGCGGCTCCGGGTCAGGGATCGCCCGCGACCTGGCCGAGCTGCACCGGATCGCCGGGCACGGCCTGGACGCCAGCCCGGTCACCGAGGTGCTGCTGGAGGAGTCGATCCTGGGCTGGAAGGAGTACGAGCTCGAGCTGATGCGGGACCGCAACGACAACGTCGTGGTGGTCTGCTCGATCGAGAACGTGGACCCGATGGGCGTGCACACCGGCGACTCGGTGACCGTCGCCCCGGCGATGACCCTGACCGACCGGGAGTACCAGGCGATGCGCGACCTGGCGATCGCGGTGCTGCGCGCTGTCGGGGTGGACACCGGCGGCTGCAACATCCAGTTCGCGGTCGACCCGCGCACTGGCCGGATGGTCGTGATCGAGCTGAACCCGCGGGTGTCCAGGTCCAGCGCCCTGGCGTCGAAGGCGACCGGGTTCCCGATCGCGAAGATCGCGGCCCGGCTCGCGATCGGGTACACGCTGGACGAGATCCGCAACGACATCACCGAGCAGACGCCGGCCAGCTTCGAGCCCGCGCTGGACTACGTGGTGGTGAAGGTCCCGCGGTTCGCCTTCGAGAAGTTCCCGGCCGCCGACCAGGTGCTGACCACGCACATGAAGTCGGTCGGCGAGGCGATGGCGATCGGGCGCTGCTTCGCCGAGGCCCTGCAGAAGGCGCTCCGCTCGCTGGAGCAGCCAGCCGCGCCGCTGCACTGGCGCACTCCGCCAGGGGACCGGGCCGAGCTGACCGCGCGCTGCGCGGTCCCGCACGACGGCCGGATCTCCACCCTGCATCAGGCGCTGCGGGCGGGCGCGAGCGTGGCCGAGCTGGCCGCGGCGAGCGGGATCGACCCGTGGTTCATCGAGCAGGTCAAAGGCATCGAAGATCAGGCGCAACTTCTCGCCGGACCTGGTGCGCCAGGCCCGGACGCGCTGCGGGCGGCCAAGGCGGCCGGGTTCTCCGACGACCAGGTTGGCCAGCTCACCGGGCGGACCGCCGCGGACGTCCGCGAGCTGCGGCTGGAGCTCGGCGTGCGGCCGGTGTACCACATGGTGGATACCTGCGCCGCGGAGTTCGCGGCCAGCACGCCGTACCTGTACTCCAGCTACGACGAGCTGTCCGAGGTCCCGCCGTCGGCGCGGCCGAAGGTGATCATCCTGGGCAGCGGGCCCAACCGGATCGGCCAGGGCATCGAGTTCGACTACGCCTGCGTGCACGCGTGCTTCGCCGCGGCGGAGGCCGGCTTCGAGACGGTGATGGTGAACTGCAATCCGGAGACCGTCTCGACCGACTACGACACCTCAGACCGGCTGTACTTCGAGCCGCTGACGCTGGAGGACGTGCTCGAGGTCGTGGCGGCCGAGCAGGCCTGCGGCGAGGTGGCCGGGGTGATCGTCTCGCTCGGCGGCCAGACGCCGCTCGGCCTGGCCGGCCCGCTGGCCCGGCACGGGGTGCCGATCTTGGGCACGTCGCCGGCGGCGATCCACCTGGCCGAGGACCGGGCCGAGTTCAGCGCCGTGCTGGACCGGGCCGGGCTGCTGGCCCCGCGGAACGGCACCGCGCTGTCCGCGGCCGACGCGGCCGAGATCGCGGCCGAGATCGGCTACCCGGTGCTGGTCCGCCCGTCGTACGTGCTGGGCGGGCGGGGCATGGAGATCGTCTACGACGAGGCGACGCTGGCGGCCTACGTGCACCGGGCCACCCAGGCCGGCCCGGACCACCCGGTCCTGATCGACCGGTTCCTGGACGACGCCATCGAACTGGACGTGGATGCCCTGTTCGACGGCGAGGAACTGTACCTGGGCGGCGTGATGGAGCACATCGAGGAGGCCGGGATCCACTCGGGCGACTCGGCCTGCGCGCTGCCGCCGATCACGCTCGGGCCCGAGTACGTCGAGGCGGTCCGCGCCTCGACCGAGGCGATCGCCCGCGGCGTCGGCGTCCGCGGGCTGCTGAACGTCCAGTACGCGCTGGCCGCCGGGCTGCTGTACGTGCTTGAGGCCAACCCGCGGGCGTCCAGGACCGTGCCTTTCGTCTCTAAGGCCACCGCGGTCCCGCTGGCCAAGGCGGCCACCAGGATCATGCTGGGCGCCTCCATCGCGGACCTGCGGGCCGAGGGCCTGCTGGCGCCCGCCGGGGACGGCGGGACGCTGCCGCTGGGCGCGCCGGTGGCCGTGAAGGAAGCGGTGCTGCCGTTCGGCCGGTTCCGCGAACCGGGCGGGGCCGGGGTGGACACCCTGCTCGGGCCGGAGATGCGCTCCACTGGCGAGGTGATGGGCATCGACGAGTACTTCGGCACGGCGTTCGCCAAGTCGCAGGCCGCCGCCTACGGGGCGCTGCCGGTCAAGGGCCGGGCGTTCGTGTCCGTGGCCAGCCGGGACAAGCGGGCCATGATCTTCCCGGTCAAGCGGCTGGCCGACCTGGGCTTCGAGATCTGGGCGACGAGCGGCACCGGCGAGGTGCTGCGCCGCAATGGCGTGCATGCCACGATCGTGCGCAAGCACAGCGACGGCACCGGGCCGGACGGCGAACTCACGATCGTGGAGCGCATCCTGGCCGGCCAGGTGGACCTGGTCGTCAACACCCCGTTCGGCCGGCCGGGGCAGCCTGGTCCGCGCCGGGACGGGTATGAGATCCGCACCGCCGCCGTGCGCCGCGGGCTGCCCTGCGTCACCACGATCGCCGGGCTCGCGGCGATCGTGCAGGGTATCGAGGCCATCATGAGGAACGAGGTAGGCGTGCGATCGCTGCAGCAGCACGCGGCCAGGATCAGCCAGCCCTCCGGCGCCGGCCAGGGTTCCGGGCGATGACGGCGGCCCAGGCCGAGCGGGAGTCCGGGCCCCAGCAGGTGCGCGGCACCGTGCTGACGGTGCGCCAGGTGGACGCCTACCGCGCGATCACGATCGTCGCTCCCGCCGTGGCCGCGCGCTTCAAGCCCGGCCAGTTCGTCGCGGTCGCGGTCGGCGGCCCTGACCCGTCGATGCTGCTGCGCCGGGCGTTCTCGATCCACGACGTCCGGCCCGACCACGGCGGCACGGTGGAGTTCGTCTTCTCGGTCGCCGGCCGCGGCACCCGGTGGCTTTCCGAGCGGCGGCCGCGCGACGTGCTGGACCTGACCGGCCCGCTCGGCCGCCCGTTCCCGGTGCCCCGCGACCCGGTGAGCTGCCTGCTGGTCGGCGGCGGCTACGGCAGCGCGCCGCTGTTCGGGCTGGCCAGCCGGCTGAAGGAGCGGCGCTGCTCGGTGGATTTCCTGCTCGGGGCGGCGAGCGGCGACCGGGTGTTCGGGGCGCTCACGGCCCGGCGGACCGGCCGGACCGCGACGATCACGACGGCGGACGGCTCGCTCGGCGTCCGCGGCATCGTGACCGACATGCTCGGCCAGGTGATCCACGAGGCCCGCACCGACGTGATCTACGCCTGCGGCCCGATGGGCATGCTGCGCCAGGTGACCGCGCTGGCCAGGCGCTACGACATCCCGGTCCAGGTCGCCGTGGAGGAGTCGATGGCCTGCGGCATCGGGGTCTGCATGACCTGCGTGCTGCCGGTCGTCGGCAGTGACGGGATCACCAGGATGGTGCGGTCCTGCGTGGACGGCCCGGTGTTCAGCGGTGAGCAGGTGCGCTGGGACGACGTCGGCACGATCCCGTTCGACGCCTTCGGGGCACCCGGCTGGGAGCCGCGGGCCAGGCGGGGCGGCGGCCCGGCTGGCGTCCCC
>JBPCKO010000308.1:0-6882 GCA_051004215.1 Streptosporangiaceae bacterium | reverse complement strand
GGCCCGGCCGGCGCCCCCGGCGACGTCGCGCCTCCCGCGCCGGGCCGCGCCCCCGCGGTCACCACCGGCGAGAGCCGATCGGACGCTCCCGCGAGAGCATCGTGGTGAAGTTGCTGCTGCTAGAACGACACCAACGTCACTACGTTGCTGCTCCAGTCAAGGGCCGGGAGGACAACGTGGTGGAGTTGCTGCTGCCAGAACGACAGCAATCCCACCACGTTGCACGCCCGGTTCCGCAACTCTGAATCGTTGGGTGAGTTGTTATCGCTCTGGCAAGGAAAACCCCACCCAACGATTCAGAGTGGGCGCTGGAACGCGGAGCGGAGGGCGCTTAGGGCGGCGCGGGCGGGCAGACCGGGCGGCGGGCGAACGGCTGGCGGAGAGAGCGCGCCTGCGGGGGACGCCGGGGAGCGGGAGGCGGCCGACGCCAGGGAACGGCGGCCGGACGACGCCTGGGGGCGCGTCCGCGGATCGCTGGGCGGGTCCGCGGGCGGGCGAGTGTGAGATGGGGCACGTCTGGGCGATAACGGCGCTTGGCGGCGCGCCTGCGGGAATCGGTAATCCTGCGGGCAGCGTTGTCTGTTCGTAGCATGGCAGTCATGGGCACTCACCGGGCACTGCGTTCAGGGTTCTGGGAGGCCGATCGCCCGCAGCGGGCTCGCCGTGGAACCCCAGGCGTCGGCAACCCCCCGCACGCCGACGATCACGAGCGTCAGCCGGCCACGGCTCGCGCCCGGAGAGGCGCTTCCCCCGTGCGTCGGACCAGGCTGTTTGCCTTTCTCACCGGGATAGCGGTGGCACTCGTCGCCATCGTCGTGCTGGTGACGAGCGGCGTGATCGGGCGCGTGCTGTCGACCGGTGCCTCCGGTCGCACCGCGGCCGGCCAGGGCGGTGCTGGCCAGGGCGGTGCTGGCCAGGCCGGCGGATCCGGCGCCTCGGCGGCGAGCGCGCCAGGCGGGATATTCGCCGCCGTCCCGGCCGGACTCGGGCTGCGCCCGGGACCGGTCTCGCCCAGCGCGGCCGGCATCCCGGTCGCTCAGGCCGTGCTGCCGAAGCTGGACGCCTATCAGCTCGCCGGGCAGCGGGTGATCTGGAGCTATTCGGGGCTCACCCCGCCCGGGCTGCTGCTGTGGGCGATCAGCCACGGCCGGGTGGCGGGCGTGATCTTCTTCAAGGACAACGTCGGCTCGAACGCGCACATCGCGGCCGTGGTCAAGCAGCTGCAGACGGCGAACGCGGCCACGACCAACCCGGTGAGGCTGCCGCTGCTGCTGATGACCGACCAGGAGGGCGGCCTGGTGCGCCGCCTGGACGGGCCGCCAGGCGACTCGGCCAAGCAGATGGGCGAGTCGGCGACGCCGCAGCGGACGGCCACCAACGAAGGCACCCTGACCGGCACGTTCATGCACGGCCTGGGCGTTAACGTCAACCTCGCGCCGGTCCTCGACGTGTACCGGACCCCGGGCAACTTCATCGATGAGTTCGGGCGGTCGTTCAGCAACAAGCCGGGCGTGGTGTCGAAGCTAGGCCGGCTGTTCCTGACCGCGATGCAGGCCAAGGGCGTCGCGGCCACGGTCAAGCACTTCCCCGGCCTGGGTGCGGCGACCAGGTCCCAGAACACCGACGAGCGGCCGGTCACCCTGAACGTGCCGCTGAGCCAGCTCCGCAGCATCGACGAGGCGCCGTACCAGGGAGCGATCGCGGCCAAGGTCAAGCTGGCCATGGCGTCCTGGGCGGTCTACCCGGCGCTGGACAAGAAGTACCCGGCCGGGCTGTCCCGCACGGTCGTGCTCGGCGAGCTGCGGAACCGGCTCGGCTTCGCCGGGGTGACCATCACCGACGCGCTGGAAGCCGGGGCGCTGAAGAACTTCGGGACCACCGCGAACCGGGCCGTGCTCGCGACCAATGCCGGCATGGACCTGCTGCTCTGCGCGGCGGAGACCCCAACCCAGGGCAGCGCCGCGATGGTCGCCCTGCGCAACGAGTTCGTGAAGCTGAGCCCGACCCAGCAGGCGAACTTCAAGGCCGCGGCCGAGCGGGTGCTCGCGCTGCGGGCCACCCTGGGGCCGTAGTGGAGTTCAGGCCACGATCGTTCCGGTGGTCGCGGCCAGCTTGGCCAGCAGGCCGGTCAGCTGGCCGGTCACCGGGCCTGGGTGGCCGTCGCCGATGATCCGGCCGTCGATCATCGTGACCGGGGCGATGCCGCCCATCGTGCCCGTCGCGAACACCTCGTCGGCGTTGTAAAGCTGGACGACCGAGTAATCGCCGGCCGCGCAGTCGATGCCCGCGGCGGCGGCCAGCTCGAGCACCGCGTCTCTGGTAATGCCCTCCGGGCAGGCCACCGTCGCGGGCGTGCCCAGCACTCCGGCCGTCACCCAGAACACGTTGGTCGCGTTGGTCTCGGCCACGAAGCCGCGCTGATCCAGCATCAGCGCGTCGTCCGCCCCGGCGACGTTGGCCTCGATCTTGGCCAGGATTGAACTCAGCAGGTTGGCGTGATGGATCTTCGGATCCAGCACGTCAGGGGCCGGCCGTCGGATGCTCGCGGTCACCAGCCTGATCCCGGCCGCGTCGTAGACGGGCGGCTTGTATTCGGGCAGCACGATCAGCGTCGGGCCCGAGGTGTTCAGCCGGGGGTCCATGCCGCTGGTGATCTTCACGCCCCTGGTCAGGGTGAGCCTGATATGCACGCCGTCGGTCATGTCGTTGGCGGCCAGCGTCCGCCGGATCTGCCCGGTGATCTCCTCGTCCGACGGCACCGAGTCGAACGCGAGAGCCCTGGCCGACCGGCGCAGCCTGGCCAGGTGCTCGTCCAGGCGGAAGATCCGGCCCCGGTGCAGCCGCAGTCCTTCCCAGACCGCGTCCCCGCCTTGCACGGCCGAGTCGAACGGGCTGACGGCGGCCTCGTCGCGGTGGGTCAGCTTGCCGCCGACGCTGACGATGATGTGGCGGTTTCGCTCATCGAACTGCTGCAGCATGCCTGGTCCTTTACGGGATACGGAGCTTGCGGGCGGCGAGCTCGTCGTAGACGAGCTGGCCGCGGGCGGCGAGTCCTTCCAGCCGGGCGGGCAGCGGCTCAGGCCCGGCACCGCGGCCCGCGCCGGGCCGGGCACCGGAGTCGAAACCGGTGGACGCCCACACCAGGGCGTACCAGTACTTGACCAGACGCCGTCGGACGGATGCGGCCCGGCCGGCCAGGACAGCATCGATTCGTCGAAGCCGATGGCCAGGGCCGCGCACAGGGCTTCCAGGGCGGGCCTGGGCCGGCGGGCGATGTCGGCCGCGTCGATGACCGGGCCGCCGAACCGGCGGTAGATCTCCAGCTGCTGTTCCAGCCCGAGGTCGGCCAGCGTCGGAGCCTCCCGCACCTTGGCGTAAGAAGCCAGCAGCCGCCGCGGGTCGCGGATCAGGAACGCGTGCCGCAGCCCGCCGAGCCGGGCCCGGTCCACCGACGGCAGCAGGTGATGGGTCATGTGCTTCTGGTAGTACACGGTCTTGCCCGGCGGGAGTGGCCCGGTGGTGAGTTCCGCGATCACTGGCGGCCAGTCCGGCGGCATCGAGGCGAGGATCTCGTCCCGGCCCGGATGCGGCAGCCCGGTCTGGGCGAGGTAGAACCCGTACAGCGGCTCGTCGACGACCACCGTGTCCGGCCGGTTGCCGAAGGAGTGCATCAGCGCCGTGGACAGCGTCCGCGGCCCGGACCACATCGCGATCCGGGCCACGTCCGGCACGATGATCTCCTTTGCCCAGCCCGGCCGGTCAGAGCACGACGACGCTGCGCAGCACCTCGCCCCGGCCCATCTTCGCGAAGGCCTCCTCGACCGCGTCCAGCGCGATCGTCTCGGAGACGAACTTGTCCAGCGGCAGCCGCCCGCCCAGGTGCAGGTCGGTCAGCATCGGGAAGTCCCGGTCCGGCAGGCAGTCCCCGTACCAGGACGACTTCAGCGAACCGCCCCGGCCGAACACGTCGAGCAGCGGCAGGTCCAGTTCCATGTCCGGAGTCGGCACGCCGACCAGCACCACGGTCCCGGCCAGGTCCCTTGAGTAGAACGCCTGCTTGTACGTCTCTGGCCGGCCGACCGCCTCGATCACGACGTCGGCGCCATTGCCCTCGGTCAGCGCCCTGATCTGCTCGACCGGGTCGCTCTCGCGCGAGTTCACGGTCTCGGTCGCGCCGAGCTCCTTCGCCCAGGCGAGCTTCCGGTCGTCGATGTCGACCGCGATGATCGTGCGGGCCCCGGCCAGCCGGGCACCGAGCACGGCCGCGCAGCCGACGCCGCCGCAGCCGATCACGGCGACCGAGTCGCCCCGGCCGACCTGCGCGGTGTTCAGGGCCGCCCCGAGGCCGGCCATCACGCCGCAGCCGAGCAACCCGGCGACCTCGGGCTTGATGTCGGAACTGACCTTGGTGCACTGGCCGGCCGCGACCACCGTCTTCTCGACGAAGGCGCCGATGCCGAGCGCGGGTGACAGCTCGGTGCCGTCGGTCAGCGTCATCTTCTGCTGTGCATTGTGGGTGGCGAAGCAGTACCACGGCCGGCCGCGGCGGCAGGCCCGGCACTGCCCGCAGACGGCCCGCCAGTTGAGGATCACGAAGTCGCCGGGCTCCAGCCCGGTCACGCCCTCGCCGGTCGCCTCGACGACGCCGGCCGCCTCGTGCCCGAGCAGGTAGGGGAAGTCCTGCCCGATGCCGCCCTCGCGGTAATGCAGGTCGGTGTGGCAGACGCCGCACGCCTGGATTGCGACGAGCGCTTCGCCCGGCCCCGGATCCGGCACGACGATCGTGGTGACCTCGACCGGAGCGCCCTTGCTGCGGGCGATGACGCCCTTCACCTCATGTGCCATCGGGTCCGTGCCCTCCCTTGTGGAGCAGAATTGCTGACCGCGAAGCTCAGCGCCGCTGCCCGCTGCCCGCCGGGGCGGCGGGACGCTCCGCCGTGCTGACGTGGCCGATGATACGGATCAGCCCGTCCGTACCAGTACGGCGACCGCCACATCGGACGGCGCGACCGCGCGCAGCCGGCTCCGCAGGTCGTCGACGGAGACGCCGCGGAGGTTGACCCGGTACCGTGGCGGCCCGTCCAGCGGGCTGATCAGCGCGGTCGGCCTGAGCAGGTACCAGAACGGGATCAGCAGCAGCAGCCAGCGGATCAGGCGGCTCGCCGGGTTGTGTTTGAACCCGCGCAGCGCCAGCGAGGCGTTCGGCCCGAGGATCAGCTCGACCCTGGTGCCGTAGGCCCGGGGCGCGAGCCGGACGCCCTCGATCTGCCGCCACGGGAGGTACCGGACGTCACGGCGGCGGCGGCCGCGGCGGCGGCTGCTGGCGGGCAGGCCGAGCCGTACGCCCTCGTCATCGGCGAGGAACGCGTGCGTGGTGATCGAACTGAGCGCGATGACGAAGACGACCACGGCGGCCAGCAGGCCGACTACGGCGGTGAGCCGGAGCCAGATCGGCCACGGGCTCACGGCCAGGGCCGCGACGACGCCGAGGTACCAGATCGGGGCCATCCACAGGTAGCCGCGGGGCAAGATCGCCGAAGGACCGATGACCGGGGCGGACACGCCGTCTTGCATGCGGATACCTCCGTAACTGCCGGGTGCAGCACTGATCGTCCACCGTGAACGCGCCTCGCCGCAAGGGTCAGGAACCGCCGTGATGATCCTGGTTGCCGGAGTCGGGCCAGAGGCAAGGAACGGGTGAACGAGGGGTGCCCTGACAGTGCGCAGACGGTAGCCGAGCGCGTCGATCGTGTAGCGAGCGGCCGGATCTTGCCGCATGATGGTGAAAGCCCGGCGGGACCGGGCGTGCCGCCAGTCTGCGGATTCGTGCCCGATGGCGGCTCCGGCGCGGTTGGATGGAACCGCGGGCGGCGATAGGCAAGGTCGGCGGACGGCCGGGATACGGGAGGTTGGCCGGATGCCGAAGCGGAGCAAAAACCGATCTGAGGACCTGGCCGGCGGCCTCGGCGACGAGGACTACGACTGGATCAAGTACCTCGGTGAGGGCCGGGCTCCGGCCTCAACTTCCGCGTCTCCCGCTGCTAGCGCGTCGGCCTCGCCGAGCAGGTCTGGCCGCGGGGCGCGGCCCGCCGGACCCAGCCGGCCGGTCGCGGATGACGAGACCGGGCCTGGCGGCCCCGTTTCGGCCGGACGGGCGGGTCACAGCGCCGGCGGTTACAGTCCGGACGGCAACGGGGCGGACGGCTACGGGGCGGACGGCTACGGGGCGATCGACGCGGCCGCGTTCGGTACCGGCGGCGAGGTCGGCTATGACCAGGCCGGCCGCGGGACGAGCGGTTCTGACCACGGGTCGGCCAGCTACGGGCCGGCCAGTTACGGCCGGGACGACGAATTCGCTCCGGGCGACTATGACCCGAGCGCGGCCAGCTATGGCACCCGCGGCCCGGGCGGGGCGGAGCACGGCGCCAGTTCCCGCGGTTCGCTGAGCGCCAGGTCCCGTGGTTCGCTGAGCGACAGTTCCGACGAGCGCGAGCCGGGCGGACGCACCTCCAGCGGCCGGGCCGGCGGATCTGGGCCGGCCAGGGGCGGTCCGGCTGACCTGGCCCCCAGGGCGGCGAACGCTGACACGCGCACCATCCCGGGACGAGCGGTCAGACTGACGGCCGGCCGCGCCGTCGACCTGCAGGCCAACCCGGCCGACGCGCTGTTCAACCCGGCGGCCGAGGAGTATGGCCAGCCGCTGTACGCCGTGCCCGACCGTCCGGACCGGGACGCGGCCCGCCCGGGGACGCCTGGGCGGACCGCGACGCGGTACTCCGACGAGACCGACCCCGGCCGACCCGGCGACCGGGACTTGAGCTGGCCAGCTTCGGCTCCGGCCGCGGGCGGCCGGAACCGAGCCCCGAGCGGCCGGCGCGGTTC
>JBPCKO010000307.1:0-4609 GCA_051004215.1 Streptosporangiaceae bacterium | reverse complement strand
CCGCCGGCCATCGCGGCGGCCGGGCCGGCGGCGGCGCGTGCGCTGACGGTCACCGGCTGAGCGCCGCGATCTGAGCTGCCGTTACCGAGCCGACCAGCTCGAGCTTGCCATGCACGAATTTCGCCGCTTCGAACGCGCCGGTCGAGTTGTGCCAGCGGTTAAACACGATCGAGCCGCCCGCGCCGACGTACTGGATCTGCTGGCCGGCCCGCAGCGCGGCCTTTCCCGCGGCGAACGTGGACACCGCCGTCTTGCCTGATCCGGGCTCGGTGACCGCCGTAATGTACTTGTCGAAGACGGCCGGGCTGGTGCTCTTGGCCGCGATCATCGCGAGCGCCATCACATTGACGCCGTCGTAGTAGGTCATCGAGTACGGGTCCGTGCTCCACTGGCCTGGCTTGGGCACCTGCGACGCCGACGCCAGCAGGGACCGGTTGTACGCCTGCCACGCCGGACCGCTGGGCGGGGCGTACGGCTGCATTCCCTCGAAGTACCTGGCCATGGCCGCAGCACCGATCGCCTTGCCGACGGCCTGGAGCCAGGGCGCCTGCAGGGTGACCTCGGTTCCGATCACGGGAACCAGCCCGCGCAACTGCTGCAGTTCGGACAGGAAGGTAGCCCCCGTCTGCGGGTCGACCTCGGTGAAGATGACCTGCGGATGGCTCGCGAGCATGGTCTCGATCTCGGTGCGGTAGGAACTCTGGTCGAGCGCGACCGGCTTGTTGTACACGATGGTGCCGCCGAGCTTGGTGAATGCCCGGACCAGCGTGGGATCGTCCGACTGGGCACCCGCGTCGTTACCGAACACCGCGGCAGCCCGCGTGTAGCCGGCCTTGTGCGCCCACAGCGCCAGCGCATAGCCCTTGACGTCGTCGGCGGGCGTGATCCGCCAGAAGTACGGGTAACTGCTGTGGTCGAACACCGCCTGGCCGGTGTCGACGAACATCGGCACATGCCCCTGGTCCAGCAGCGGGACGGTGGCCAGCGCCTCGTCGGAACTCGGTCCGAGCACCCCGATCAGGGACGTCTCCGTCGCCATCATCTTCTGCGCGGCAGGTACCGCGTCCGCCGGATCGCCCCTGGTGTCCTCTTGGACGCAGGTCAGCTTGTGCCCGAGCACACCGCCATGAGCATTGATCAGCCGGATGGCGGGAACGCAGCCGCCGACCATTTCCGGCCCGAACGCCGCATCCGGCCCGCTGAACGGGTTGAACTCCCCGACCACGAGCGTCGCGTGCCCTGAGCCGTTGCTGCCGGCCCCGCTGCACGCGCTGATCACGCTCAGTGCGAGTACTGCTCCCAGTGCTGTCACGGCGAGTCTCACAGCCCACCTCCAGATCGTCAGGTACCTCGAGCGGCGCGGCGCGCGTCAGGCGTCGTCACCATCCCGGCGGGTCGAAGACCCGGATCCTCAGCAGGCTCGGATGGAAGCCGTTGCAGGGATTGAGGTCCTGCGGGCAGGCGGACACGGCCACGATCGAGTCCATCAGCGTCCGCAGCACCAGCGCGTCGCCCGGACAGCCCGTCGGGACTTCGTTGCCGAACGTCCGGTCGGCATGGATGGGAGCGTTCTGGAAGAAGTTGACCGGGTCCGGGATCTGCCACTCGGCAATCCCCCACGGCTCGAGCGCTTCGGTGAAGTTCGTCCGGCAGCTGCGGTGATCATCGACGCCATAGTCGAGCCGGTACCGCCGGTCGTCGCACATCCCGGTGATGATGTCGTTCCGGCCCACGTCATCCCGGACGATCTCGAACATCGGACGCCGCCAGTTGCTCTCGAGGCGGTCCCCGACCCGCACGGTCAGCCGCAGGAGCGAGGAACGAGTGTGCGTGGTGGAAAGCCACTCGGTCCGGTCACGTTCCGCGAAGGCGACGAAGTCCGCGACCTGCTGCCCTTCCACGTCCACGATCTCGACAAGCTGGCCTGCCCGGGCGGCAAAGGCCGTGCCGTAACCGCCCGGCACGAGGAGCTGCTCCCGCGCCAGATCCGCCTCCGGCTCGGCCAGCAAAGGCTCGACCCTCTCGGCGGCATCTTCGCTCATGACCAAATCGTGCTTCATATGTAATTTCAGGTCAAGGATCTCGCCTCGTCCCTTGAACCGCAGTGCTCACTGGTGCCGCGAGCGTTCGAGCGCCGCGCATCTTGGCCCACGAGGTTAACGGCCGGTTAGTGCCCGCCGGGCGGCCTTGCGCTCGTGCCTGATCACGTGCATGACCGCGTTGATCAGGGCCAGGTGCGTGAACGCCTGCGGGAAGTTGCCCAGATGGCGGCCGGAGCGCGGGTCGATCTCCTCGGCGTACAGCAGCAGCGGGCTGGCATAGGACAGCAGCTTCTCGCACAGGTCACGGGCCCGGTCGTGCTCGCCGATCTCGCAGAGCGCGGAGACCAGCCAGAACGAGCAGATCGTGAACGTACCTTCCTCACCCGCCAGCCCGTCATCAGTCTGGTCCACCTGGTACCGCAGCACCAGCCCGTCCCTGGTCAGCTCGTCAGCGATGGTCAGGACAGTGGCCCGGATCCGCGGGTCCTTCCTGGGCAGGAACCGCAGCAGCGGCATCAGCAGGAGCGAGGCGTCGAGCGCCGACGTCCCGTAGTGCTGGCAGAACACTCCGCGGGCGTCGACGGCGTTCGCGCAGATGTCCGCATGGATCTCGGCGGCCGCCTTCTGCCACACCCGGGCCCGGTCGGTGTCGCCGCGCATCGTCGCCAGCCGGCCACCGCGATCCACCGCCACCCAGCACATCAGCTTGGATGAGGTGAAGTGCTGAGGTTCGCCGCGGATCTCCCAGATACCCCGGTCGGGCTCGTGCCAGTGCGCCAGAGCGCGTTCCACCTGAGTGCAGGCCAGGCTCCAGATCCGCTCGTCCAGCCGGTCCCTGGACTTGACGTGCAGGTACAGCGAGTCGAGCACGGCGCCCCACACGTCGTTCTGCTGCTGGGAGTACGCGGCATTGCCGACACGCACCGGCCGGGCGCCCTGGTAGCCGTCGAGGTGGTCCAGGATCTGCTCGGAAAGGTCGCGGGCGCCGTCGATGCCGTACATGATCTGCAGGTCGCCGCCATCGCGCTTGACCAGGTCGGTGATGAAGGCGAAGTAGTCGCTGGCCTCCCAGTCAAAGCCGAGCGACAGCAGGCCCCACAGCGTGAAGGTCGCATCCCTGATCCAGCTATACCGGTAATCCCAGTTCCGCTCGCCGTGCGGCGTTTCCGGCAGCGACGTGGTGGCGGCCGCCGCGATCGCGCCGGTCGGCGCGAACGCCAGCCCCTTGAGCGTCAGCGCGCTGCGGGTCAGGTGGCTGCGCCAGCGGTGATCAGGGAAGGTGCCCCGGGCCAGCCAGTGCTGCCAGTGATGCGCGGTCCAGGTCATCCGGCGGGCGGCGTCGGCGCAGTCGAGCGGCGGCGTCCGGCTGCCCCAGGACAGCGCGCAGAACCGGGTGTCGCCTTCCTTGAGCAGCGTGCGGGCCCGGGCGCTCGGGCCCTCGAGGCCGAGCCGGATGTCGGAGGTAAGCGTCAGGGAGAGGTCACCGGCCGGGTCCGTGCAGACCGCCTGGTAGTACCCCCGGTCCGTATAGCTCCACTGGCCGCGGTGCAGCCCGTAACCGAAGGCCGGCTCGCAGTCCAGGGCGAGCTGCACCTGACCGTTCACGCACCGCACCGTGCGCAGCAGGATGTGTTCGGCGTCGTAGTCGGTGGGCGGCCGCACATGCCTGGTGTGGCCGGGCCTCTCGTGCTGCCACGGCCCCATGACCAGGCAATCGCGCACGATGATCCATCCGTCGCCGGCGTCCCAGCTGGTTTCCAGCACCATCGTGCCCGGCAGGTAGCGCTGGTCAGACGGGACGCCGATGTCCTCGGGGCCGAGCCGGAACCAGCCGGCGTCGCGGTCCAGGATCGTGCCGAACACGCTGGGGCAGTCCATCCGCGGCAGGCACATCCACTCGACCGATCCGCTGGGGGCGACCAGCGCCGTTACCTCACAGTCGGACAGGAACCCGTAGTCGGCGATCGGCGGATAGGGCGAGAACTCCTCAGCCAGCTCGCTTGGTCGCCCGCCGGCGCGATCGGCTCCCGGTCCGGCGTCGTCCGAAGGCTGCGCGGCGGTCACGTCGGGAGAGGTCAACTGGCACCGCCGAAGGGGGAGTCCGGTCCGCGACCTCGGCGCCCGGACAGACCGGACGCTCGACCGCAGCTTGCTGGTTACGCTAGCGAAAAGCCGCCATTTGTCCAGAGCCGGACAACGCCGTCGTTTTCTCCAGGCCAAGCCCGCGGGCCCGCGCCCGGGCCGCAATATGGGGACCGGCCAGGAAGACCTGGGGAATCGTTCCCGATCCGGGACGCGGTTCGGCCGCCCTAGCGTCGCCTTGTACTCATCTGAGTCGGGAACGGGGCAGGGCGATGACACGGCAGATGTCGGCGCCGGCCACGAGCGGTCCGGCCTAGCCGGCGAAGGCTACGCCGACGTGGCGGCGGCCAGCGAGGGGGGCCTCACCGGGCGTCGCGCTTGCCCTGCCGGCGCGCTCCGCTGGCCAGCGTCGACGCCCGCCGCTTCTCCGTGGCCGGATTGCGGGAACTACGGTCGCTGACCTGCCCCCGGCGCGGGACCGGGAC
>JBPCKO010000306.1:0-8193 GCA_051004215.1 Streptosporangiaceae bacterium | reverse complement strand
CCCGCGGGCCGCGTCCCGCGCTCGTCCGCGCCGGGTTCGGGCGCTGCTCGCGGTGGCCGCCGCCGCGCTGGTCGCCGCGGGCGGTATCTGGGCCGGGGTGATCCGCGGTCCGGCCACGTCGCCCCCGTCGAGCGCCTCGTGCGCGGCGGCCGGCCGCTGTCACCAGGTGGTCCTCACGCTGGCGGCATCGGGCGGCCGGACCGCGAAGGTCCGGGTCAGGGACGGCTCGGTCTGGCTGTTGCCGGGCAAGCTGCCGCCCGACCGGACCGCGCGCCAGGTGTACGTCCTCTGGCAGATCACGGGCGCCCGGTCGCCGAAGGCCGTGGGCTCCTTCGATGTGAGCCCCGGTCACCGCGGCCCGATCAGGATCGGCGCGCTCCCGGGAGCCTACTCGGGTACCCGCGCGTTCGCGGTGAGCCTCGAGCCGGGCCGCGCCATTCCGGTCCGGCCGTCGCATCTCGTCGCCTTCGGCCTCGTCGGCGACTGACTGCGGCCGGCCGCCGGCGAGCCGGAGCGGCGGGCCGATGAACCGGTGACGGCCCGGGCGGCGAATGCGCCCGAGAAGAGATTCCGATCCGGAAGCGAGATCCTAAGATGCGCAACACACTCCTCCTGCGCGGCGCCGCCGGCCTGGCCGTAGTCGGCCTGGCCGCCGCGGCCTGCAGCAGCGCCGGCAGCGGCGGCGGGTCGGGCAGCACGAAGCCCGCATCCGGCCCGTCGCACTCCACGTCCGCCTCGCCCGCCGCCGCGAAGGTGACGGACACCGCTGCGGCCCAGCTCTACGCGGGCCTCGACCAGCTCCTGCGCGAGCACGTCGACCTGACCTCGAACCTGGTCCAGGTCGCGGTGACCAAGGGACCTTCATCGACCGCCGCCAAGCAGGCACTGGCCGTGCTCGGCCAGAACACCGACGGCCTGGGCAAGGCGATCGGCAGCGTGTACGGCTCGGCCGCGCAGGCCAAGTTCCTGACCCTGTGGCGGGCCCACATCGGCTACTTCGTCGACTACACGCTCGGCGTCGCCGGCCACGACCAGGCCAAGGTCGCGACCGCGCAGAAGAACCTGGCCGGCTACACCAGGCAGTTCGCCGCTTTCATCGCCAGCGCGACCAAGCTGCCCGCCCCGGCCGTCATGGCCGACCTGAAGGGTCACGTTTCCACGCTGGAGTCGGCCATCAACGCAATCGTCGCCAAGAGCCCGGCCGCCGGTAAGAAGATCGAGATGGCGGCCATGCACATGGACGGCACCGCTCGCGTGCTGGCCGGGGGCATCGTGTCATCCAAGGGGATCCCGGGCAGCGTGAGCGGGGCGGGTTCGTCGCTGCGCGCGGCGCTGACCGGCCTGCTGATCCAGCACGTGGCCGCGACCGCGTTCGTGGTGCAGACCGCGGCGGCCAACCACGGCAGCCTGACCGCGCCGGAAGTCAAGGGAGCCATCAGCGCGCTCGGTGACAACACCAAGCAGCTCGGCGCCGCCTTCGGCAGCATCTACGGCCCGGCCGCGCAGCAGAAGTTCCTGAAGCTCTGGAACGCGCACATCGGCTACTTCGTCGACTACACGCTGGGCGTTGCCACCCACGACCAGGCCAAGGTGACCATGGCCAAGAAGAACCTGGCCGGCTACGTCACGCAGTTCAGCCAGTTCGTGGCGGGCGCGACGAAGCTCCCGGCGGCGGCCGTCGCGGCCGACCTGACGGGCCATGTCGCAACGCTCGAGACGACCATCAACGCCATCCTGGCCAACAGCCCGTCGGCCAGCGCCAGCCTGATGATGGCCGAGAACCACATGGCGGGCACGGCTGCCGTCCTGGCCCAGGGCATCGCCAGTTCGATGCCGTCCAAGTTCACCACCTAGCCCAGACGGCGTCCGCGTGAGGGCGATGCAGGACCCAGCCGGGACCGCCTGGCTGGGTCCTGCCGCATGCTCGCCCGATCGCGAGCCTGCTGACCCTCAGGTGGCGCCGAGCGCCTGCAAGGCCGCCGGCAGCACGGTGATCTCGGGCACCGTCACGTGCCGGGGGAGGGCGAGCAGGAAGGCGCAGACCGCGGCGACGTCGGCCGGCCGCAAAGCGGCCAGGCGCTGCTCCGGAGACGGCGGCGCGGCCCGGCGGTCGAGCAGCGGCGTGTCGGTCAGGCCGGGCAGCACCGCGCTGGCCCGGATGCCGTGCCCCCGTTCCTCCAGCGCGGTGGCCCTGGTCAGCGCGACCACGCCCGCCTTGCTCGCCTGGTAGGCCGGGACGGACGCGTCCGGTCAGAGCGCGGAAACACTGGCGATCACGATGACGTCGCCGCCGCGCCGCCGCAGGTACGGCAGGCTGGCCTGCAGGACCATGAACGCGCCGGTGAGATTGGTCGCGATTACCTGCTCCCAGTCAGCGACGGCGAGCACGGCCAGGCTCCGCCGGGTGACGTTGGTGCCGGCCGCGAGCACGATGGCGTCGAGCCCGGACTGGCCGGCGATGGTCCCGACGGCCTCGGTGACCTGGGCCGAGCTGGTCACGTCGCACCGATGCAGCCAGGCCTGGCCGGCCGGGGCCCGGCGGGCCAGGCCGTGCACGCTGGCGCCGTCGGCCCGCAGCCGGTCGGCGGTGGCGGCGCCGATCCCGCTGCTCGCGCCGCTGACCACGATCGTTCGCCCGGCCAGGGCCCCGGCGCCGGCGGCCGGACCTGCCTCAGTCACGGCCGTGGCCTGCGGACAGGAACAGGCGCACCGGGCCGGCCGGTCCCGTGGCGAGGCGGGCAAACAAGGCCGGACCGTCCTCCAGCGGCGCGGCCGGCTCCATCGGACCCGGGCTGACCTGGCCGGCGGCGAGCCAGGCGGCGGCCTGACCGAAATCGGCGTCGGTGTAGGCATAGCTGCCGCGGAGGACGATCTCGTCCCTGACCACCGGCCGGAACGCCAGTTCGGTGCGGTCCTCGCCCATCCCGGCCAGTACCACGGTCGCACCCGCGGCGGCCGCGTCCACGGCCAGCGCCCTGGCCGCGGACGTGCCGGCCGCGTCGATCACGGCGTCCGCCCCGGCGCCGGCCTGAGCCCTCGGGCGGCCCGGGGTCCCGGTCGCGGACAGCAGGGCGGCCGGATCCGCGTGCACGGCGTCGGCGCCGGCCGCGGCCGCGGTGGCCCGGCGCCGCTCGTCTGGTTCCAGGACGTCGATGCGCCCGGCGCCGAGCCGCCGCAGGGCTTGCACCGCGCACAGCCCGATCGCGCCGGCTCCGATCACGACGGCGCGGACCGCGGTCCGGCCGCCGAGGGCGAGCCTGGCCGCGTGCACCCCGTTGGCCATGGGCTCGACGAAGGCACCGGTCCGCGGGTCGGTGCCCGCGGGCAGCCGCACCAGGTTCGCGGCCGGCACGGCGACCCGCTCGGCGAAGCCGCCCGGCCTGGCCAGGCCGATCAGCTCTTTCTCGCGGCACAGGTTGCGAGCGCCGCTGGCACAGAACGAACAGCGCCCGCAGGACACGATCGGGTTGACCGCGACCAGGGCGCCGGCGAGCTGGGGATCGGCGCGCGGCCCGCAGGCCAGCACCAGGCCGGCCAGCTCGTGGCCCATCACCAGCGGCGGAACGCGGTTCGGCTGGCGGCCGAGGTAGGCCTCGATCTCCGAGCCGCAGATGCCCGCGACCGGCCCGATCACAACCTCGCCAGGCCCGGCTGCCGCCTCGGCGATCTCGGCGACGCCCAGCGCCAGCGGGCCGTCCCAGACCAGAGCCCGCATGATCACCTCTCCCGGCCGGCGGCACCGGATCCCGCGGGTACCGCGGGCCCGCGGTCGCTGGCCGCGGTTCACGCTACCCGGCGGCCGCCGGACCCGGGGTAGCGATTCGATCGCGCTATTGCCGCCTGCTCGCCAATCGGCGATTTCGAGCCGTAAAAGGGCCGGTGCGGCCGGGTTTTTGTGGCTACCGTAGATAGGACGGCAGGAATTATCCGGGTGGAGGGGCATTGGCCCATGAACGCGGCGACGCGCCGCTGCCCGATGATGCCGAGAACCCGGCCGACCTGGCCCGCTCGCTGCGCCAGCTAAAGCGGCGGCAGGCCAGGCGCAATTCCGACACCGAACTGAGCTACCGGGAACTGGCCGCGAAAAGCGGCTACGCGCACGGCGTCATTGGCGATTACTTCACCGGCAAGGTGCTGCCGCCGACCGACCGGCTTGATGTGCTCGCCGGCCTGCTCGGCGCCACCGGGCCTGAGCGCCGCCTGCTGGCCACGGCCCGGGATCAGATCGACGAGCTCCGCCGGCATCCGGGTGCTCAGGCCCGGAGCATTGCGGCGGCCCGGCGCACGCTGCCGCACGACGCGGTCGCGTTCACCGGGCGGGATGCTCAGCTGCGCGCGCTCATCGCGGCCGCCCGCCCGGCCGGCGAGGTAGGCCTGTTCGCGATCGGCGGCATGGCCGGCGTCGGCAAGACGGCGTTCGCGGTCCGGGCCGCCCACCAGCTAGCGAGCCAGTTCCCCGACGGCCAGATCTATCTCCCGCTGCACGGGCATACGCCGGGCCAGCGGCCGGTGCAGCCCGCCGACGCGCTGGCCAGCCTGCTGCAGATCACCGGGACCGACCCGCGCCAGCTGCCCTCCGGCCTGGAGGCGCGGGCGAGCCGGTGGCGGGACTGGCTGGCCGCCCAGCGGCTGCTGCTGGTCTTCGACGACGCCTACGGTCACGAGCAGGTCAGGCCGTTGCTGCCAGGTACGCCGGGCAGCCTGGTCCTGGTCACCAGCCGCCGGCGCCTGACCGCGCTGGAAAACGCCAGGGCCATCAGCCTCGACGTGCTGCCCCCGGCCGACGCCGCCGGCCTGTTCGCCAGGCTCGCGGACCGGGCGGACCTGGGCCCGGGGGACGCCCACGGGGCCAGGATCTGCGAGCTGTGCGGATACCTGCCGCTGGCGATCGGCCTGCTGGCCAGGCAGCTGCATCACCACCCGGCCTGGAGCGGCCAGAGCCTGGCCGCAGACCTGGCCGCGGCCAGGGACCACCGGCTTGAGCTCATGCACGCCGAGAACATCTCGGTCGCCGCCGCGTTCGAGCTGTCCTACGACGAACTGCCAGCCGCCCAGCAGCGGCTGTTCCGGCGGCTCGCCCTGCACGCCGGACCGGAGTTCGAGGCGTACGCGGCCGCGGCCCTGAGCGGGGCCGGCCTGCCCGCGGCCCGCCGCGGGCTCGGCGCGCTGTATGACCACTACCTGCTGGAGGAGGCGGCGCCCGGCCGGTACCGGTTCCACGACCTGATCCGCGAGCACGCCCGCGCGCTCCTGGCCGGGGAGCCGGCCGGCCAGCGGGACGAGGCGGTCGACCGGGTGCTCGGCTTCTACCTGCACGCCGCCTGCGCGGCCAGCACGCACCTGGCCCGCCGGACCCCGCAGCCGCCAGGAGCAGCGCCGGCGGCCCTGCCGCGCCTGTCCGGGCGCGAGGAATCGATCGCGTGGCTGGCCGCGGAGAATGCGAACCTGACCGCGGCGGTCAGGTTCGCGGCCCGGACCGGCCGGCTCTGGCCGTGCGTTACCCTCGCCGCCGCCCTGAACGGATTTCTGCTGACCGAGGGGCACTGGGAGCAGGCGATCAGCCTGCACCGGCTGGCGGTGGATGCCGCCAGGCAGCTCGCCGACTCCCGCGCCGAGGCGCGGGCCCTGGTACACCTCGGCGTCGTCAGCCGGCTGACCGGGCACTACCAGGAAGCGACCGCCAGCTTCGCCGGCGCGCTGGCGCTGATCCGCGGTCATGTTGACCAGCCGGGCGAGGCGCACGCACTCAACGAGCTGGGCGTGACCCAGTACCTGACCGGCGACTACCCGGCCGCTGACCGGAACCTCCGCGCCGCCCTGGACCTGCTGCACGATCTCGGCGACACGATGGACGAGTCGGGGGCGCTGAACGACCTCGGCCTGGTGCAGCTGGAGGCGGGTGACTACGACAGTGCGGCAGCCAGCTTCGCCCGAGCGCTGGGCATGCACCGCGAGCTGGGAGATCAGCTGTGGGAAGCGAACGCGCTGAACAACATCGGCATCGTGGCCCGGCGGACCGGCGACTATGACGCCGCGCTGGACCGTCACCGGCAGGCGCTTGAGCTCTACCGGGCGCTGGGCAACCGCTTCGGCGAGGCCAGGGCGCTGAGCTATCTCGGCGTGGCCCAGTGCCTGACCGCCGAGCTCGGCGCGGCCGAGCAGAACCAGGAGCGGGCCCTGGCGCTGTACCGGGCGCTCGGCAATCAGGCCGGGGAGGCCGAGACGCTCAACTACCTCGGCATCGTGCAGGGCCTCGGGCACCGGCCTGAGGAGGCAGCCGCCAGCCACGGCGCGGCGCTCGGCCTGTACCGTGCCCTCGGCACCGAGCTGGGGGTGGCGGAATCCCTGAACGGACAGGGCGAGCTGGCGCTGGCCTGCGGCCGCCCCGAGCAGGCGGCGGCCCGGCACGAGGAGGCCCTCGGGCTGGTGCGGACCAATCCGGCCGAGCGCGCCCGGGCGCTGGAAGGCCTGGGCCGGGCCCTGCTCGCGTCCGGCCAGCCGGCCCCGGGCCAGGCCAGGCTGGCCGAGGCGCTGGCGGTCTACGAGGCGGTGGGCTCGCCGTTCGCCGAGCAGCTCGCGGCCCTCGTGCACGGACTTGACACCGCCGCAGGCTGACCGGCTAGCACCGCCGCAGGCTGACCGGCCAGCACAGCTGCAGGCTGACTGTCACCTGGCCGACACTGTCCGAGCCTGTCCGATCTGCCCGCTCCTAGGATGCCTGGTGGGCCATTCTGGCAATCCTCCATAAGACGTGACCCATGTCTGCATCCAGTGGTATGTCCGCGAGTCGGCGCGGGGCCGGGCCGGCCACAGTGCGGCCGGGCTGGTAGCAGGCCATAAGCGCGGGGCCCGGAAGCGGGGGACGGCGGGCGGGCGGATCCGGTTCAGCTCGGACCGGATCTGACCGCCCGCCCGCCTCTGGCCCGGCTAATGGCGGGCGGGGCCTGGCGGCGCCCAGGCGTAGACGCCATTGCCGTTGGCGGTGAACAGCCAGCCGCCGGCGAACACGCTCTCCGCGAAGTCGGTGCTGCCGGTGATCACCGTGTGCAGGACACGGCCGGTCCTGGCGCTGAGCAGGTACACGGCGTTGGTCGCGGACCCTCGCCCGTACGTGCCGACCGCGAGCACGCCCGCGCCGTCCAGGGTCGGGGTGCCGAATACCCCGTTCGGCAGGCCGGTCTGCCAGCGCACCGCCCCGGTGGCCGGATCGAGGCGGCGGACAGATCCGGCGTAGTGGTGTCCTGAAATGACGGTCGCCGTCGCGGCGACGTACAGGAACCGGCCGTCGTACGCCGACGACGCGATGCACCGGCTGTCGCCGGTCCCGCCCGGGCTAGTTGCGACCCGGCGTTCCCAGGCGAGCTTCATGCTCGGCACGTGCAGCGCGTAGAACAGGCCGTTCTTGTCGCACGCGCCGACCAGCGATCCGAATAGCGCGGGCGAGGCGCCGAAGTCGGCGTCGAACAGGCGCTGCGACGCCGGCGGCTGGAACCGGGCGACCCTGGCCAGGGTGCCGGTCCGCAGCTCGACGACCGAGATCGTGTCGTACAGCCGGTGCGCGCTTGCGGTGCGGTTGCCCGTCGACACGTAGACGTACCGCCCGCTGGCCGCGGCGCTGGACCAGACCGAGCCGCCGACGACGCCCGTCGGCACCGTGTGGTAACGGGCCAGCACGTTGCCGGTGGCCTGGTCATAGGCGATCAGCCCGCCGCGCACCAGCGGGTGGTCGCAGTGCGAGGACACCCCGATGTAGATCGTGCCGCCGGCCACCGTGGGCGAGGACCACTGGAAGTAGTCGCTGACCGTGCTCGACGGGATCGCGATCGCCGAGCGCCACTTGCGCGACAAGTCGGTCGCCCGCAGCGCGTACAGGTAGCCGTCGGGCCCGCCGACATAGACGGTGTCCTGGCCGTCAGCCGGGTCCTTCGCGACCGTCGCGGTCGACACGATCCCGCCGGCCGTGCAGGTGAGATGAGGCTGGAAGCCGAGGAACGCCCTGGCCAGCACGGTGCCGGTCCGGCGTGATCGCGGTCTGGCCGGCGTTATCTGAGGTATGCGCGGGCCCGTTCAGGAAGGCCGGCCAGTCGGCCGGGCCCGGCGTGGCGCGGGCCGGGGCCAGCAGGGCGGGCGCGGACACCGGGCCGAGCAACCGCGTGCAGCTTTGGTGCGCGAGACGAACGGAGCGAGGGGGGA
>JBPCKO010000305.1:0-15729 GCA_051004215.1 Streptosporangiaceae bacterium | reverse complement strand
GGCTCGCCGGGTGCCGGGCCGGCCGCCGTCGCGCCAGCTGGCCGGGAGCCCTTGGCATGCCGCCCGTTGCCGGCCTGGCCGTCGCCTGGCTCGCCGGCGCTCGCTCCCGCGGCACCGCCCACGCTCGGCAGCGGTACGGCGCCGAAGCCCGCGCCGCCGAGGGCGTCGACCGGCTGGCCGGCCCACTCGCCGTCCGGACCCGCTTCGCCGGTGACCGGGTTCTCCTGGACCTCGACCGACAGGTTGAACAGGTTGCCGACCGACTCCTCCTTGATCGCGTCCATCATCGCGGTGAACAGGTCGTAACCCTCGCGCTGGTACTCGATTAGGGGGTCGCGCTGTGCGTGCCCGCGCATGTGGATGCCGGACTGGAGGTAGTCCATCTCGTAGAGGTGCTCGCGCCACTTGGCATCCAGCACCGAGAGCACGACCCGGCGCTCCAGCTCGCGCGTGATCTCCGGGGTCAGCTCTTCCTCGCGCCGGTCGTAGGAGGCATGGGCGTCGGCCTGCATCCGCTCGGTGATGATGTCGGCGTCGAGCGCGGATCGGTCGCCGCCTTCCTCTTCGACGAGCTGATCGACTGTGAGCCCGACCGGGTACATCCGCCGGAACGCGGTCCAGAGCTGGTCCAGGTCCCACTCCTCGGCAAAGCCCTCGGCGGTCGCCCTGGCCACGTAGTCGGCGATGACCTCGTCGATCATGTGCTGGACCTGCTCGTGCAGGTCCTCGCCCGCGAGCACCCGGTGCCGCTCGGCGTACACGACGACGCGCTGCCGGTTCATCACGTCGTCGTACTTGAGCAGGTCCTTGCGCATCTCGAAGTTGAGCTGCTCGACCTGGGTCTGAGCCGACCTGATCGACCGGCTGACCGTCTTGGACTCGATCGGGACCTCAGGCCCGGTCTTGGCCCACTCCAGGAACTGGGCGACCCGGTCGCCATTGAACCGGCGCATCAGGTCGTCCTCGAACGACAGGTAGAACCGCGACTCGCCGGGGTCGCCCTGGCGGCCTGACCGGCCACGGAGCTGGTTGTCGATCCGGCGGGACTCGTGCCGCTCAGTACCGAGCACGTACAGCCCGCCCAGGGAGACGACATCCTCGTGCTCCTCGGCGACCGCGCGCCTGGCCTTCTCGACCGCCCCGGGCCAGGCCGCCTCGAAGTCCTCCGGGGTGTCCCCAGGCGACAGGCCGCGCTGGTGCAGCTCCAGGTCGGCCAGGAACTCGGGGTTGCCGCCGAGCATGATGTCGGTACCGCGGCCGGCCATGTTGGTCGCGACGGTGACCGCGCCCCTGCGGCCGGCCTGGGCCACGATCGTGGCCTCGCGCTCGTGGTACTTGGCGTTCAGCACCTCGTGCGGCACGCCCTGGCGCTTTAGCATCCGTGACACGACCTCGGACTTCTCGACGCTGACGGTGCCGACGAGCACCGGCTGGCCCGCCTCGTGGCGCTCGGAGATGTCCGCGACCAGGGCGTCGAACTTGGCCTGCTCGGTCTGGTAGACCACGTCGGCCTGGTCCATCCTGATCATGGGCTGGTTGGTCGGGATCGGCACCACGCCGAGCTTGTAGGTCTGCTGGAACTCGTTGGCCTCGGTCATGGCCGTACCGGTCATTCCGGCGATCTTGCCGTACAGCCGGAAGTAGTTCTGCAGCGTGATCGTGGCGAGAGTCTGGTTCTCGTCCATGATCTTGACGCCCTCTTTGGCCTCGATGGCCTGGTGCATCCCCTCGCTGTACCGGCGGCCGTGCAGGATGCGGCCGGTGAAGTCGTCGACGATCAGGACCTCGCCGCCGGAGACGACGTAGTCCTTGTCATTCTTGAACAGCTCCTTGGCCTTGATCGCGTTGTTCAGGAACCCGACCAGGTGGGCGTTGGAGTGGTCGTAGAGGTTGTCGATGCCGAGCCAGTCCTCGACCTTGGCGACACCGCTCTCCAGGATGCCGACCGTGCGCTTCTTCTCGTCGACCTCGTAATCGCCTTCGCCCTCCTCGCCGCGGCGCAGCCTCGGCACGATCTTGGCGAACTCGGCGTACCAGACGCTGTTCTGGTCGGCCGGGCCGCTGATGATCAGCGGGGTCCGCGCCTCGTCGATGAGAATCGAGTCGACTTCGTCAACGATCGCGTAGTTGTGCCCGCGCTGGACGCATTCCTCCAGGGCCCAGGCCATGTTGTCGCGCAGGTAGTCGAAGCCGAACTCGTTGTTGGTCCCGTAGGTGATGTCGGCCGCGTACTGGGCGCGCCGGGTCTCGGGCTCCATCTCGGCCAGGATCACGCCGACTTCCAGGCCCAGGAAGCGGTGAATCCGGCCCATCCACTCGGCATCGCGCTTGGCCAGGTAGTCGTTGACGGTGACGATGTGCACGCCGTCGCCCGTCAGCGCGTTCAGGTAGGCCGCGAGAACGCCGGTGAGCGTCTTGCCCTCACCGGTCTTCATCTCGGCGATGTTGCCGAAGTGCAATGCGGCGCCGCCCATGATCTGGACGTCGAAGTGGCGCTGGCCAAGCGGGCGCTTGCCCGCTTCCCGGATCGCCGCGAACGCCTCGGGCAGCAGATCGTCCAGGGACTCGCCGTCGGCGTACCGCTCTTTGAACTCGGCGGTCAGCGCCCGCAGCTCGGCGTCGGTGAGCGCCTCGTAGTCCTCTTCAATCGAGTTGACCTGCTCGGCGATCCGATGCAGCTTCCGCAGGATCTTGCCCTCGCCCGCGCGCAGGACCTTGTCGATGATTGCCGGCACTTCTCGTCGCGCTCCTCGCGGATCGTCTGACTGGTCAGTGATCGCCCGCTGCCCGGCCGGGCAGCACGGCTCCGAATCGGCCTGCGACACAGCCCGGCCAGTTCTTGGTCTTGCCAGCCATGGTAGGCGAGATAGCGGGCGTTGCCGAGTCGAGCGAATGATGCGCGAACCCGCCTGAACCCGGGTGGCCGGCCCGCATAACATGGTCTGCGGCGCGTACCGGGGCCCGGGCTCCAGCCTGGCTGCGGCGCTCGCCACAATATAAGCACGTCATCTGGTCTGCGCGGGAGGAGGAGCGCCTTGCCGAAGCGCTCCGAACCCGCCACCATGGGTGGCGCGGCAACCGGCAACGCGACATCGAACGAGGCAAGCATGCAGGACACATCCGTGGCGCCTGGCGAGTCGGCCGGGCCGGGCGGGCTGCCCGCCTCGGCGCAAGCCGGCCAGCCGATCGGCCCCTACCCCTCCTATCACGGCCGTACGGTCTCCTGGGTCGCCGTCGCCGTCATGGTGGTCGGCTTCGTGGTAGGCGGCCTCGGCCTGATCGTGGGCGGTCACGGCGGCCCGGTCTGGTGGATGTTCTGGGCCGGCGCGGGCATCACGGTCCTGGGCCTGCTGATCTCCCTCGCCACCAACACCTTCGAGGACTGGTACTAGACCGGCCCGCGGCGCGACCTCACCGCTCCGGATTTCTAGCCCGAACTCCTCGCCCGCCGGACTGTCGGCACGAGCGGCTACCCTCCCAAGAGTGCCCGTCTCACCCCCGCCCGAGCTGAAGCTCACGCCCGCTGACGCGCGGCTGATTACGCTGCAAGCGCAAGGGCTCATCGGTGCCGCGGCCAGGACGGGCGGGGTCCCGGCCATGCTGCGGCGGGTCGGTGGCGTTCAGCTCGACACGATCAGCGTGCTGGCCCGCTCGCACGAACTCGTCGCCTACGCGCGGCTCGGCGCGGTCCCTCGCTCCTCGATCGAGCGGGCCTACTGGCATCCGCGCACCGCGACGGCCTTCGAATACTGGTCGCACGCGGCTTGCGTGCTGCCGATCGAGGAGTGGCCGTTCTACGCCTTCCGGCGCCGGGCGTTCGTCGCCCGCGGCAGCCGCTGGCACCAGAGCCACCCGGCGGTCTGCGCGGAAGTGCTGGCCAGGATCAGGGCCGAAGGCCCCCTGACCACCACGGAACTGGGCGGGGCGAAGAACGGCGGCCCCTGGTGGGACTGGTCCGCGACCAAGATCGCAGTGGAGTGGCTGCTGGACACGGGCGAGGTGATCTGCGCCCGCCGGACCGGCTGGCGCCGGGTCTATGACCTGCCCGAGCGGGTGCTCCCGGCCGAGCTGCTGAACGCCGATCCGACCGACGCGCAGTGCCTGATCCACCAGGCCGGCGTCGCCGCCCGAGCGCTCGGGGTCGTCACCAGGTCCGACCTGACGGACTATCAGCGGCTGACGAACTTCGGCTCGGGGCGCAATCCGGCGGGCCTTAAGGCCGACGACGCCGCCGTGGCCGCCGGCCTGATCCCGGTTGCGATTGAGAGCAAGGCCGGCGCGGCCCAGCCGGCCTGGGCCGATCCGCAGGCCGTCGCCGCGCTCTCGGCGGGCGACGGCCGCCCGGGGTTGGCCGGCCGGCACCGGGTGACGCTGCTCTCCCCGTTCGACTCCCTGGTCTGGGATCGCAAGCGCACCAAGCGGATGTTCGGCTTCGACCACAGCCTTGAGGCCTACGTCCCGGCCCCTAAGCGCATCCACGGCTACTACACGATGCCCCTCCTGGCCGCCGGCCAGCTCCAGGGCCGCGTCGACCCCGCCCGCGGCGGCACGACCTTGATCGCTCGCCAGCTCACCCTCGACACCCCCAGAGCCGTCCCCGCGATGGCCCGCGCCCTGATCGAGGCGGCGAAGTGGGTCGGCTGCGACTCAGTCCGCCTGGAAAAGGTCAGCCCGCCCGGACTTCGGTCCCGCCTGACCTCCGCCCTGACCGAATCGCAGTGACGAGGCTAGCATCCGGAACCCCGCTCCGTTAGCCGCCGCTTCCGGCTATCCGGCTGCGTCAGCTCATGGCCGGGTTTCTCACCCGAGCTCGATCAGCTTCTCGCGCACCGCCACCATGACCGCCTCCATCCGGGAGTGAATCTGCAGCTTCTCCAGGATGTTTCGTACATGGTTTTTGACTGTATTATCTGAAATGAACAATTCTTTGGCGATATCCCGATTGTTCATCCCCCGCGCGACCAGCTTGAGCACCTGCATCTCGCGGTCGGTCAGCTTCGGCGCCGGGAGCTGCTGCGGCGGCTCGTCGACGTCCCGGCGGGCCAGCGACGCGAACTCGGTCAGCAGCTTGCCGGCCATCGACGGGCTGATCAGGGACTGGCCGCCGTGCACCGACCTGACCGCCTCAGCGACCTGGTCGAGCGGGATGTCCTTGAGCAGGTAGCCGCTCGCGCCCGCCTTGATCGCGTCGAACAGGTCCTCTTCCTCGTCGCTCATCGTCAAGATGATGATGCGGGCGCTCGGGGCCACGTCCTTGATCGCCCGGCAGGCCTCGATGCCGTTGCTGCGCGGCATCCTGATGTCCATCAGGACCACGTCGGGGAGGGCCTCGCCGGCCTTGTCCACGGCCTCGGTCCCGTTGCCGGCCTCGCCGACGACGGCGATGTCGGGCTCGGTGACCAGGACAATCTCCAGCCCGCGGCGGAACAGCGCATGGTCGTCGACGATCAGCGTGCGGATCGGCTCAGGGGTCCGCCCGTTCTCCGCCGTCGCGTCACCATCGGCGATCGCTGTCATGACCTGCCTCTCAAGGTATCCACACTCTGGCTGACGGTATCCCGCGGCGCACCCGGGCCTGGTGGCACCGGGCCGGGCCGCGAACTCCGGCCCGGCCGCACCCGGGGGCCGTCCTGGGCGTTCCGGGCCAGCACCGTGCGGCCCGGCCCGGCCAGGCTGGGTGCTTCGGCTCAGGGCGCCATCGCGGCCTGGTTCCCGCTCCCCTGGGCCGCCCGGCCCTGCGCCGGGATCGTCGCACCATCTCCGGCCGCGGCTGGCTGGGGGAGCGGCTGTCCGTCGGCCGTCTCGACCAGCCGGATCACGCCGTACTGATAGCCGTGCCGGCGGTAGACCACGCTCGGCATGTCCGCCTCGACGTCGTGGAACAGGTAAAAGTCGTGTCCGACCAGCTCCATCTCCAGCAGGGCCTGGTCGATCGGGATGGGCTTGGCGTGGTGGAACTTCTGGCGGACCACCAGGGGGCCGTCGCCCTCCATCTGAATCGGGACCACACTGGAAGCACCGGCCTCGGCCGGCGGGGCGCCGGACACGCGGCGGGCGGCCGCCCCGGGCACGCCGTCAGCCTCGCCCGCCTCCGGGCCCGGCGGCGCCGCCTGCCCGGCGCTCGCGCCCGTACCAGCAGCAGCCCCCGTGCCGTGGTGGTTCTTGCGCCGGTCCAGGGCCCGGCGCAGCCGCGAGTCAAGCTTGGCCAGCGCCAGGTCCAGCGCCGCCATCCGGTCCTCGGCCGCCGCTTCGGCCCTGATCGCCGGGCCGCCGGACCAGATTGTCAGCTCAACCCGCTCCTTCTGGCTGGCCAGGCGGGGGTTGCGCTCGACCGACACCTCCACGTCCACCGAGATCGCCTTCTTCTCCAGCCGGACGAGCTTGTTGAGCTTCGTGGTGGCGTATTCCTTGAACCGGCCTGGCACGTCCGTCTGCCGACCCTTGAAGGTAATTTCCATGCCCGAACCCCCTTACATCCGGTGTGTGGAGGCAGCACCCGCCCGGCCGACCTGGTCTTCGACCCCACATCCGCCTGCTGAGGCTGTCGCAGCGCGCTTGTGCCACTACTGGCCTTCTCTCGCGTCCGGAAACATCTGGTCTCCGGGGCGAGGCAGGGCTTACCTCTAAACCGCACCGTGATCGGTCGACGATAAGTCGCCTTACGTGGGCCGTTTTGCCTGCGGCTGGCATCGGCTTGCCGGAGCCGGCGCCCCGCGATCGGAGCGGCCTGCCCGGCGCAACCACGGACCCGGACGGGTGCCACGACACTGACGGTAGTCGCACGCCGCGCTCCTGTCAGGAGCAGGGTCACCTCGTGTTCGGCCGCCGGTCACCGGCCGGCCTGGCGCCGGGTCGCCCACGCTCAGCCAGGCAAGACGGGCGTGACCCCGGTGCCGATGGGCTGCCAGTCCGGATTGATCAGGCTGCCGCGGGACTGCTCGATCCTGGCGGGCGCGCCGCCAGTCGCCGCGATCCCGATGACCACCCGGGGCAGGCCGGCCGGGTCCGGCCAGGCGGCCGACAGGGAGGTAACACCGGACGGCGTGCTGACCTCGGTCGAGGCCCCGCCGTTGAGCGGCACCTCGTAGATCTCGGTCCGCCCGGAAGCGCCGCGATCGAGCACCAGCAGGTGGTCGGGATCTAGCCAGCTCAGCGCGATCGGGTGCGGCAGGTCGGAGCCGACCCGCAGCATCGGCGATGTCTGCGCGATATAGGTGAAGTTCGAGTTGCTGCTGATCGCGGCGATCAGGATCTTGCTGCCCGGGCCGCTGGGCACGATCAAGGCGGCGCGCACGCCGTCCGGCGCGATCTTCAGCACCTGGACTGGCTTCACGTTCGGCTGGGCTAGCGGCGGGATCTGAACCTGCACCAGCGCCGAGCTGGCCGGCGCGCTCGCTCCCGCCCCGGGTATTTCCAGGACGCCGGAGCCGGCCGCAATCCACAGGTTGCCGCCGCTGTCCCAGCTCAGGGAGGTACAGCTAGCCGGCAGCCGCTTGGTCACCACGTCCCGCGCCCTCGCCTGCGGGATCAGGTACAGCGTCTGGCCCGAGCATCCGGCCAGCACGGCCGCGCCCAGCGGAGCCGGCGATACGGCCATCGCGGTGAACGGCCGGCCGCCGACCCGCCTCGGCAGTGTCAGGTTGAACGGCTGGCTGTTGCCGGTGCGCAGCGTCACCTGGGTTTCCTGGGCCGGGCCGCCCGGCACCTGGTAGTACAGCGGCGAACTCAGGCCGCGCGGCACCCACTTCGCCTTCAGCGAGACGGTCATCGACTGATGACCGAACTTCAGCACCACGGAACTGATCTGTCCGCCGGCCTGCGGCCCGTACGGGGACTCGGTCAGCGACCAGGCGAGCTGGCTCGCCATCCGGCGCCGCTGCGTCTGGCTGGTCTTAGCCGCGGTGTTGCCCAGGTCCACCACGGCCGTGACACCACCGACGACCTGCACCGGCTCGACCGTCCTGACCCCCCGCGGGAACGCCGTGCCGGCGGCGCCGTACAGCCAGCTGCTGGACGGCGGGTTGGTCGGGCAGGTACCGGTGGAGGAGGTGGTTTTCCGAGCCGGACATGGCGGCTGGATCAGCGCGCTGACCATGCCGCGTACCTCGGCCACCAGGCCGGTCTGCGGGATGTACACCGGATCGGGAACGAGCGTGCTGCCCGGCGAGCCAGCCGGGAAGAAGTAGATGTTGCGGGCCAGGTAGTCGCGTTCGAAGTCGGGTCTGGCCAGGAGCAGCAGCGACGGCGGCACCGGCTTGTCGTTCATCGAGATGGCCTCGATCCGCCACTGGCCGGCCTGCTGGACCAGCGAGAACCGGAACACCGTGGACGCGGGCGCGACCACCACGCTGCCCGCCTGATCCTGGCCCGCGGTTTGCAAGGTCGCGAAGTGCTGCCCGGTCAGGTTGACCACGGCCGTCGGCGCGACGCCCACCGGCGGCTTGCCGGGGAAGCGGTACCTGTTCAC
Source organism: Streptosporangiaceae bacterium (assembly GCA_051004215.1). Lineage (GTDB taxonomy): Bacteria > Actinomycetota > Actinomycetes > Streptosporangiales > Streptosporangiaceae > Chersky-822. Next base: position 7,262 of record JBPCKO010000305.1, on the reverse strand, counting down.
GGTGGGCACGTCAACGACCGTCGCGCTCCAGCCGGGCCGCCAGGTTCTGGCCAAGGCCCTGGTCAGGTACTCCCTGGCCACGGCGTGGTGCTTGCCGAAGCTCGCGCTCGCGGCCAGGAAGCCCTGCACGATGTCGACGGGACCCCAGTTCCGGCCCGGGGGCGCCGGCACGACTTGCACCCCGGTCTGGCCCTGGACGCCGCCGCCCTGCAGCGTGCTGACCCGGATGGAGCCGCTGGTCGGCAGGCTCGCGCAGGACGCGAGCGCCGCGCACAGCGCGACCGCGCCCGCGGCCAGCCAGGACCGGCTCATCGCTTACCGTCCTGGCCGGCCGAGGCAGCCGGGTTCCGGGCGCTGGTCCCGGTCGGGGCCCGGGCGCCGTTGCCGGCCGGCGCCGCCCGGCCAGCCGGCGCTACCGCGGGCGGGATCAGCTCGCCAGGTCCCGGCACGGTCAGGTTGTCGACATCGGCCCCGTCCGGGACCAGCGGCAGTGGCGAGCCGGCCAGCGTGGTCCCGGCGACCCTGGGCAGGGTAAGCCGGAACACCGAGCCGCGGGCCGGAGAACCCCACGCCTCCAGCCAGCCGCCATGCAGCCTGGCGTCCTCCAGCGCGATCGACAGGCCGAGGCCGGTGCCGCCGGTTGTCCTGGCCCGGGCCGGGTCGGCCCGCCAGAATCGGTCGAAGACCAGGTGTTCCTCGCCAGGTCTCAGGCCGACGCCGAAGTCGCGGACGGCGATGGCGACCGCGTCCCGGTCGGCCGCTGAGGTCACGATGACATCCCGGCCCTCGCCGTGCTCGACCGCGTTGCACAGCAGGTTGCGCAGGATCCGCTCGACCCGGCGGCGGTCCACCTCGGCCAGGCACGGCTCAGCGGGCAGCCGGAACTCGATCCGGCAGCCGCGCCGCTCGGCCAGCTGCTGGGCCACGTCCGCGGACTGGCGGACGACGTCGCTCACGTCATTGAGCTCGGAGTCCAGCGTGGCGGCGTTCGCATCGTGACGGCTGATCTCCAGCAGGTCGGCCAGCAGGGACTCGAACCGTCCGATCTGGCTTTGCAGCAGCTCGGCCGACCGCGCCGCCGCGCTCTCCAGCTGCTCCCTTGACTCGAACAGCAGATCCGCGGCCATCCGGATGGTCGTCAGCGGGGTACGCAGCTCATGCGAGACGTCGGAGACGAACAGCCGCTGTACCTGGGACAGCTCCTCCAGCTCCTGCATCTTCTCCTGCAGGCTCGCCGCCATCTCGTTGAACGACGTAGCCAGCGCGGCGATCTCGTCGTCACCGCGGACGGCCAGGCGCTCATCTAGCTTGCCGGTGGACAGCAGCTGGGCGCCCTGGGCCGCCCTGGCCACCGGCTTGACCACCCACCGGGTCACCATCCAGGCGATCCCGGCGAGCAGGAAGACCAGGGCCAGCCCGACCAGTACCAGCGTGCGCTGGATCCAGGTCAGCTCGTTCTGCAGCTGATTGAGCGGGAAAAAATAGTACAAGTCGTAGGAACTGCCGAACGGCGCGGCGAACAGCAAGCCCGTGGTCGGCGGCCCGGTCGGACCCGGGTAGGGCAGCTGGGCGAAGCTCAGGCTCGCGTGGGCCGTGCGCTTGATCGCGGCCGGCCTCAGCTTGGCCGGGAGGTCGTCGGTGGTCGTATTGAGCTCGGCGGCCAGCCAGGTCGCCGCGGTGCTCGGGTCCCGCTGCACGGCGATCGCCACGCCGTACTCAGGTCCCAGGTTCTGCAGGCTCGGCCCCAGGCTGCCGACGACCTGGCTCATCTGAGCCTTCGCGACCGGGCCGGGCGGCAAGGACGCGCTCGGCTGAGCCTCCGCCCTGGCCAGGCCGTTGGTGGCCTGGGTAAAGGCCTGCACCTCGGCGTTGTGCAGCATTTTCGAGGCAATCTGCTGCATGAGGAACAGGCCGAGCATCGAGATCACCACGGCCGACACGACCAAGGTGGTGCTGACCACCCGCAGCTGCAGCGAGCCGCGCCAGCGCCGTTGCAGGCCGCGGAACAGCCGCCCGCCGGCGGTGCCGGTCCTCGCGGCGGCCCGCAGGCCCGACCACGGCAGCCAGTCCAGCCGTCCGACCAGGCGTGAGGTTCCCCGCCGCACCGGCACGCTCACGGGCGCGGTGATCCGCCGGCCTGGCCGGTCCCTGCCGGCCAGCCAGGCCAGTCGCGTCCGGGACTGGCCTGAGCTGCTCAGGCCGGACCCGCCTTGTAGCCGACTCCGCGCACCGTGACCACGATCTCGGGCCGCTCGGGGTCCCGTTCGATCTTGGCCCGCAACCGCTGCACGTGAACGTTGACCAGCCTGGTGTCGGCGGCGTGCCGGTAACCCCAGACCTGCTCGAGCAGCACCTCCCTGGTGAACACCTGGCGCGGCTTGCGCGCCAGGGCGACCAGCAGGTCGAACTCCAGCGGGGTCAGGCTGATCACCTCGCCGTCCCGGCGCACCGAGTGACCGGCCACGTCGATGGCGACGTCACCGATCGAGAGCATCTCGGGGGCCGGGTCGTCGGTACGGCGCAACCGTGCCCGTACCCGGGCAATCAGCACCTTGGCCTGGAAGGGCTTGACGATGTAGTCATCCGCCCCCGACTCGAGCCCGAGCACCACGTCGACCGTGTCACTCTTCGCGGTCAGCATCACGATCGGGACTCCGGACTCGGCCCTGATCTGGCGGCACACATCGATGCCGTCCATGCCCGGGAGCATCAGGTCCAGCAAGATCAGGTCCGGCCTGGTCTCCCTGAATGCCTCGAGCGCCTTGTCGCCGTCAGCGACGAACGTCGGCTCAAAACCTTCGCCCCGCAGGACGATCCCCAGCATTTCGGCGAGGGCGGCGTCATCGTCGACGACCAGCACGCGACCTTTCATAGTCCCCATCGTTCCACGAAAACGGCAGCACGGAAGACCGAGACTTCATGGCTCCGGTCTCAGGACTCGCAGATTACCCGCTGTAACTGGGTGGATGACCCCTTCTTCGGTGACGATCGCCGTGATCATCTCCGGCGGCGTGACGTCGAAGGCCGGGTTGTAGGCATCAGTCCCGGCCGGGGCGACCGGCTGCCCCGCCAGATGCGTGACCTCCTGGCCGGGGCGCTGCTCGATGACTATCGCGGCGCCGTCTGGCGTCGCGAAGTCGATTGTCGAGACCGGCGCGACGACCACGAACGGCACCTGGTGATACCGGGCGAGGACGGCGAGGGCATAGGTTCCGATCTTGTTGGCGACGGCGCCGTCGGCCGCGATCCGGTCGGCGCCGACCGCGAACAGGTCGATCTGGCCGACCGCCATCAGCGAGACCGCGGCCGAGTCGGCCAGCACCGCGTGCGGCATCCCGGCCCTGGCCGCCTCGTAGGCGGTCAGCCGGGCCCCCTGCAAAAGCGGCCTGGTCTCGCCCACCCACAGCATCGACAGCCGCCCGGCCCGGTGAGCGGCCAGGGCGAGGCCGAAGGCGGTCCCTGACCCGGTCGTGACCAGCGCGCCCGTGTTGCAGTGGGTCAGGATCCTGGCGCCCTCCGGTACCAGCTCCAGGCCCCGCCGCGCCATCTCGGCGCAGGACTGCTCATCCGCCACGGCGATGGACCGGGCCTGGCCAAGGGCAGCGGCGGCGGCCGGGAGTTCCGGCTCGGGATCAGGGGTCGTGACGGCCCGCTGATAGGCCGCGAGCGCCTCCCCGGCACCCCACCCGAGGTTGACCGCGGTCGGCCTGGCCCTGGTGATCGCGACCGCGGCCGCCGCGACATCGTCGCCGCGAGCTGCGGCCAGCGCGACCCCGTAAGCGCCGGCGACGCCCAGCAGCGGCGCGCCGCGGACGACCAGCCGCTGGATGGCGTCGATCAGTTCCGGCACGCTCGCGCAGGTCACCGTGGTCTCGATGGCAGGCAGCCTGGTCTGATCGAGCAGTTCGATGGCCGGGCCATCGGGCGGGTCGAGCCAGCGCAACGTGGCGATCCTCACGCCGTCCAGTCTGCGTGAGCCGTGCCGCGGCGCGGCGGCGGGGCAGCAGCGCGGAGTAACCGCCAGTCCCGGCGCGCGGCGGCGACCTAACCGCGATGCGGCGAGGCCGGATTCGTCCTCCGGCTGGTTCGGCGGCAAGCCGGGCGGGCCGAGTGCCGTCGGCTGAGCGCATGCCACTATGGGCGGTGCCGCCGAGCGGGACGCCCCGGCCGGGCTCGCCGTCACCAGGAATGGCGCGAGCGCGGGGCGGCCGGAACGGGCAGCAGGAAGCGATCACGTCATGAGCGACAACTCCGGCGCGGGCCAGGACCCAGGCCAGCCGGGATCCGGCCAGGAGCAGCCGGGCCAGCCCGGGTACGGCCACCCCGCCTACGGCCAGCCCGCCTACGGCCAGCCCGGGTACGGCCAGCCCGGCTACGGCCAGCCCGGCTACGGCCAGCCCGGCTACGGCCAGCCCGGCTACGGCCAGCCCGGCTACGGCCACCTCGCCTACGGCCAGCAACCGCCCCCGTACGGCGCCGCGTACCCCACCCAGGGCGGCCCCGGCTACGGCTGGGCCCCGGCGCCAGGCGGCGTTCCGCTACGGCCGCTGGGCGTCGGCGACATCCTCAGCGGTGCGTTCACGCTGATCCGGCGCAACCCGGTGGCGACCCTCGGCATCGCCGCGCTCGTCCAGACCGTCTACGGCGTGATCAACGCGTTCTTTGCCTGGGCCGAGCTCAAAGCCGTCCGGCATATCACATCGCTTCCGCCGCAGCCGACGACGGTTCAGCTCCGGCACGCCTTCGGCCAGTTTCTCGGCTCCTATGTGCCCTACGTCCTGATCGATCTGGTCCTGGTGATCATCTTCCAGGCGATTCTCACGGGCATGCTGACCGGCGCCCTCGGCCGCGGACTGCTCGGTCACAAGATCACAATCGGCGAGGCGTGGCGCATCGCCCGGATTCCGTCCGTCATCGGCGTCACGTTGATGCTGATCGGGATCGTGGTCGCCATCTGGGTGCCGGTCGGGTTGCTCGTGTTCGTCCTCGCGATCGCCCACGTCACGATCGCGGCCGTGCTGATCGGCATCGCCGGCGGCCTGGCCGCGCTGGTCCTCAGCATCTGGATCACGGTCCGGCTGGCCCTGGCGATCCCCGCGGTCGTGCTCGAGGAGGTCAGCGTGGTCACCGCGCTGAGGCGGTCCTGGCGGCTCGTCCAGGGAAGCTGGTGGCGGATCTTCGGGATCGCGCTGCTCGCGGGCATCGTGGTCGTGTTCATCGCCTTCGTCCTGCAGCTGCCTTTCAGCCTGCTGAGCTCGCTCGCCGGCGGCAGCGGAAACGGCCTGACCTCGATTTTCAACCACACCGCGGGCACGGCGGCCGTGGCCGCGCCGTCGGTGCTGGCGGTCGTGATCGGGGCGATCGGCAGCATCATCGCGTCCACGGTCACCCGCCCGATCAGCGCCGGGGTCACGGTGTTGCTTTATACCGACATGCGGATCCGCAAGGAAGGCCTGGACCTGGCCCTGAATCAGGCCAGCCAGGCCAAGGCGCTCACTGGCGACGAATTCAGGAACCTCTGGCGTCCCGGCACTCCCCATCCCACCCCAGGCCAGCGCCCGTACTGACCCGGGCAGTGGGACAGGCGTTTATGGGAGTATGGGCGGTGGCCGACCGGGCTGCGCTGTGGTCCGCCCGCGTTCGCGCCCACCGGGCCGAACGCCAGGAGAGACAATGACCGAGACGCCGCCAACGAACCCGGCGCCCGCCGGCCACGAGGGCTATCCAGGACAGGGCTATCCAGGACAGGGCTATCCAGGACAGGGCTACCCCGGCCAGGACTACCCGGGACAGGGCTACCCCAGGCCGAGCTACCCGGGACAGGGCTACCCGGGTTACCCGGCGGCGGGCCGGGTCGCCAGCGGCCCAGCGCCCGGTGGCGTGCCGTTGCGGCCGCTCGGGCTCGGCGAGATCCTCGGCGGGGCGTTCTCGCTGGTACGGCAGAACCCCAAGGCGACACTCGGGCTGACGGCCACGATCGTCACGACCCTGGCTGTCTCGCTCGCGCTGATCCTGCTGATCGCCGCCCAGACCTCCAAGGCGGTTGGCCTGGTCGCCATCCCGGCCGGCCTCGCCTTGTACGGACTGCTGCTCGGCGGCCTGACCGCCTCGATGGGACGGAGCCTGCTCGGGCGCAAGCTGGCAATCCGTGAGGCGGCCGCGGCCTCGTACGCCGGGCGGGTCATGCTCGCGCTGCTAGTGCTCGGTCTCGGTTTCGCCGTCCCGTGGTGGCTGCTGATCGCGACCCTGAAGGGCTGGGGCGCGCTGATCGCCCTGCCGCTAACGGCGTGGATGGTCGTCATGGTCAGCCTGACGATCCCGGTCGTGGTGCTGGAGGGTCGCTGGCCGTTCCCCGCGGTGGCCAGGTCCTGGCGCCTGGTCCTCGGCAGCTACTGGCGGCTGATCGGGATCTACCTGCTGACCTACCTGATGACCACGGTCCTTAGCTTCGTGATCAGCATCCCCATCGAGGTCGGCGGCGGTCTGGCCGGCGCGGTCGGGTCCACGGCCGGCAGTCATGCCGGCGCGTTCTTGTGGGTCGGGGTGATCGCGATCGGGGAAATCATCGTCTTCAGCCTGACCGCCACGATCCAGACCGGTGTTCTGGTCCTGGCGTACGCGGACATGCGGATGCGCAAGGAGGGCATGGACCTGGTCTTGCAGCAGGCCGCCTACGAAGGGCGGCTCTCCGGCGACGAGTTCGCCGCCACCAGGCCGGGCAGCGCGTACACCGGCGGCGTGAACCCGGGCGGCGGCTGGGCGGCCGGGCCGCCGGCGGTATGAAAGCCCGCGCCCCCGCCGCATGCGCGGTCATACCCGCTGCGCGTGCTGCGGGTGCCGCCACGCCCGCGGCTATCGCCGGACGTGCCGTCATACCGGCTGCTCTCGCCGGCCGCGCGGTCAGCATCGTCCTCAACGCGGCCGGGCCACACCCGGGCGGGCCGGCCCCGCTGATCGGGCGGCAGGCGGCCAGGCAGCTCGCTCGCCGCGAACTGGCGGAGACGAGCTTCTGGCAGCGGGTGCTGGACTGGATCGGGAGGACGCTGACCGCCTCAGGGACGCTGGTGCCCGGCGGCTGGTTCGGCCTGATCGCCCTCGCCGTGCTGGCCGCGCTCGCGATCGCCGTGGTGCTGGCCTGGGCCAGGCCGGGCCGGCCGCGGCGGACGGCGGCCCCGGTCCTCGGCCGCGTGGTCAAGTCCGCGGCCGAACAACGGCGCGAGGCCGAGCGCCTGGCCGCCGCCGGCGCGTGCGCGGCGGCGATC
>JBPCKO010000304.1:0-19533 GCA_051004215.1 Streptosporangiaceae bacterium | reverse complement strand
GCCTCCAGCATGCCGCGCCGCCGCACCTCGCTGGTGGCCGCGCCGGCCGCCCCGGGCCCCTGGGCGATCGGCAGGAAGGCGATCTCGCCCGCCGCGCCATGCTCGCCCCGGTGCAGCTGTCCGGCCAGCACCAGGCCCATCCCGATGCCGCTGCCGATCGAGACGAAGACGAAGCTGGCGAAGTCGCGGCCGTGCCCGTGCTCACGCTCGGCCAGGGCGGCGGCGTCGATGTCGTTCTCCACCGCCAGGTTGCCGCCGAACGCGCCCCGCAGCTCGGCCAGCACGGCCGGCCGGTCCCAGCCGGCCAGGCCGCCGGCCAGCGTGATCGCGTCCCGCCGCTGGTCATAGAACCCGGGGCCGCCGAGCACGGTCTGAGTTACCTCGGCCCGGCCGATCCCGGCCGCGGCGCAGATCTCGTCGGCCAGCCTGGTCAGCTCGCCGACCCGCCTGCGCACGCTGGACGCCGCGCAGCGCGCCTCGGCCTTGGCCAGGATCTCGCCGGTGAGGTCGGTGACCGCGCCCCGCAGGTACTCGTGCCCGATGTCCAGCCCGAGCACGTAGCCCGCCTCCGGGCTGATCTCGTACAGCACCGCGGAACGACCGGGCACCCCCGTCCGCTGTCCGGCCGTCCTGACCAGCCCGGAACGCTCCACGTTGGCCAGGGCCAGCGACACCGTCGGCTTGGACAGCCCGGACAGCCTGGCCAGGTCCGCGCGCGAGCAGGAGCCGAGCTGACGGATCTGGTTGAGCAGCAGCTGCTCGTTCATCGCCCGGATGAGCTGGGGGCGCGCCGGGATGAACCCCGGGCCCGCGGCGTCGGTCATGGCCCGCTAACTCAGGTAGGCGAGATACTCGCCGTGGGATTCGATGTACTCGGCGATCAGCTCGCGGGCCGCGGTGATGCCGGGCACCAGCGGGTGCTGGGCCAGGGCGACCGCCGCGAGGCCGGCGTTGCCGGTCATCGCGGCCTCGACGATGCCCCGCTCGTATTCCTTCACCGTCAGCACCAGGGCCCGGGCCGACCTCGGCAGCTCGCCGGCCGGCCGGGGCGACAGCCCGGTGGCGTCCACCCTGGCCGGCACCTCGACGATGTCGTCGGGCTCCAGGAACGGCAGCGCGCCGTCGTTGCGCATGTTCACGATGACGTCGCTGGGCCCGCGGCCGGCCAGGCCGTCGATAACCCGCATGGCCAGGCCCTCGTACCCGCCGATCCCCCCGCCCTCGATCGGGACCGACCCGGCCGCGGCCCTGGCCGCCCTGGCCGCCGCCTGCCCGCTGTCGCCCTGGGTGTCGGTGCGCATGTAGGTGTCCCGGCGCACGCCGAGCACGGTCGAGTAGGCCGCCCAGGCCGCATGCACGTCGCCGCTGTCGAACGCGGCGCCGATCGCGGCGATCAGCTCGGCATTCAGCCCGGCCACGTCCTGACCGCGGCTGGACCCGTTCCTGGCCACGCCGTCGGTGTACCGGCGCGGGTCGTAGTAGTAGTACACGTACTCGGTCGGGACCGCGCCGACCCGCCGGACCTCGGCCGCGTCGAACGCCGCGTAATGCGCGTCGGCACGCTGCAGGTCCTCGAACCGGTCCAGCAGGCCGGGCAGCACGTCGGTGCCGTCCACCTCGAACGAGGTGACCCAGCCCAGGTGGTTCAGCCCGCCGTACCGGGCGCTGACGCCGTCGAGGCGCCGCCCGTCACGGCGGCCGCCGCCGGCGGCACCGGGGGATCCTCCGGCCGGGCCTGCCCCGGCCAGCCTGGCCAGGTCGGCGATGGTCCCCGATGGCGTGTCGCAGACGCCGACCGCCCTGACCTTGCCCTGGGCGCTGATCGCCTGGGTGATCAGCCCGGCCGGGTTGGTGAAGTTGATCAGCACCGCGTCCGGCGCGCACTGGCTGAGCAGCTCGCAATAGCGCAGGATGACCGGGATCGAGCGCAGGGCCATCGCGCAGCCGCCTGCGCCGGTGGTCTCCTGGCCCACGATGCCGCGCCGGAGCGCGACCTGCTCATCGATTACCCGGCCCCGGTCGCCGCCGACCCTGATGGCCGAGAACACGTAATCCGCGCCGGTGAACGCCTCGGCCGCGTCGGCGGTCACGGTGACGACGCCGGGCTGGCCGAGCACGCCGCCGATCTCGGCGGCCAGCCTGGCCGTGGTCGCCCGCCGGATCTGGTCCGGCTCGAACAGGCAGATCTCGCGGAACGCCCCCGGCCGGCCGGCCAGCACGGCGCGGACGAACGCGGGCATCCGCACCCCGCCGCCCCCGAGTATCGACAGCTTCATCCCCGGTCCACCTGCCCTTTCGTCATCGCTCAGACTCTCCGGACCCGGTCCGCCCGGGCGCGGCCAGCACCGCGGCCACGCCGCTGACCAGCATCGGGCGCCAGGGCCAGCCGGCGCCGGCCCCGGCCGGGCCGATCTCGCCGACCGCGCCGAGCCGCCCGACCGAGCGTGATCCGGCCGCGTTACCGGCCTCGGCCGCGCGGACGAGCGAGGCACCGCCGGCCAGCGCCCCGATCATCGCCCCGGCGAAGTTGTCGCCCGCGCCGGTCAGGTCCCGGGCCGTGACCGCGCTGATCCCGTCGGAGACCACGGTGGCTCCGCCGCCGGGCTGCCAGACCAGCGCGCCCGCCGCTCCCTGGGTCACGACCATCGGCGTGCCCCAGGCCGCGGCGGCTCGGACCGCCTCGTCCAGGGTCGCCGCGCCGGTCAGCGCGAGCAGCTCGTCGGCGTTGGGCACGAACACATCGGCCAGCCGGACGCACTCGATGACCGATTCGGAGTCCCGCTCGTCGCCGAGCGACATGTCGAGCATGATCTTCGATCCTTGCTCGCGGGCCTGCCGCAGGAAGGGCGGCACGGGCTGGCCGGCGTGCAGGTAGCACCAGGCCGGACGGTGCTCGCCGAGCACGTGCTGCCAGCGCGATACCTCCCGCTCGGGCCGATCCGGGCCGGGCAGGTGGGTCACGAAACCCCGGTCGCCGTCGAAGTTCAGCACGACCGTGATCCCGGCCGCTGGCCCGGGGACCCGGGCCGACGGGGCGAGCTCGACGCCGGTCGCGGCGCAGTGCTCGGTCACGATCTGTGATCCCAGGTCGTCGCCGAGCCTGGTGCACAGCCCCGCGCGCAGGCCGGCCGCGGCGGCCGCGGACGCGCTCGTGACCGCGCCGCCGCAGGAGATGGCGAACTCGTCGGTGAAGACTTCCTCTCCCGGGCCCGGGAGGCGGTCAAGCTGCCCGAAAACCAGCTCAAGGAAGACAGTGCCGAACGAGATCATGTCCACCGGGCCGCCTCCCCTTGCGTACCGTCATCCGGCCGCGACCAGGTCGCGCCGGGTGGCCGTTCCGCCTGTCCCGCAAGGATTTCCAGGCGAGGTCACGGTTCGGCCACGAAGTCTGTTACGTCTTGGATAGTTAGGATACTGTCCTAACAATCTCCGCCAAAGAGGGGTCCGGCATCATTTAGCGAATCGGCAGGGAAGCAATGAGACGCCTTACCAAGATCGGACTCGGGGTCGTCGTCGGAGCTAGCCTGCTGGCCGCAGGGTGTAGCTCGGGCAGCTCAAGCGGCAGCGGGCCGTCGGCGGCGAGCGGCACGCTCACCATCGATAATGAGAGCGGCGGGAACTGGACCTGCGACTTCAGCCCGTTCAACCTCTCCTACATCTCGTTCTCGCTCGGCACCGTCTACGAGCCGCTGATGTTCGTCAACACGCTGCAGAGCGGCGCGACCAAGCCCTGGCTCGCGACCGGCTACGCCTGGAGCAACGGCAACAAGACCCTGACCTTCACGATCCGCCACGGCGTGAAGTTCTCCAACGGGACCCCGATGTCGGCCTCGGACGTCGTCTACACCTTCAACCTGCTCCGGCAGAACAAGGTGCTGGACATCAACGCGGTCTGGTCCGTGCTGTCGAGTGTCACCCAGAAGGGCTCCGACCAGGTCGTGATGACCTTCAAGGCGCCCGCGGTCACGTACTTCTATTACATCGCCGACCAGATCGGCATCGTGTCGCAGAAGATCTGGTCCAAGATCTCCGACCCGACGAAGTACCCCGATACCAACCCGATCGGCACCGGCCCGTACACGGTCAGCGCCAAGACCTGCTCACCGCAGAACATCACCTACAAGGCCAACAAGCACTACTGGGTGAAGGGCGAGCCGAAGATCGGGACCGTGAACTACCCGGCCTTCCTGTCCAACGACACCGCGAACACCTACCTGGCCAACGGCCAGGCGCAGTGGGGCGGCCAGTTCATCCCCAGCATCAGCACGTTCCTGAAGGGACAGCCCGCGATAAAGTGGTGGTTCCCGCCGGTCGCCAACGTGTCGCTGTTCATCAACCTGACCGACCCGATCCTGAAGAACGTGGCCGTCCGGCAGGCCATGGCCTACGCGATCAACCGCGGCCAGGCCTCCAAGCTCGGTGAGTTCGGGTACGAGCCGGCCTCCAACCAGGCGGGCATCGTCACGCCGACGTTCAGCAAGTGGCTGGACACCTCGCAGGCGGCCGGGTTCGGCAACAACTACGCCTACAACCCCGCCAAGGCGATCTCCATCCTGACCAAGGCCGGCTTCACCAAGGGCTCGGACGGCATCATGGCCAAGGGCGGCCAGAAGCTTTCCTTCACGCTGATCAACAACGGCGGCTTCTCCGACTGGGTCAACGCGGTCAACGTGATCACGGCGGACCTGAAGGCGGTCGGCATCCACATCTCGGTCCAGGACCTGTCGTCGACCTCCTACGAGGCCAAGCTGTACGCCGGCCAGTACCAGCTCGGCTACGGCGCCGAGACCGGCGGCCCGAGCCCGTACTTCGAGCTGCGGCAGTGGCTGTACTCGGCGAACTCCGCCCCGATCGGCACCGCCGCCGGGTCGAACTTCGAGCGGTACAGCAGCAAGGCCACCGACGCGCTGATCAACCAGTTCCCTGGCACCACCAACCCGGCCCAGCAGCAGCAGATCGTCAGCAAGCTCGAGCTGGTCATGCTGCAGGACGTGCCGGTGATCCCGGTCACCGAGGCGGTCGACTGGTTCCAGTACGACACCAGCAAGTTCACCGGGTGGCCGACGCCGTCCAACCCGTACGCGCAGCCGGCGCCGTACAGCTACCCGGACTGGGCCCAGCTGCTCATGCACCTGACCCCGAAAAAGGGCTGACCGGTGACGTCCGGCTAGCCCCGCGCGATCGCGGGCTAGCCGGATCGTCGCGCCGGGCCGACCATGGGGACAGGAGGACAGGACATGAGATTCGCGCTTCGCCGCCTGGCCTTCTTCGTGCTGACGCTGTGGGCCGCGCTCACGCTGAACTTCCTGCTGCCCCGGCTGATGCCGGGCAACCCGGCCGTGGCGATGATCGCCAAGTTCAAGGGCGGCGTCTCACCGGAGGCGCTGAAGGCGCTCGAGGCCCAGTTCGGCGTCCAGACCCACAAGGGGCTGATCAGCCAGTACGGCAGTTACCTGGCCAACATGGCCACCGGCAAGTTCGGCATCTCGCTGTCCCAGTACCCGGCCTCGGTCTCGCACATCGTGGCGAACGCGATCCCGTGGACGCTGGGGCTGGTCGGGTTCACCACCGTGCTGGCTTTCTGCCTCGGCACCGGGATCGGCATCCTCGGCGCCTGGCGGCGCGGCGGGGCGCTCGACAGCATCATGCCGCCCACCTTCGTGATCACCTCGGTGATCCCGTACTTCTGGCTCGGCCTGGTGCTCATCTTGATCTTCGGGGTGCAGCTGAAATGGCTGCCGTACTTCTTCAGCTACGACTACACGCTCACGCCGACCTTCAGCGGCGCCTTCATCGGCAACGTGATCGAGCACGCCATCCTGCCCGCCACGACGCTGCTGATCACCACCATCGGCACCTGGATCCTGACCATGCGGAACACCATGATCACCACGCTGGCCGAGGACTACGTGCGGATGGCCAGGGCCAAGGGCCTGTCCGGCCGCCGGATCATGTTCGACTACGCGGCCAGGAACGCGATCCTGCCCAACCTCACCGGCTTTGCCATGTCGCTGGGCTTCGTGCTGGGCGGCGCGATCCTGATCGAGTACGTCTTCAACTACCAGGGCGTCGGCTACTGGCTGCTGGCTGCGGTCAACAACGAGGACTACCCGCTCATGCAGGCGCTGTTCCTGCTCATCACCCTGGCCGTGCTGGTCGCGATCCTGATCTCTGACATCGCGACCGCGATACTCGACCCGCGCACGAGGGACGCAGGCTAGCCATGGCGATGATCCGGATGCCTTCCGAGGCGGCGCCGGCCGGTCCTGGCCCGGCCCTGCCCGCCACCGCGAGCCGGCCGCAGAACCCCGGCCTGCGGGCCCTGGCCAGGATCGGCACCGCGATCCGGTCGAATCGCAAGGCGACCTGGGGCTTCGTGCTGCTCGTGTTCTTCTGCCTGGTCTCGGCGTTCCCCGGCCTGATCGCCCGCGACCAGCCGAACGCAATGGTCTACAAGCCCGCTCAGGGACTGTCCGGCACCCACCTGCTCGGCACCACCGGCCTCGGCCAGGACATGTTCGCCCAGGTCGTCTGGGGGGCCCGGCCGGTCCTGCTGATCGCGTTCGGCGCGGGCATCGCGGCCACCGGCATCGCCGTGCTGATCGGCGTGGCCGCGGCCTACCTGGGCGGCATCTGGGACGCGGTGCTGAACCTGCTCACCGACGTGCTGCTGGTGATCCCGCTGTTCCCGCTGCTCATCATCATCGCCGGGTACCTGCACAGCGCGGGCACGCTGGTGATGATCATGGTGATCACAGTGACCGGCTGGTCCTACACGGCCCGCCAGCTCAGGTCCCAGGCGCTGTCGCTGCGCAACCGTGACTTCCTGGAGGCGGCCAGGGTCCGCGGCGAGCGGCCGCTGTACATCATCGTGGTCGAGATCATCCCGACCATGACCTCGCTGATCGTGGCCAGCTTCCTGACTAACGCCCTGTACGCGGTGCTGTTCTCGACCAGCCTGCAGTTCATCGGCCTGGGCGACCCGAACCAGGTCAGCTGGGGCACGATGCTGCGGGCGGCCGAGAACAACGAGGCGTTCCAGACCGGCCAGGCCCTGTGGATCATCGCGCCCGGCCTGTGCATCGTCGCCCTCGGGGCCGCGTTCGCCCTGCTCAACTACGCCTTCGACGAGATCGGCAACCCTGCCCTGCGGCCGCTGCGGCAGGCCAAGAAGGCCAGGCAGCGCGCCGCGTCGGCCGGCCAGGGCCGCCGGACCCTGAGGAGGACCCGTGTCGAGCAGAGCTGAACCGGAGGAGGCCGCGGCCGGGCCAGGTGGCGGGCGGGTCCGGCTCGGCAGGCGCCGGCGCGGCCGGGTACCGGCCCGGCCGGGCACCCCGGCCGAGGGGTCGGCCCTGCCCGCCCACTCCGGTGCGATCCTCGACGTGCGCGACCTGTCGGTCGAGTACCTGCTGGAGTCGGCCGTCGTCGGCGCGGTCGACCACGTCAGCTTCGCGCTCGACCCCGGCGAGTTCATCGGCATCTTCGGCGAATCCGGCTGCGGCAAGTCGACCCTGCTGTTCGCGATCGCGCAGTTGCTCTCCCCGCCGGCCGAGATCACGGGCGGCAGCGTCACGTTCCGCGGCCGGAACATGGTCGGGCTCACCGACGAGGCACTGACGGCGATCCGGTGGAAGGACCTGTCCGTGGTCATGCAGAGCGCGATGAACGCGCTCAACCCGGTCAAGTCGATCGGCGCCCAGTTCAAGGACGCGATGCGGGCGCACGGGGTCAACTCGCGGGACGAGATCGCATCGAGGTCGGCCGAGGTCATGAAGATGGTCGGGATCGACCCGGTGCACCTGCACAGCTATCCGCACCAGCTGTCCGGCGGGATGCGGCAGCGGTCGATGATCGCGATGGCGCTGCTGTTCACGCCCGAGCTGGTGATCATGGACGAGCCGACCTCGGCGCTCGACGTGGTCGCGCAGCGCTCGCTGATGGTGCAGATCAAGGAACTCCAGCAAGAGATCGGCTTCGCGGTCGTCTTCGTGACCCACGACATGTCGCTGGTCAGCCACTTCTCCGACCACCTGATGGTGATGTACGCGGGCCAGGTGGCCGAGCTCGGCCCGACCAGGCAGCTGTTCGATACCCCGCGGCACCCGTACACGGCCGGCCTGATGGACGCGTTTCCCTCAATCAAGGGGCCGCGCCGCCCGCTTAAGGGCATCCCGGGCAGCCCGCCGAACCTGGCCAGGCCGCCGGCCGGCTGCCGGTTCGCGGCCCGCTGCCCCAAGGTGATGGACCGCTGCGCCAGCGAGCCGCCTGAGCTGTACCAGGTCGACGGCACGCTGGTCCGCTGCCTGTTGTACGACTCCGACCCGGCCGTGGTCATCGCGCCAGCGGCCGGCCAGGGCAGCTCGTCGTGACCGGCCAGCCGCAGGCCGCCGGCCCGGGCACCGACCGGCCCGATGGCCAGGCCCTGCTCCGCACCGAGAACCTGACCAAGCACTTCAAGATCGGGAGCGCGCTCTCCCAGCGCACCCTGCACGCCGTCGATGACGTGAACCTGACCGTGGCCGACCGCCAGATTGTCGCCCTGGCCGGCGAAAGCGGCAGCGGCAAGTCCACCATCGCCCGGCTGCTCGCCCAGATCCACCAGCCGACCAGCGGCCAGGTCTACTTCGAGGGCAAGCCGCTCGGCTCGATCAGGACCCGGGCCGGCCGGCGGCGCTACAGCGGGCTGGTGCCGATGGTATTCCAGGACCCGTTCGCGTCGCTCAACCCGGTATTCCGGGTCTCGCACGGGGTGATGCGGAGCATGAAGCTGCACCGGCCCGAGCTGTCCGGGCAGCAGCGGCAGGACGAAGCGCTGCGCGTCTTCGATGTGGTCGGCCTGTCCCCCGCCGCCGAGGTACTGCAGCGCTATCCGCACGAGCTGTCCGGCGGGCAGCGCCAGCGGGTCGGGTTCGCGCAGGCGCTGGCCATGCGGCCGAAGCTGATCCTGGCCGACGAGCCGGTCTCGATGCTGGACGTGTCGATCCGGATCGGCCTGCTCAACCTCATGGCCGACCTGCGCGACCGCGAGGGCGTCTCGGTCCTGTACATCACCCACGACCTGGCCAGCGCCCGCTACGTGGCCGATCGCCTGGTCATCATGTACGCCGCCCAGGTCGCCGAGGCAGGACCGATCGAGGAGGTACTGGCCAGGCCGCGGCATCCGTACACCCAGCTGCTGCTGTCCGCCGTGCCCGACCCGCGGGCGCCGCTGGGCGTCAGCGCCGAGACCGGCCGCGGCGAGCCGCCCAAGGTCATCGACCCGGCCCCCGGCTGCCGGTTCCGCTGGCGCTGCCCGCTGGCCGTGGAGATTTGCCAGAGCGTGACCCCGGTCCTGAAGCCGGCCGCGGCGGAGCACGAGGTCGCGTGCCACGTCGCGCAGTCCGGCGCGGAAGTGAAGGCGTTCTGATGAAGATAGCGGTCATCGGCGGCGGCTCGACGTACACGCCCGAGCTCATCGACGGGTTCGCCCGGCTGGCCGACCAGGTCGACATCACCGAGATCGTGCTGGTCGACCCGGATGCCGGCCGGCTCGGCGTGGTCGGGCCGTTCTCGGCCCGGATCATGCGGGCCTACGACCACCCGGCCGCCGTCCGCTGGACTTCCGACATCGACGACGGGCTGGACGGAGCCGGCGCGGTGCTGCTGCAGCTGCGGATCGGCGGCCAGGCGGCCCGGCACCGCGACGAGACCTGGCCGCACAAGTGCGGCTGCGTCGGCCAGGAGACCACCGGGGCCGGCGGGTTCGCCAAGGCGCTGCGCACGGTGCCGGTCGTGCTCGACATCGCCGAGCGAACCAGGGCCAGGGCCCTGCCCGACGCGTGGCTGATCGACTTCACCAACCCGGTCGGCATCGTCACCCGGGCCCTGCTGGACGCCGGGCACCGGGCGATCGGGCTCTGCAACGTCGCGATCGGGTTCCAGCGGATCTTCGCCGGGATGCTCGGCGTCGAGCCGGACCTGATCAGTCTCGGCCACGTCGGCCTGAACCACCTGACCTGGGAGCGCGCGGTGCTGCTGGACGGCCGCGACGTGCTCCCCGAGCTGATCGCCACCCGCGGCGCCGACCTGGCCGCCCTGATCGAGCTGCCGCTGCCGGTGATCGAGCTGACCCAGTCGATCCCGTCCTACTACTTGCGCTACTTCTACGCCCACGACCAGGTCGTGACCGAGCAGCTGACCAGCCCGACCCGGGCCGAGCAGGTCGCCGAGATCGAGCTCGAGCTGCTCGCCATGTACGCCGACCCGGCCCTGGACCGCAAGCCCGACCTGCTCGGCCAGCGCGGCGGGGCGTTCTACTCCGAGGCGGCCGTCGCCCTGCTGGCCTCGCTGGTCAACAACACCGGCGACACCCAGGTCGTGAACGTGCGCAACAACGGCACGATGCCGTTCCTGCCCGACAACGCGGTCATCGAGGTGCCGTCGGTGATCGGCCGGGACGGCGCCACCCCGGTCGGCTTCGAGCCGCTGGACCCGCCGATGCGGGGCCTGACCGCGCACGTGTCGGCCTATGAGGAGCTAGCCGTCGAGGCGGCCAGGCGCGGCGGCCGGGACCGGGTGCTCAGGGCCATGCTCGCGCACCCGCTGATCGGCCAGTACGACCAAGCGGAACAGCTCACCGACCTGCTGCTCACCGAGAACGCCGCGTTCTTGCCGTGGGCGGAAGGCCTGTGACCGGGCCGCTTCCGGCCGCGCTGGCCATCGACGGCGGGAATAGCAAGACCGACGTCGCGCTGGTCGACGGGGACGGGACGGTGCTCGCGCTGGTGCGCGGGCCTGGCATGCCGCTCCGCCTGGGCGAGCCGACCGTCCGGGTGATCGCCGACCTGATCCGCGAGGCCGCGGCGCGGGCCGGCCGCCTACCGGCCGCCGGGCCGGTCGCCGAGTGCCTGGTCGCCTGCGTGGCCAATGCCGACCTGCCCGCGGAGGAGCGCGAGCTGGAGCGGATGCTGCGCGAGCGAAGGTGGGCCGGAACCACCCAGGTCGCCAACGACACCTTCGCGGTGCTGCGGGCCGGCCTGGACGACGTGCCCGCAGCCGGCGCCGCGAGTTACTGGGGCGTCGGCGTCACCTGCGGCGCCGGCATCAACTGCATCGGCCTGGCCCCCGACGGATCCACGGCCGGGTTCCTGGCGCTCGGCATGACCACCGGCGACTGGGGCGGCGGCTTGGGACTCAGCCTGGAAGCCCAGTGGTACGCCGTACGGGCCGCCGACGGGCGCGGTCCGCACACGGTGCTGCAGTCGGCCGTGCCCGCCTTCTTCGGCCTGACCGATCCGCTGGAAGTGGCCCAGGGGCTGCACCTCGGGCAGATCTCGTGGGACAAGCTGGCCGGCCTCGCGCCGGTCGTCCTGCAGGCCGCGGACGCGGGTGACCAGGTCGCCCGCAGCCTCGTGCTGCGGCTCGCGGACGAGATCTTCCTTCTGGTCAAGAGCTCGGTGACGCGGCTCGGGCTCACCGGCCAGCCGATCCCCGTGGTCCTCGGCGGCGGGGTCATCGCCTCGGGTAACGAGCTGCTCGTCGGCTCCGTCACCCGCCAGATCACCGCCGAGTACCCCGCCGCCAGCGTGCGCGTGCTGCGCCAGGCCCCGGTGGCCGGCGCGGCCCTAATCGGGCTGGACCGGGCCGGCGCCCCGGTCGCGGCCAAGCAGCGGCTGCGCGAGGCGTTCGCGGACCGGCTCGCGGCCCGGGCCTGACCGCCGCCGCGTACCCGCCATCCGGCTCTGCGCGATTAAGTACCATTAGCGGCGCAGGGGGTTCCTGACCCTGATTTTCCGACCGAGGGATACTGTGACCGTTCCGAGCACTCGCCGCTCCACGGCCAGCAGGCGCCGCCGACCCGCGATCAGGACCAAGACGCTGGTGCTGCTGGCCGTGACCGGCTGCCTGCTGCTGCTGATCGGGCGCGGCACCGCCCAGATCGTGGGCCGGTACAGCTGCTCGCGCAACCAGGTCGTGCTGAACGTCGCGGTGAGCCCGGACATCGCGCCCGCGATCACGCGGATCGCCGATTACTTCAACCGCCGCCAGCTGCAGGCGGGCGGCTCGTGCGTCTCGGTCTCGGTCGACACCGAGACGCCGGCCACGGCGGCCGGGCAGATCGATGGTCAGCGGGCCAGGCCGCACCCGGGCATCGATGCGTGGATACCGGACTCCAGCCTGTGGGTCGACCAGGCCCGCAGCGTGCCGTTCGGGGCGAAACTGATCCAGCCCGCCGGCTTCAGCATCGCCCTGTCGCCGCTGATGATGGTCATGCCGGAGCAGGCCGCGGCCCGCGTCCCGGCGTTCGGCCACGCGAACTGGCGGATGCTGCTCCCGGCTTCGGCCGGCGGCCCGGCCCTGCCGTCGGCCGCCCGGGTGGATCTGCCCGACCCGAGCCAGAGCGCCGCGGGACTGGCGTCCCTCGTCGAGATGGGGCGCCTGCTCGGCCGGAGCACCGCGGCCCGGGTCCGGTTCAGCAAGTTCGTCTACTCGACCGAGGTGACCTCCTACTTCGACGACCCGAACTCACTGCGGTACTTCGTCAGCCTGGCCGCACCGCCGCTCCGCAGCGACCCGGTCACGGTCACGACCGAGCAGGCCGTGCTCGCCTACGACCAGGCCTATCCGCACCAGCCGCTGGCGGCCAGGTACCCGGCCGGCGGCAGCCCGCTGTACGGGAGTCCCGAACTGGACTACCCCTATGTGCTGACCACGGCCGACCGGGTACGACAGGACGCGGCCCAGCTGTTCGGCAAGGTCCTGACCGGGCCCTATGCCCAGAGCGTGATCAGGTACGCCGGCTTCCGGTCGGGCCGGGGGGTGCCCGACGTGTTCACCGCGTCGTCCGGCCTGGCCAGGCAGGCCCTGCAGGTCGCCACGCCGCCAGCGCCGAGCGAGGCGCCCGCCGTCCTGTCGGTGTGGCGCAAGCTCGCGCTCAGCTCGCGTGACCTGACCCTGGTCGACGTCTCCTCGGCGATGGCCAGGCCGGCCAGCGCGGCCGCCCCCGGCGGCCCGACCTTCGCCAAGGAACTCGCCCAGACCGCCTCGCTCGGCCTGGCCCTGTTCCCGGACACGGCCAACATCGGGTTGTGGGAGTTCTCCGACCACCTGAGCGGCGCCAAGCCCTACAAGGAGCTGGTGCCGGTCGGCCCGCTACCGCAAAGCCTGGGCGTAATCAGCAGGCGAGCCGAGCTGCAGCGG
This sequence comes from Streptosporangiaceae bacterium, assembly GCA_051004215.1. Lineage (GTDB taxonomy): Bacteria > Actinomycetota > Actinomycetes > Streptosporangiales > Streptosporangiaceae > Chersky-822. Next base: position 6,354 of record JBPCKO010000304.1, on the reverse strand, counting down.
ATCGACGGGTCCCTGGCCCCGACCGGCGGCCGGCACGCCGCCTTGTACGGCTCCATCCTCGATGCCTACCAATACATGCAGAAGACCTATCAGCCGAATTTCTTTAACACGGTGATCGTGCTGGCTTCCGGCATCGACAACACCCCGGGCGACATCACTGCCCAGCAGCTGCTGGCCAAGCTGGCCAAGCTGAGCATGTCCCCGCGCAAGGTGGCGGTGATCATCATCGCGTTCTCGCCGGCCGCCGACTTCCCGATGCTGAAGAAGATCGCGCTCAGCACCGGCGGGCAGGCGTACCAGATCACTAACCCGGCCCGGGTCGCGCAGGTGTTCTACCAGGCTCTGGCCCACCGGCTGTGCGGGCAGGGCTGCGTCGGGCCGTAGCCACCGGACCAGGGGATAACCGATTTCCCCCGCGGAGCCGGCCTGGATACCGTGGGCGCTATGGACCCGTTTCGCGCGCTATCCACGACCGAACGAACCACGCTGGGCCGGCTGCGGGAACGCGCCCTGACCGACCGGGACGCGCTGCACGACGTACTGGACGCCGGCCTGATCTGCCACCTCGGCGTGGTCATCGACGGCACCCCGGTGGTGCTGCCGACCGGCTACGGGCGGATCGGCGAGACGCTGTACCTGCACGGGTCCTCGGCGAACCGGTCCCTGCTGGCCGCGGCCGGAGCCGAGGTCTGCGTCACCGTCACCCAGCTGGACGGCCTGGTCTGCGCCCGCTCGGTGTTCCACAACTCGATGAACTACCGCAGCGCGGTGATCTACGGCCCGGCCCGGCTAGTCACCGACGCTGGGGAACGGATGGACGCGGTCGCGGCGATCACCGAGCACCTGATTCCGGGGCGCTGGGACAACTCACGGCGGCCATCCCGCAAGGAGATGGCCGCCACCGCGGTACTCGCGCTGGAGCTGGCCGAGGCGTCGGTCAAGGCCAGGTCCGGCGGGCCCAGCGACGACGACGAGGACTACGCGCTGGGCTACTGGGCCGGCGTGCTGCCGATCCGCACGGTGACCGGCCAGCCCGAGCCCGACCCGCGGCTGCGCTCCGGCATTGAGGTTCCGGCGCACATCAGCGAACTTGCGGCCCCTGGCAGTGGCGCGGCGGCCGCCGGGGCCGGCCTGCCCTAGGCTGGACCGGTGACTGACCGACTGGTCTGGATTGACTGTGAGATGACCGGGCTTGATCTCGCCAGCGACGCGCTCGTGGAGATCGCCTGCATCGTCACCGACCGCGACCTCACCGAGCTTGACGAGGGCATCGACCTGATCATCAAGCCGCCCGCCGAGGCGCTCGATCAGATGCCTGACCTGGTCAGGCAGATGCACACCACGTCCGGGCTGCTGACCGAGCTGCCCGGCGGCATCACCCTGGGCGAGGCGCAGGATCAGGTGCTGGGGTACGTCCGCGGGCACGTCAAGGAGGCCCGCAAGGCGCCGCTGTGCGGCAATTCGATCGCCACCGACCGTGCCTTCCTGGCCAGGGACCTGCCCCGGCTGGACGAGTTCCTGCACTACCGGATGATCGACGTGTCCAGCGTCAAGGAGCTGGCCAGGCGCTGGTATCCGCGGGCCTACTTCGCCAGCCCGGCCAAGGTCGGCGGCCATCGCGCGCTCGCCGACATCAGGGAGAGCATCACCGAGCTGCGGTACTACCGCGAAGCGGTGTTCGTCCCGATGCCGGGGCCGGATACGGCCACGGCCAGGGGGATCGCGGCCAAGTTCACTCCCGGTGGCGACGCTGGCGGCGACGGGCCGGATTCCGGTTCTGCCCGCGACTGAGGAACCGGTATGCTGCACAAGGCCGCCACCGCGGTCATGGTGGGCGTAGCTCAGCTGGTAGAGCGCCAGGTTGTGGTCCTGGATGTCGTGGGTTCAAGTCCCATCGTCCACCCCAAGCGAAATCGCAAGTCGCAGAGCCCGGCTGGGATCACGGCCGGGGCCCGGCCTACGATGTGGGAACGGCCGCCACCGCCGGCCCCGGCCCGGGCGCCGCCAGCCGGCTCGCCAGGTCCCCGCGGAAGCGGACCCAGCCGCGCGGCGGGGCGACGTCACCGCACCGGTCCTGGTGATGATGGGCGAGCTGGACCCGACCTCCCCGATCCGGGTACGGAAGCCGGCTGGATCGCCCGCAGCCTGCACGCGCAGGCCATCATGGTGCCCGGGCCCGGGCACTCCCCCCAGTCACAGCAACCCGATATCGCCACCGCGGCGATCCTGCGCTTCCTCCCGGCGCTCCGCATCGTGTAGACCGTCTTCCCGTTCACGACCTGCCCGGCCGGTCACGCCGCGGGCATCGCCCTGGTCACCCGGCACGCACCCTTTCGGTCGTAGCCGGGGAACGGACTGCGCTGCCTCGGCTCCACAAGACCATGGCCAGGAGCAGCAAGAGCGTCGCCGCCAGGAGGCCGTGGAGGAAGTAGGGCAGGATCGCGCCCTGTGACGCCCAGGACACCTGGATGAGCTTGATCGGACCGTGGAACGGGAGCGCCGGCGCGATGGCGAGGGTCGGCGGAAGGCTGGTCTGAACCCCGATCACGCCAATAAGGGCCAGAGTCCCTTCCAGCTCCCGCGGCAGCAGGGCCGCCAGGGCCAGGCCCAGCGGCACGCCGATCAGCGCGGTAACAGCCACGGCCAGGATCAGCGGGCCCGCGGCGGCCGTCGACCGGGCCGCGAACAGCACGCTGTAGCCGGCGGCGATGATCAACGCGAAGGCCTGCAGGAACATCAGCCGGCCGAGGACCAGCTCCGCCGGACGGTAGCCGGCCAGGAGCAGGCGCTGATCGATCCGCCGGGCGGACAGGGCCAGGAAGAATGCCCCGCCGGCGACCGCCCAGGCGACTCCGATGACGGCGATGTTGAGGTTCCAGGGGTCCTGGCCCTTCCTGATGTGCTGGCCGGCCACCGATAGGTAGAACAGGGCGGGGAGCGACGCGAGCATGACGAGAGCCAGTCGGCGCCGGAGCAGGTCGCGGCCCTGCGTGATCGCGATGGTCAGGATCCGCCGCCAGCGCCTCATCGCGGCCTCCTCCCCGCGTTGCCGGAGGGCGGGCTGTTCGGGGCGGGAAGCTCGACGACGTGATCGACCCTGGTGAGCTCGGCCAGCATGTACGTGACCACGACCACGACCCGGCCCGCCGTCCGCCAGGCATCCACCAGGTCCCAGAAATTTACATAGGTCCCGTAGTCGAAGCCCTGATAGGGCTCGTCCAGCAGGAGGACGTCGGCGTCGCCGAGAAGTGCGAGGGTGAGGTTGAGCTTCTGGCGGTTCCCCCCCGACAGGCGGCTGACCACGGTCTTGTCACCGACCGGGAACCGCAACTCGGTCAGGATCTGATGGCCTGCCTGGAGCGCGTCGGCCGGGCGCAGGTCCATCGCCCGCCCGAACAGCTCGAGATGCTCGTCGACGGTCAGCAAGCCGAGCAGGCCCGGGTCCTGGGGGCAGTAACCGATGCGGCCCCGCACCTCGACGAGGCCGACGTCGGGAACCAGCAGGCCAGCGCAGATCCGCAGCAGGGTGGTCTTGCCGGCCCCGTTCTCGCCGACTATCGCGACCGCCTGGCCGGCGCCGGCCCGCAGGCACGTCGACTCCAGGACCGTCCGGCGTCCGAAGCACTTCGACACGCCGGTCGCCGTCAGGGCCGGCGACGTTCCCGGCCCGGCCAGTCTGCTGTCCATACCCGAACGCTACGACCAAGTACTTGAGGTGTCAAGAGTCTAGGTATCAAGAGTTGAGGTACCAAGCGAAATGGTATGGTCGCCAAGTGGGCACTCCTTGGCAGGCGCGGCACCAGCTGGAGGTGGAGACCGCGTCGCTGGTCTTCGCCCTGGCCAGGCAGATGGAAGCCCACAGCGCGGCCATCGCCGCCGAGTTCGGGCTCACCGGCCCGCAGGCCAGGCTTCTGGTCCAGCTGGGTGACCCCGTGCCCATGGGCCAGCTAGCCGAGCGCCTCGACTGCGACCCGTCCAACGTCACCGGCCTGGTGGATCGGCTGCAGGCCCGCGGCCTGCTGGAGCGCCGGGTGGGCGAGACCGACCGCAGGGTGAAGCACCTCACGCTGACCCCGGCGGGCCGAAAGCTGCGATCCGAGCTCGAGACGCGGCTGTTCGCCGGACGGCCGCTGCTGGCCCGACTCGGCCGGGGCGACCAGCAGACGCTGCGTGACCTGCTGCGCCGTGCCGTCGGCGGACCCGGCAACGAGCCGGGTTCATGATCACTGGGGATATTCTTCTGAACATCTGCACGTCCGCACGTGGGCGCGACGAGTGAGGTCAGCGGCGTGCGTGGTGTCGAGACGGTCCTGTTTCTCGTGCTGCTGGGCAACGTGTTCTCCGTTTTCGCCAGGGCGAGAGCCTGTTTAACGACGCGACCAGCCTGGTGCTATTCCAGATCGCGGTCGCGATCGCGGCCGGCGGGGCCGCAAGCGGATCGTGGCCGGTCACGCTGCTGAAAGCCGCGGGTCAGTTCGTGCTCCTGGCCGGGGGCGGGGCCGTGGCCGGAACCGTGGTTGCGGCGGGCGTGATCGCGGTGCGCAAAGGCACTTTTCTTATGCCGTCACGCAGTCTGGCCCCATCTAGGCGAAAGCCGAGGTTAGTGCGGCGCCCGCAATGCAACCCGCCGTTCGAGGTTGTGGACCTGAGACCTGCGACACCCGGTCGTCATAGTGTCCAGCTATGACGGCGATCTGGGGGCTCAGCCCCGACGGACACTGGCATACGCTCGAGCACGCGGCCGGCGGCCGAGTCATCTACCTCGACCCGCCCGGCATCCTCCCAGCCGGCCGGCTAGCCGCGTAGCAGCCAGGAGCGGCCCCGCCGGCCGCGCCGCGACGATGTGGGCACGGATCTGAAGGCTCCGTCAGCTGCGCGCGGCAGGGTATCGACGCCGGGTCACGCGCTCGTCGCGGTGGTCCGGCCTGGTGATGTCGTCGTTCATTATGACCGCCGCGACGAGGAGGTCGTCGGGTTCAGCGTCGTGACCGGTGACGCGGAACCGGCTCCGACTCACTGGGTGGCCCGCGGTACTTATGCCCGGCGGGCGGGCGAGCAGCTCCGGGCGCGCGCGCCCGGGCAGGCTCTGTACTTTCCGTGGAGTCCGTACCGGGACACCCTCCGCACCTACCAGAGCTACCTGGCCAAGGCCCGCAGGCAGCGGTCAGCCTCAGCTACCGGGGTTGCGGCGAGCATTTGCCCGGTCAAACAAATGATTTTCGGCGACGAAATTCTTGCTGCATGCTCAGGACTGATCGCCGCGACCGGGTGATCGCGGCGCTTATCTATGAGGTGCGGGTAAGGACTATCCGCATGTGCCCGCGCCACTCGTAATGGGCGCTGCCGACGTGGTAGAACAGCTCGGTCGCGGTGACGCTGCCTTGTGCGCTTGTCGCTTGAAGACCCAGGGCGATTCCGGCCCATTGGTGCGGCGGGATGACAGCTCCTGCAGGAAGGTGGCGCTCGCCCCATGCCCTGCGGATGTGAACATCGCCGAAAGCTTGGGTAATCCTGGGCGGGAAAGTCGCCCAGTTCCCGATGGGTCCGCCGATGGTGAGGTAGGCCCCGATGAGCTTGATGTGGCGCGGAGATTCCAGTACCAGCCGGTCGATGACCGCCGGGACCGACCCGCTGTTGAAGACAGGTTCGAACCCGATCGTGTCGGCCCCTCCCTTCCGCCGGCTGGCCGACCACCGTGTGGTTCTCCGGCACCTTGCCGAGCGGCCCCTCCGATAGATGACCCGGCGGGTCACAGGCCGACACAGCTGCCCCCACAAGGGCCACGCAGACCAATGCCAGCACGGCCGACCATGACGCGGTTCGCCGTGCTGACACCGAGCCTAGGCGGCGCTCAGCTGTGAGACTGAACAACGGTCCGCCACGCATTAGGAGCGTTGCCGGTCACGCCCTTGGACTCGTTCCAGATGTATGCAGAGCCGATCGTTGCCCAGTCCCGGTCCAACTGCTTCACGAATGCCCAGCTAGAAAACCAGGCGTGTCAGGCCCTCCGGACGTAGCTGGCCCCGTAGAGTCCGGTATGTCCGCAGTGGTCGACACCGGGTCAGAGGTGTCGACGTCAAAGAACCACGATCGGGTTCCCGCGTCAACTTCCAGGTTCGCCCACGTGCCAGTTACAGCCACCGCCTGCAACGCGGCCTCCGAAACCGAGAACTGAAGCGTCCCGGGTTTGGTGCGCACCTCGTTATGCGAGTACGGCAGCCACGGGTTGGCTGTCGTTGTGGCGAGCGTAGTACTCGGATTCGGCTTCGGTCGGGGGCCTTCGGCCGAGTCGGTGCATGAGGCGGCTGGTGTTGTACCAGTGCACCCAGGCGGAGGTGATGTCTTCCAGGTCGC
>JBPCKO010000303.1:0-15782 GCA_051004215.1 Streptosporangiaceae bacterium | reverse complement strand
GGCCGGTGGCGGGACGGCCCGCGGCGGGAGCGGTGACGGCGAGTGGGCCGGTGGCGGGACGGCCCGCGGCGCGGGCGGTGACGGCGGCCGCGCCGAGGCCGAGGTCGACGTGGCGGTCGCGCTGCGGGCCGCGCTGCGGGTGCTGGGGCGGCCATGACCGATAGCGATACCGACCGGTTCGTCTCCCCGCTCGCCGACGCGGACGAACGCCAGATCGAGGGCGCCCTGCGGCCCGGGCAGCTCTCGGAGTTCGTCGGGCAGGCCAGGCTGCGCGAGCAGCTCACGCTGGTCCTCGAAGGCGCGATGCGGCGGGGCAAGGCGCCCGACCACGTGCTGCTGAGCGGGCCGCCCGGCCTGGGCAAGACCACGATCGCCATGATCATCGCGGCCGAGATCGGCGCCCCGCTGCGGATCAGCAGCGGGCCGGCCATCGAGCGGGCGGGCGACCTGGCCTCGGTGCTGACCTCGCTGACCGGCGGCGAGGTGGTGTTCATCGATGAGATCCACCGGCTGGCCCGCCCGGCCGAGGAAATGCTCTACCTGGCCATGGAGGACTTCCGGGTCGACGTGATGCTGGGCAAGGGCCCGGGCGCGACCGCGGTCCCGCTCGAAATCGCCCCGTTCACCCTGGTCGGAGCGACAACGCGGGCGGGCCTGCTGCCGGCCCCGCTGCGGGACAGGTTCGGGTTCACCGGCCACCTGGACTTCTACGACCCGGTCGAACTCGGCGTGATCATCCGGCGGTCGGCCGGCCTGCTCGGCGTGACGCTGCGAGAGGAGGGGGCGGACGAGATCGCCGGCCGGTCCCGCGGCACCCCCAGGATCGCCAACCGGCTGCTGCGCCGGGTCCGCGACTTCGCTGAGGTGCGCGGCGACGGTGTTGTTTCCAGGGCCGCGGCCCGGGCCGCGCTGGAACTCTACGAAGTCGATGAAAACGGCCTAGACCGCCTCGACCAGGGCGTGCTCACCGCGTTGGTCGTGCGGTTCGGCGGCGGCCCGGTCGGCCTGTCCACGCTGGCGGTCGCGGTCGGGGAGGAGGCCGAAACGGTCGAGGTGGTCGCCGAGCCGTTCCTGGTCAGGGCCGGCCTGATGGCCAGGACCCCGCGCGGCCGGGTCGCGACGCCCGCCGCGTGGGCGCATCTGGGCCTGGTCCCGCCCCCGCCGTCGGCGGCGGCTGGCGGTCCAGGGGATGGATCTGGCCCGATCAGGTTGTTTGAGTAGGTGGACAGTGCGGTCACCGGGAACGGAGCGGCCGGACCGGGTTGCGGCCCGGTTACGATCACTCCGCCGACGTCGTAGCCTGTTTGTGCGCGGCCCGTGCGCCGCTACACTTCGGCAGTTGGTCTTTCCCAGCCGCCTGGCACGCTGCCGGTCCTGCCGGCAGGGTTCCTGCGCTGCATCTGGCCGCTGCGCCGTCAACTGGAAGGAAGCCCCGTGATGGGGACCATGATTCTCGCCGCCGGCTCGACGAAGTCCGGTGGCAACCCCACGTTCACGTTCATCATCCTGGCCGTCCTGGTCGGCCTGTTCTACCTGCTGATCATGCGTCCGCAGCGGAACCGGCAGCGCCAGGCCAGGCAGACGCAGAGCCAGGTCATGGCGGGGCAGCGAGTCCGGACCACGGCCGGCATGTACGGCACGGTGGTCTCCGGCGACGACCGCGACGTGGTCATCGAGATCGCGCCCGGCGTGGAGGTCACGATGCTCAGGCGGGCGGTCATGGAGGTGGTCAGCGACGATGCCGCGACCGGGGACGCGATGCCGTCGCACGAGGACATCGACCCCGAGCAGGCCGAGGAGCCGGAGGCCGAGTACGAGGCCACGACCGAGCACGAGCACGAGCACGAGACCGAGGCCGAGGCCGAGCCGGGGACGCCGGACGAGCAGTTCGGCGACCTGAAGGACCGCAATATCTGACCGCTCGCCGCGGGCCCGATTCAGCTAAGGACAGACACTCAGGTGGCACCCCCAAGCAACAGGCCCGCCCGGCCGCGCGGTTCCGCGTCCCGGCCGGCGGGCGGCTCGTCGAGGCAGCAAGGACCGACATCGCGGCCCTGGCGGTACCTGTCGGTGCTGCTCGCCCTGCTCGTCGTCATGTTCGCGACGATCATCGGCGGTGCCTTCGCGCACCCCGGCAGCTTGCATGACAAGTTCAAGGTCGGGCTCGGCCTCGACCTGTCCAGCGGCACCACGGTCACGATCAAGACGGTCGTGCTGAGGCCGGGCAGCCCGGCCCCGACCAGCGGGGAGATGACGCAGTCGATCGCGATCCTGAACAGCCGGATCAACGGCCAGGGATTTACCGGAGCCAAGGTCCAGCAGCAGGGCAGCAACGACATCATCGTCTCGGTGCCACACAAGAGCGCCGAGGACATCGCGCCGCTGCTGCGGTCGGCCGTGCTGCGGTTCCGCCAGGTGCTGCTGCTCGCCTCGGGCAAGCCGACGGCCATCTCGACCGCTCCTTCGGTGAGCACATCGCCGTCGCCGAGCCCGTCGTCGTCGCCGGGCGGATCGTCCTCGGCCAGCCCGAAGGCGTCCAGCCCCGGCAAGGCCACCGCCTCGCCCTCCCCGTCCGGCGGTTCCGGCCAGGCGGCGCGGGCCAGGGCACTCGGCGCGGCCGGGGCGACCGCGTCCCCCTCACCGACCCCGTCGGCCTCCTCCAGCCAGAAGTCGTCCGCCAGCCCGTCTCCTTCGCCGTCGCCGAGCCCGTCCTTCACGACCCGGCTGCCGACCGCGAAGGATGCCGGCGGCGACCTCAGCAAGGTCACCAGCAAGGCCGTGATCGCCGACTTCAACCGGCTGAACTGCACGCATAAGGACTGGCAGAGGCAGATCTACGGCAACGACCCGACCAAGTGGGACGACGCGAACGCCCAGGTGGTCGGGTGCGACAGCGCGGGCGTCAAGTACGTGCTGGACAAGGCCAAGGTGGTCGGCACCAACCTGACCAAGGTCGCGGCCACGCTGAACACGTCGGGCCAGTGGGTGGTCGATTTCAACCTGAACGGCCAGGGCCAGAAGGCGTTCGGCGAAATGACCAGCCAGATGGTCGCCAAGTACTACAACGCCCAGACGGGCAGCGCGACGTCGCCGCTCGACCAGTTCGCGATCGTGCTGGACGGCAAGGTGATCTCGGCGCCCCAGGTGACGCAGCCGATCACAGCCGGTTCCGGGGAAATCACCGGGCCGGGCGGCAGCTTCAGCAAGCATCAGGCCACCTCGCTGGCCAACGTGCTGAAGTACGGGGCCGTGCCGCTGGCGTTCGTGCCCCAGCAGACCCAGTCGATCTCGCCCCAGCTCGGTTCGTCTCAGCTCACCGCAGGCCTGCTAGCCGCCGCGATCGGCCTGTTCCTGGTCGTGCTCTACTCGGTCTTCTACTACCGGGGGCTGGCCGTCGTGTCCGTGTTCAGCCTGGCCACCGCGGCCCTCATCACCTGGCTGACGGTCATCCTGCTCTCCAAGTACCAGGGCTTCACGCTGTCCCTGGCCGGCGTCGCGGGCCTGATCGTGGCCATCGGCATCACCGCGGACTCGTTCGTGGTCTACTTCGAGCGGCTGCGGGACGAGGTCAGGGAGGGCCGGTCGCTGCGGGCCGCGGTGGAACGCGGCTGGCACCGGGCCAGGCGCACCATCCTGGTCTCGGACACGGTCTCGTTCCTGGCCGCCTTGCTGCTGTACCTGATCGCCGTCGGCGATGTCCGCGGTTTCGCGTTCACCCTCGGCCTGACGACGCTGATCGACATCGTGGTGGTGTTCTTGTTCACCAAGCCGATGGTCACGCTGCTGGCCAGGACCGACTTCTTCGGCCGCGGTCATAAGTGGTCGGGCCTGGATCCGGCCCGGCTGGGCGCAAAGTCGCCGTGGCGCGGCTCGCGGGCCGCGACGGCCAGGCCGGTCACCGGCAGCGCGGCCAGCACGGCGCCGTCCGGCGCCTCGGCCAGCCCGGCGCCCTACACCGGCCGTACCACCCCGAGGGAGGCGTGATGGCCGGGCTCGGCGGCGTCGGCGGGCGGCTGTACCGGGGCGAGGTGTCGTTCGATTTCGTCGGCCGGCAGAAGCTCTGGTACAAGATCTCGGGCGCGATCGTGGCGATCGCGATCATCGCGCTGATCGTGCTCCGGCTGAACTTCAGCATCGACTTCAAGGGCGGCGACGTCTACAAGTTCAACACCCCGGCGGCCGCGCACGTCACCCAGACTCAGGTGGCGAGTACGGTGACCGCGGCGGGCGGCGGGTCGACGATCACCGTCCAGCAGGTCGGCGCGCGGGGCTGGGATGTCCAGACCCCGGTGATCACGCACCAGAAGACCGAGTTCGCGATCCAGAACGCGCTTGCCTCGAGGTTCGGCATCGCGCGCAACGCCGTCAGCATTAACTCGATCGGCCCGAGCTGGGGCAGCCAGATCTCGACGAAGGCACTCGAAGCGCTGATCGCGTTCCTGGTCGTGATCGTGGCCTACCTGTCGCTGGCGTTCGAGTGGCGGATGGCCACCGCGGCCCTGGTTGCGCTGCTGCATGACATCGTGATCACGGTCGGGGTCTACGCCCTGGCCGGGTTCCAGGTCAGCCCGGCCACGGTGATCGGCTTGCTGACCATCCTCGGGTACTCGCTGTACGACACCGTCGTCGTCTTCGACAAGGTCCGCGAGAACACCGCGGGCCTGCTGGCGACCCGGCGCACCACCTACAGCGAGGCGGCCAACCTGGCCCTGAACCAGACCCTGGTCCGGTCCATCAACACCTCGGTGATCGCGCTGCTCCCGGTGCTGTCCATCCTGGCCGTGAGCGTGCTCGTGCTCGGCCCGGGCGAGCTGCAGGACCTGTCGCTGGTGCTATTCATCGGCATGCTGTCCGGCACGTACTCCTCGATCTGCATCGCCACTCCGGTGCTGGCCGACCTGAAGGAGCGCCAGCCGGAGTTCCGTCAGCTGCGCAAGCAGATCTCCCAGCGCGCCGGCAGCGTCAAGCGCCAGGCCAAGGTCGCGGTGGGCAACGGGCCGGCCACGACCACGGCCGCGGGCGGGGCGGAAACGCCGGCCGACGACACGGTCGCCGAGACCGATGCCGCGCAGGCGACCCCGGTCGCGCCGGTAAGCGCTGGCCGGCCGTCGGGCGGGACCGGCGCGCGCCCGGTGTCCGGCCCGAGGCAGCAGCCACGGCGGCCGAGCGCCGCCCGGCGGCGCCCGTCCGGCAAGAAGAAGCGCAGGTAGGCGCAAATTGTCCGAGGTCGGCTCGCAGGAGTCCGGGCTGGCGGCCGGGGCGGACGGCGCGGACGGCGAGGACATCGCTGTCCGCCTGCGCAGGCTGATCAGGGATGTGCCCGACTACCCGCAGCCCGGCGTGGTCTTTAAGGACATCACGCCGCTGCTGGCCGACCCGGCCGGGCTCTCCGCGGCGGTGCAGGCGCTGGCGGCCGGGCACGTGCGGATCGACAAGGTGGCGGGCATCGAGGCCCGCGGTTTCATCCTCGCCGCTCCGGTCGCCTGCGAGCTGGGGGTCGGCTTCGTGCCGGTCCGCAAGGTCGGCAAGCTGCCGGGGCCGACCCACGCCGAGACGTATGAGCTGGAGTACGGCACCGCCACCGTCGAGGTGCACACCGACGCGTTCGCGCCGGGGGAGCGGGTGCTGATGATCGATGACGTGCTCGCTACCGGCGGCACCGCGGCGGCGACCGCCGCGCTGATCCGCCGGGCCGGGGCCGAGGTCGTCTCCCTGGCCGTGCTGATCGAGCTGGGGTTCCTGGGCGGCCGGGCCAGACTGGCCGGCCTGGAGATCCGCGCGCTGCTCGGCCTTTGACCGGCCACCAGGGCGGCCGGTCCCGGCGGAACTTGCCGGCAGGCTGGCTGCCCAGGAACACCGCCCCGGATAGACTTGTTGCTTCAGCTGACGCGAGGAGCGGCAGTGGCTGGTGACGTAGCGACGGCCGGCAAGGCCGGCAGCGGAGTCACCCAGGAGACCACGGGGCGGGGCCAGAACGACCAGGATCCGCCCGTGGAGGCGAATGGGGTGACGCCGCCCGTTCGCGCGCCCGCCGAGGCGGAGGACGCCGATCAGGGTCCGGGCGCAGAGACCGGGGCGGCCGATCTGGCTGGCCAGGACGGCGCCGCGGTCACCCAGGACCCGAGCAACTCGGCCACCCGGTCCATGCCACGTGACCTGTCCGCGCCCGAGAGCTTCGGATCAGGCCCGGCCGGGGTCAGGCGGCGGCTCAGCCGGTTCAGCCCGTCCCGCAGCGGGGTCAATCCCGTCCTTGAGCCGCTGATCAGGACGGTGCGCACGACGCACCCGAAGGCCGACATCCGGCTGATCGAGCGGGCCTACGACGTCGCCGCCAAGTGTCACGGCGGCCAGTCCCGCGACAGCGGAGACCCGTACATCACGCACCCGCTCGCGGTCGCGACGATCCTGGCCGAGCTCGGCATGAATCACGAGACCCTCAGCGCGGCCCTGCTGCACGACACCATCGAGGACACCGACTACACGCTGGAGGAACTGCGGCGCGAGTTCGGCGACGACATCACGGCCCTGGTCGACGGCGTGACCAAGCTGGACAAGGTCAAGTACGGTGAGGCGGCCCAGGCCGAGACCGTGCGCAAGATGGTCGTGGCGATGTCCCGCGACATCCGGGTGCTGGTCATCAAGCTGGCCGACCGGCTGCACAACATGCGCACGCTGCGGTATCTGCCCAGGCGCAAGCAGGAGCAGAAGGCCCGCGAGACCCTGGAAATCTACGCCCCTCTGGCCCACCGCCTCGGCATGAACACAGTGAAGTGGGAGCTCGAGGACCTGGCGTTCGCGACGCTGTTCCCTAAGCGGTACGACGAGATCGCGCGGCTGGTGTCGGAGCGGGCCCCCCGGCGGGAGGCCTTTATCTCCGAGGTGATCGAGGAGGTCACCACCGACCTGCGCGAGGCCAAGATCAAGGCCAAGGTCACCGGGCGGCCGAAGCACCTGTACTCGGTCTACCAGAAGATGATCGCCAGAAATGTCGGCTTCGACGAGATCTACGACCTAGTCGGCATCCGGGTCCTGGTCGACACGGTGCGGGACTGCTACGCCGTGCTCGGCGCCGTGCACGCGCGGTGGAACCCGGTGCCAGGCCGGTTCAAGGACTACATCGCGATGCCGAAGTTCAACATGTACCAGTCGCTGCACACAACGGTGATCGGCCCGGGCGGCAAGCCGGTGGAGCTGCAGATCAGGACCTCGGGCATGCACCGGAGGTCCGAGTACGGCGTCGCGGCGCACTGGAAGTACAAGGAAGAGGTGATCACCGGGCGCAGCCCGTCCGACCTGGCCTGGATCCGCCAGCTCATGGACTGGCAGCGGGAGACCACCGACCCGGCCGAGTTCCTGGAGTCGCTGCGGTTCGAGGTCGGCAGCGCCGAGGTGTACGTATTCACCCCGCGGGGCGAGGTGATCGCGCTGCCGCAGGATTCCACGCCGGTGGACTTCGCCTACGCGATCCACACCGAGGTCGGCCACCGGACCGTCGGAGCCAAGGTGAACGGCCGCCTGGTGCCCCTGGAGTCCCCCCTTTCCAACGGCGAGACGGTGGAAGTCCTGACCTCCAAGGCGGCCGACTCCGGGCCGAGCCAGGACTGGCTGACCTTCGTCAAGAGCGCCCGCGCGCGGAACAAGATCAAGCACTGGTTCACCAAGGAGCGGCGCGAGGCCTCGGCCGACACCGGCAAGACCATGATCGCCAGGACCATGCGCAAGCAAGGCCTGCCGCTGCAGCGCCTGGCCACCGCGTCCGCGCTCCAGGACATCGCGATGGAGCTGCGCTACCCGGACCTCGCCGGTCTGTACGCGGCCATCGGCGACGGGCACGTGAGTTCCCAGTCGGTCGTGGACAAGCTGGTCCGCTCGGCCGGCGGCCTGGCCGGGGCCCAGGAGGAGCTGGCCGAGGCGGCCGTCCCGACCAGGCAGCCCAGCGCGCGCACGGTCACCGGTGACTCCGGCGTCTCGGTCGAGGGCGCGGCCGACGTCTGGGCCCGGCTGTCCAAGTGCTGCACGCCGGTGCCGGGCGACGACATCCTCGGCTTCGTGACCAGGGGCAACGGGGTTTCCGTGCACCGGGCGGACTGCGTCAACGTGCAGCACCTGCTGCAGAACGAGCCGGAGCGGATGGTCACCGTGCACTGGGCGCCGCGGGAGAGCTCGCGGTTCCTGGCCGCGATCCAGGTCGAGGCGCTGGACCGTACCGGCCTGCTGTCCGACATCACCCGCTCGATCTCCGAGCAGCACGTGAACATCTTGTCGGCGTCGGTGTCGACCAGGCGCGACCAGGTCGCGCTGAGCAAGTTCACGTTCGAGATGGGTGACCCCGAGCACCTGCGGCACGTGCTCCGCGCCGTCCGCTCGATCGACGGCGTCTACGACGCCCACCGCGTCACCAGCTGACGGGTCGGGCGACCGGTTAGCTGGTGAGGTCGGCCAGGGTCTTCTCGGCCTCGACGAGCCAGGACCGGCGGGTCGCCAGGGCCGAGGACGCGCTGGCCTGGGCGGCCTCGTCGCCACGCTCGCTGGCCTGGGCCAGCTGGCCTTCGAGTTTCTCGACCGTCTTGCGGATCTGGGCGACCGTGTCCCTGGCCCGGGACAGGGCCTCCGGGTTAGTCCGCCGCCACTGGATGTCCTCCGCCTTGCGGACCGCGTCGTCGACCTTCTTCAGGCCGCCCTCCAGCCTTTCCTGGGCGTCCCTGGGCACCGAGCCGATCTTGTCCCAGCGCTGGTGGATCGAGCGGAGAGCGGACCTGGCCGTCTTCGGGTCGGTGATCGGCAGCAGCTTCTCGGCCTCGGCGAGCAGCTCGTCCTTGGCCGTGGCCCGCTCCCGCAGCTGGTTGTCCTTGGCTGACATGGTCGCCGAGCGGGCGTCGAAGAAGGTGCTCTGGGCCGCCCTGAACCGCTTCCACAGCTCGTCCTCGGACGCCCGGTCGGCCCGGCCGGCCTCCTTCCAGGACGCCATCAGATCGCGGTAAGCGGCGGCCGTGGCGGCCCAGTCGGTCGAGCCAGACAGTTCCTCGGCCCTGGTCACCAGGTCCTGCTTGCGCTCCCGGACGCCCTCGCGCTCGCCCTCCAGGGCGGCGAAGTAACCCTTGCGGCGCTTGGCGAAGGCGCTCCTGGCGGCCGACAGCCGCTTCCACAAGGCCGCCTCGGCCTGGCGGTCGCCGTGCGGGGCGGCCTTCCACTCATCAAGCAGCTCCTTGAGCCGCTCGCCGCTGGACTTCCAGTGGGTGGCCTCGACCGCGAGCTTCTCGGCCTCGGTGACGATCCGCTCCTTGATCTCGATCGCCTCGACCCTGGTGCGGTCCCTGGCGGCCTTGTGCTCGGCCTGGCGGGAGTCGGCCCGCTCGGACAGGGCGTCCAGGCGCCGCCTGAGGCCGTCCAGGTCGCCGACCGCCTTGGCCTCGGCCATGGTGGCCCGCAGCCGGGTAATGGTCGCCCTGGCCTGGCCGGGAGCCAAATCGGTGGTCGTGATCCGGCGCTCCAGCAGGCTGACCTCGGTGGCCAGCGAGTCGTACCGGCGGGTGAAGAAGGCGAGCGCCTCGTCCGGGCTTCCGGCCTGCCAGATGCCGACCACGCGCTCGCCGTCAGCGGTGCGGACGTAGACGGTCCCGTCGTCGGCTACCCGGCCCCATGGCTGGCTTTCGGTGCTCACCGCTTACCTCCGGCTTGGTACCTGATCCGTCCCGCCCGGGCCGGGCAGGACCGGCGGTCAGGTCTTCTTGATGGTCACGCTCTCGATGACGACCTTTTCCTTGGGGCGGCCGTCACCCGATCCGGTGCTCGTGCCCGCGGCGGCGACCTTCTGGACCACGTTCAGGCCGCCCACTATCCGCCCGAACGGGGTGTAGCTCGGCGCGAGGGTCGTGTTCTTGTAGACGAGGAAGAACTGGCTGCCGTTGGTGTTCGGGCCGGCGTTGGCCATCGCGACCGTGCCCTGCGGGTACGTCGCCCCGGTCAGGTTCTCGTCGTTGAACTTGTACCCGGGCCCGCCCGAGCCCGTCCCGGTCGGATCGCCGCACTGCAGCACGAAGATGCCGCTGGTCGTGAGCCGCTGGCAGATGGTGTTGCTGAAGTAGCTCTTGCTGGCCAGGTAGGCGAACGAGTTAACCGTGCACGGGGCACCGGAGTTGAGCAGGTCGATCACGATGGAGCCGCGGTTGGTCTTGATCGTGGCCTGGTAGGTCGCCTTCAGGTCGGGCTTGGACGGCGGCAGGCCGACGTTGCGCGATGCGGGCGGGCTCTTGGTGTAGGTGCAGGAGGTCACCGGCCCGGTCGCGGTCGGGCTCGGCGACGCCGACGGGCTCGCGGACTGAGCCGGGCTGGTCGAGGCCGACGGCGACGCTCCGGCCGCCGATGGCTTGGCGCTCGCGCTGGTCAGGTTCACGATCGTGAAGGCCACCACGCCCGCGAGGACGAGCACGACCAGGCCGGCCGAGACCCACTGCGTGGTCCGGCGCGTGCGGCGCTGTCGTTCGGCCTCACGGGTCTGGCGGCGCTCGTACCGCTCCCTGGCCAGCTTCCGCTGCCGCTCCTGCTTACCCGGCACCCGTCCAACCCTCCCGTTATCGACGGTAGTGGTCCCATTCCAAAACTTCGCGCATGGTATCTGGACCAGGCAAGTGCCGACGCCTGCTGTTATCGGTTCGACGCACCAACCGCGCCGTCTTGTAACGACCGTCAACGATCCGATCCGATCCGCACCGCGCTCGCGGCCGCCAGCCGGGCGGAGCCCGGCCGGTAGCCTGGTCAGCAGCCGCAAGCCAGGAGGTCACCGTGCTGATCGCCGGATTTCCCGCCGGGTCGTTCGCTGCGAACTGCTACATCGTGGCACCCGGGCCGGGGCAGGAATGCCTGATCATCGATCCTGGTCAGGACAGCGAGGCCGGCATCGAGGAGATCATCGGGCGGCACCGGCTGCGGCCGGCCGCCGCACTGGCCACGCACGGCCACATCGACCACATCTGGTCCATCGCCCCGGTGTGCGGGGCCACGGGCATCCCGGCCTACGTGCACCCCGAGGACCGGGCCCTGCTCAGCGACCCCGCCCGGGGCATGCCGCTGCAGGCCGGCCAGCAGTTGTTCGGCGGCCTGACCTTCACCGAGCCCGACGACGTGCGCGAACTGGCCGACGGGATGACGCTGGAGCTGGCCGGAATCCCGCTCGCCGTGCGGCACGCGCCCGGGCACACGCCGGGATCGGTCACCTTCGGGCTGCCGGACACGATCTTCACCGGCGACCTGCTGTTCGCGGGCTCGATCGGGCGGACCGACCTGCCCGGCGGCGACTACCAGACAATTCTCGATAGCCTGGCCCGGGTCTGCCTTCCGCTGCCGGACGAGACCGTCGTGCTGTCGGGCCACGGCCCGCAGACGACCATCGGCGCGGAACGGGCCGCCAATCCGTTCCTGGCCGGGCTCGCGCCCGCCGCCGGTCCCGGCCGCGGCCTGTAAGCGGCCCCAGGACTACGTCACAGAAGGGCTGGACCGAGAGATGATCCGCACGCACGAGGCGGGCGCCCTGCGCGCCGCCCAGGCTGGCCAGCAGGTCACCCTGGCCGGGTGGGTCGCCCGGCGGCGTGACCATGGCGGCGTCGCGTTCATCGACCTCCGCGACGCGAGCGGCATCGTGCAGGTGGTGCTGCGGCAGGAGGACATCGCGCACGAGCTGCGGGCCGAGTTCTGCGTCCTGGTCACCGGCGAGGTACGGCAGCGTCCCGCGGGCAACGAGAACCCCGACCTGCCCACCGGCGCGGTTGAGGTCGCGGCCGAGGGGATCGAGGTGCTGTCGCAGTCCGATCCGCTGCCGTTCCCGCTGGACGGGCAGGCCGAGCTGAACGAGGAGGTCCGGCTCAGGTACCGCTACCTGGACATCAGGCGGCCCGACATGGCCGCCGCGCTGCGGGCCAGGTCCGCGGCGGCCTACCTGGTCAGCGACGTGATGCGCGATCACGGCTTCGTGAACGTGGAGACGCCGTTCCTGACCAGGTCCACCCCGGAGGGCGCGCGCGACTTCCTGGTGCCGGTCCGGCTCCAGCCGGGCTCCTGGTACGCCCTCCCGCAGTCTCCGCAGCTGTTCAAGCAGCTGCTGATGGTGTCCGGGATGGAGCGCTATTACCAGCTCGTCCGCTGCTTCAGGGACGAGGACTTCCGGGCCGACCGGCAGCCGGAGTTCACCCAGATCGACCTGGAGATGTCGTTCATCACCAGGGCTGATGTCATCGAGGTGGCCGAGGATCTGGTGCAGCGGCTGTGGCGGGAGGTGGCCGGCTACGACCTGGCCAGGCCCATCCCGCAGATGACCTACGCCGACGCAATGGCCAGGTTCGGCTCGGACAAGCCGGACCTGCGGTTCGGCTGCGAGCTCGCCGACCTGACCGCGTACTTCGCCGGCAGCGGGTTCCGCGTCTTTCAGGCCCAGCACGTCGGGGCCGTGGTGATGCCGGGTGGCGCCAGCCAGAGCCGCAAGGAATTCGACGGCTGGCAGGACTGGGCCAAGTCGCGCGGTGCCCGCGGGCTGGCCTACGTGCTGATCGGGCCGGACGGCGCGGTGTCGGACTCCGGGCCGGCGGCCAAGCACCTGTCCGAGGCCGCGCGGGCCGGGCTCCCGGCGGCGGCCGGGGCATCGGCCGGGGATTGCGTGTTCTTCGCCGCCGGACCGCCGAACGCCGCCCGGGCCCTGCTCGGCGCGGCCCGGCTCGAGATCGGCGCCCGGTGCGGCCTGATCGACGCCGCTGCGTGGGCGTTCACCTGGGTCGTGGACGCGCCGATGTTCGAACGGGTGGAGGAGGGCGGGGCTACCGCCGAGGGCGGCTGGACCGCGGTCCACCACCCGTTCACCGCTCCGCTGCCCGACTGGGCCGAGAAGTTCGTGGCCGAGCCCGCGGGCGCCCTGGCCGACGCTTACGACCTGGTCTGCAACGGTACCGAGATCGGCGGCGGCTCGATCAGGATCCACCGCCCGGCCATGCAGCAGCAGGTTTTCGACGTGATCGGGCTGTCCAGGGACGCGGCGCGGTCGCAGTTCGGGTTCCTGCTGGACGCGCTGCGGTTCGGCCCGCCGCCGCACGGCGGGATCGCGTTCGGCTGGGACCGGATGCTGATGCTGCTGACCGGCCGGGACTCGATCAGGGACGTGATCGCGTTCCCGAAGGCGGCGTCCGGCAGCGACCCGCTGACCGGCGCGCCGACCCCGATCACGGCCGCGCAGCGCAAGGAGGCCGGGGTCGACAAGATCATCAAGCCGGGCTCGAACGCCGCGCCGGAGCCAGTGCGGCAGGCCCAGGACCCGGGCTGAGGGCCAGAACCGCGCAGTAAGGTCGACTCGTGGCCGCCAGGGAGTCCCGCTCGCAGCCCCGCCGGGCCGGCCAGGTCCGCGAGGCGGCGCCGGGCGCGAGCCTGTTCGATGCCGCCGGCGAGGAAGCCGCGCAGGCGGTGGCCCCGCTCGCGGTGCGGATGCGGCCGCGGAACCTGGACGAGGTCCGCGGCCAGCCGCACCTGACCGGACCCGGCTCGCCGCTGCGCACCCTGGTTGAGCGGGCGGCGCCGATGTCGGTGCTGCTGTGGGGGCCGCCGGGCACCGGCAAGACCACCCTCGCCTACGTGCTCAGCCAGGTCACCGGCCGCCGCTTCACCGAGCTGTCGGCCGTGTCGGCCGGCGTCAGCCAGGTCAGGGCGGCGATCGAGGCGGCCAGGACCGAGCTCGGGCTGACCGGGGCCCAGTCGTTGCTGTTTATCGACGAGGTGCACCGGTTCAACAAGGCGCAGCAGGATGCCCTGCTGCCCGCGGTGGAGAACCGCTGGGTGTCGTTCGTCGGCGCGACCACCGAGAACCCGTCGTTCTCGGTCGTGGGCCCGCTGCTGTCCAGGTCCCTGCTGTTCACGCTGCGGCCGCTGCCGGACGAGGACATGCGCGAGCTGCTCAGTCAGGCTGTCGCCGACGAGCGCGGGCTGGCCGGCGCGGTCAGCCTGGCCGATGACGCCGCCGACGAGCTGCTGAGGCTGGCCGGCGGCGACGCCCGGCGGGCGCTGACCTACCTGGAGGCGGCCGCGCTCGGGCTGCCCGACGGCGGCGTGGTCGACGCGGCCGTGCTGGCCCGCGCGGTGGACCGGATGGCGGTCCGCTACGACCGGGCGGGCGATCAGCACTACGACGTGATCAGCGCGTTCATCAAGAGCATCAGGGGCAGCGACGCCGACGCCGCCTTGCACTACCTGGCCCTGATGATCGAGGCGGGCGAGGACCCGCGGTTCATCGCCCGGCGGATCATCGTGCACGCCAGCGAGGATGTCGGTCTGGCCGACCCGACCGCGCTGCCGCTGGCGATCGCCGCCGCCCAGGCGGTCGAGTTCGTGGGACTGCCCGAGGCCAGGATCAACCTGGCCCAGGCGGTCATCCACCTGGCCCTGGCGCCGAAGTCGAACGCGGTGGTGCGGGCGATCGGCGCGGCCCAGGACGACGTGCGCGCGGGCCGGACCGGGCCGGTGCCGGCGCACTTGCGGGACGCGAGCTACCGCGGCGCGGTCAGGCTCGGCCACGGCCAGGGTTACCGGTACCCGCACGACTTCGACGAGGGCATCGTCGCGCAGCAGTACCTGCCGGACGCGGCGGCCGGGCGCCGCTACTACGAGCCGAGCCGGCACGGCGCCGAGGCGCGGTACGCCGACCGGTCCGAGCGGATCAGGGCGGCGCTGGCGGGGACCGGCGACGAGCCGAGGCCAGCCGGGTCAGCCGGGCCGGCCGGGCCCGCCGGCGCCGATGGCGAGAACCCGGGCGATGGTTGAAACCCGGCTGCGGGGCAAGCGGTACCGGCTCAGGCGGTAAGGTCGGCGCGAGTGCCGGGGGGACGGCCGGGCACGGCGCCGGCTGGTGACCCAGGACCAGGGAAGGGAGCGGTGGCCGAATGAATGCCGGGCAGCTCGCGGCGCTGGTCGCGGCCGCGTTCTTCGCGGTCGCGATGTGCGCGGCCGTCTACGTGCTGGCCAAGCTGGGCGGGCTGATCGGCGCGGCGACGTCGCTGGTGACGAGCTATCAGGCCGGCACCGAGGAGCTGCTGGCCCGGGGCCGGGCGACGGTCGACCGGGCCGACGCGCAGCTGGCCAGGACCGGCGCGCTCGCCGACGGGGTCGACGAGGTGGCCGCGAGCATGTCCGAGCTGTCCGAGCAGGTATCCGCGGTCGCCGGAACGGCCCGGGTGATCGCGACCGGGCTCGGCACCCCGGTGCTGCGACTGGCCGCTGCGGGGCACGGCGTCCGCTACGCGCTGGCGCTGCGCCGGTCCGGTCAGGCCGACGGCGGCCCCGGCCTGACCAGCCCGGCCCGGCTGCGGGCCCTGCCCGACGACATCGTGCGGGACGAGCCGGGTACCGCGCTGACGGCCAGGTCCGGCGCGGCGGCGCTGGCGGGCAGGTCCGGCCCAGCGGCGGGCGAGGGCGGCACCGCGGACGGCCAGGCCCGGTCCTGGCGGACCGACCGGGTAGCCGCGAGGTCCGGCTCGTCGCCGCGGCGGGAAAGCTGGCGGGAACGGGCCGAGCGGGTGCGGGCGGCGCGGGACGGGGCACAGCGATGATCAGGCGCGGACTCTGGTTCACGGCCGGCGCGGTGGCCGGGATCGCCGGTTACCGCCGGGCGGCGCGGGCGGCCAGGACGTTGCTGCCGGAGGCCGACCTGCTGGCCCCGCTCGGCCGCCGGATCGCCGGTCCGGCCAGGCGCGCGCTCGGCTCAGGCCAGCACCGGGCGTACCGGGCGGCCCCGCAGGCCCCGGCCGGCCCGCGGA
>JBPCKO010000302.1:0-18477 GCA_051004215.1 Streptosporangiaceae bacterium | reverse complement strand
GCTTGTCTAGAGTCCTGTCCGCACCAAAGCCGAAGGCACTTTTCACATGCAGGATACAGTCCGCCGCCCGAAGATGACCGTGTCTGCCGACGGGAAGGGGATCGTGTCCCAGTCCGGCGGGTTGCTGCTGGTCCGGGCGCTGGCGGTGACGGGCCTGGAGAGCAGGTTGTCGGCGGGTCTGGGGCGGTGGCGGGCGCCGCGGGCGGTGCATGATCCGGGGAAGATCATCGCGGACCTGGCGGTGATGCTGGCACTGGGCGGGGACTGCCTGGCCGATATCGCGGTGCTCCGCGCCGAGCCGGCCCTGTTCGGCCCGGTAGCTTCCGACCCGGTCGTGTCCCGCCTGGTCAGCAAGCTCGCCGCCGATGCGCCGCGGTCCCTGAAGGCGATCCGGGCCGCGCGGGCCGCCGCACGCGAGCGGGCCTGGGAGCTGGCGGGCGAGGCAGCGCCGGGCGCGGGCGGCGCCCAGGTGACCGTCGACCTGGACGCGACGATCGTGATCTCCCACTCGGACAAGGCTCAGGCTGCCCCGACGTGGAAGCGGGCCTATGGCTTCCATCCCATGACCGTCTTCGCCGACCACGGCCCGGACGGGTCCGGGGAGCCGCTCGCGATCATGCTGCGGCCCGGCAACGCCGGATCCAACACCGCCGCCGACCACATCGAGGCCACCCGGCTTGCGCTGAAGCAGCTGCCCGCCGCCCAGCGGAAGAACGTGCTGATCCGGGCCGACTCCGGCGGCGGCACCCATGAGTTCCTGACCTGGCTGACCCGGCCGTCCCGCCGCCTGCAGTACTCGGTCGGCATGGTCATCACCGCCGCGATCGAGGACGCCATCGCCGGGATCCCCGCGACGGCGTGGACCCCGGCCTGCGACGCCGGCGGCATCCAGCGGCCCGGCGCGTGGGTCGCCGAGCTGACCGGCGCCCTGGACCTGGCCGGCTGGCCGAAGGGGATGCGGGTGATCGCCCGCAAAGAACGCCCGCACCCCGGCGCGCAGCTGCGGATCACCGACATCGGCGGCCACCGGGTCACGTGCTTCGCCACCAGCACCAAAGGCGGGCAGCTCGCCGCCCTGGAGCTGCGGCACCGGCGCCGCGCCAGGTGCGAGGACCGGATCCGCTGCGCGAAGGACACCGGGCTTCGGAACCTGCCCCTGCACGGCTACGCCCAGAACCAGATCTGGTGCGAGATCGTCGCCCTGGCCTGCGACCTCCTGGCCTGGACGGCCATGCTCGCCCTCGACGGCCCTGCCCGCAGATGGGAACCCAAGCGCATCCGGCTCCGGCTGTTCGCCGCCGCCGGGCGGATCGTCCGCGGCAGCCGCCGCCTCCGGTCCGAATCTCCGCCCGATGGCCCTGGGCCCCAGCCCCGGTCATTCACGGCGGTCCGACGGCGTCGCCAAATGGTCGCTAGTGACAGCGAAAAGTGCCTCTGATCTGCGATAATGAGGCCTGTCGAGGTTCACAGTACCGCAGCGCGAGAGGCACTTTTCCCGTGGATTCTATGGCGTGGCCGAAGGGACTGCTGGTCGAGGTCGGCGGGCACGGGGTCGTGTCGCATGCCGGGTCGGCGCTGACGCGGCTGATCGCTGACCGGATGGGCCTGACCGGGGCGCTGTCGGGCGCGCTGGCCCGGCGGGGCTTCGCCCCGCTGCACGACCGGGCGCGGGTCCTGGCTGACGTGGCGGTGGCGATCGCCGACGGCGCGACGACGATCAGCGAGATCGACATGCTGCGCCACCAGGGCGAGCTGTTCGGCCCGGTCGCCTCCGACACGACCGCGTGGCGGACCCTCGCCGCGTGCGGCGACGCGGCGCTGGCCCGGATCGCCAGGGCCCGGGCCAGGACCCGCCGCCACGTCTGGGGCCTGATCACCGCCCGGCACGGCGGCATCCCGCCGGCCCGAGTGGCCGGGCGGGACCTGGGCGACGTGATCGTGATCCGCCTGGACGCCGCGATCGTCATCGCCCACAGCGACAAGTAGATGGCGAAAGGCACGCACAAGGGCACCTGGGGTCATCACCCGCTGACCGCCTGGTGCGACAACACCGGTGAGTCGCTCGCCGTGATGCTCAGGCCGGGGAACGCCGGCAGCAACACGGCAGCGGACCACATCGCCATCACCGACGCCGCGGTCGCGCAGATCCCGGCGAGGTACCGCCGCAAGATGCTGGTCACCTGCGACGGCGCCGGGGCCACGCACGCCCTGGTCCAGCACGTCACCGGCCTCAACGCCCGCCCCGGCTACCAGGCGCACTACTCCGTCGGGTTCGACTTCGACGAGCGGATCCGCGACGTGCTGCCCCGCCTGCCCGGATCAGCGTGGACCCCGGCGCTGGACGCCGACGGGGCGCCGCGGCCGGACGCGCAGGTCGCGGAGCTGACCGGGCTGCTGCGCCACAGCGCCGGCGGGGACCGCCTCGCCGGCTGGCCGCCGGACATGCGGATCCTGATCCGCCGGGAGAACCCCCACCCCGGCGCGCAGCTGACCCTGTTCGAGCAGCACGAGGGCAAGCGCTACCAGGTCACGGCCACCAGCACCCAGGGCGGGCAGGCCCAGTTCCTCGAAGCACGCCACCGCACCCAGGCACGGGTCGAAGACAGGATCCGCTGCGCCAAGAGCACGGGCCTGGGGCACCTGCCGTCGGTTATCTTGAGCCCAAAAGATGA
Organism: Streptosporangiaceae bacterium; assembly: GCA_051004215.1. Classification (GTDB taxonomy): domain Bacteria; phylum Actinomycetota; class Actinomycetes; order Streptosporangiales; family Streptosporangiaceae; genus Chersky-822. Next base: position 15,805 of record JBPCKO010000302.1, on the reverse strand, counting down.
TCATGGGCCTGACCTGGTGTTCTGCGATGCGGACGGTGTTGCCGACGTGGCTGCGGTGACGGGGTGCCGGCATGGTGTGGTGATTTCCGGTTCCGGCGGGCCGGGCGTGTCGCGTCCGGCGGGGTTGGTCCCGAGGATGCTGCTGGCGCGTTGTTCTCCGAGGGCGCGTGCCAGGGCGTCCCGCAGCTGCTGGTTGTCATCTTCCAGATGGCGGATGCGTGCGGTGGCGGCTTCGAGACGGCGGAGCAGGGATGCGCCGGAGGCGCGTTGCTGGCTCGGGACGCGCGGCGATGATGGCGTGTCCCGCTGCCGCTGCCTGAGATGCTCGATCTGCGGGCGCAGGTCGGCCTGGGCATAGAGCCAGGAGCGGGAAACGCCCGCGTTCTTGGCGACTGACTCGAAGGTGACCGGCTGCCCGGTTGCGTCCATGTGCCGCAGCGCGGCGATGGCTCGCTGCCGGGACTGCTCGGCGCGCTGCCGGGCGGCGGCGATGATGTGACGGGAGTTGTCAGCTCGCATCGGCGGCCTCCGGCGGCTCGCCGTCGCTGGCATGGAGCTCGCCGATCATGCGGTCGAGGTTGGCCAGGACCTGGTTGTTCATCTCGCTCACGCGTGACTGGCCGGTGGCCTGCGCGGTACCGACCAGGGTGAGTGTCCGCTGCCGCTGCTGGCGAAGTTCGGGCAGGAATTCCGGTCCGGTGATGAAGACGGGGCAGGTCAGGCAGGCGTTGGCGTGCGGGCAGCGTTTCTGGATCGGCAGCCCGCAGTACCCGTTGGGCAGGGTCTGGGTGGCGATGCCGTACCGGGTCTTGGCCCACTGGGCCTGCGCCAGGGGCCCGTCCGGGTCGAGGGTGACCCGCTCCCCGTTGATGTTGACCTTGGTGGCTTCCTCCCAGCGCCGCCGGACGGTCTGATCGGTGATCTTGGCATAGTGGGCCGTCATCTGGGTCGACTCGTGATCGAGCAGGACGCGGATGACCTCCTGCGGAACGTCCCGGTTGATCAGCCGGCAGGCGAAAGTGTGCCGCCACTGATGCGGGGTCAGGTGAACCGGCTCGCCGTGCTCGTCGCGGACATCGCAGGTTGCCAGCCAGCGGTTGAGCATGGAGCGGTAGCTGTAGTAGGTCAGCGGGTGCTGGCCGCCGGCGTTGCCGTTGATGCCGGGGAACAGGTGGGGGTGCTGGCCGGGCCAGCGTCCGGCGACCCGGCGCTGCTGGGCGCAGATCTCGGCTTCCAGTTCCTCGTCGATGGGGACGGCAGCCTCGCGGCGCATCTTGTGGTTGAAGTAGCGCAGGTAGGGGGCGCCCTGACCGTCGCGGAGTATGCAGTCGAAGGCCAGGGCGCACGCGTCGGTGGCCCGCAGCCCGCATCTGATCAGGATGATGGTGACCAGGCGTCCCTGCGGGGTGGACCACCGGTCGAGGCTGGCGGGTGCCTCGACCTGCGCCATGACGTGCTCGGCCAGGTGCCGCGTGAGCCTGGAAGGGCGGGGTGGTATGTCGCCGGGGAAGAACAGTGCGGTGGCCGGGAGAGTGTCGTCCCAGCCGTGCCGGCGGATCGCCTCGAAGAACATGCCCACCGCGGTGACGCCGTCTTCCCGCGCGCCGTGCCCGATCGGCTGGCTGGCCAGCCAGGCCAGATAGCGTTCCAGCAGCGGGCGGTCGACGACGCGTAACGCGCTGGCCTGGGTGATGGCGAGGAACGCGCTGAACCGGGTGAGTGCCGCGACGTCGTTCTGCACGGTGCTGACGGTCAGCCCGGAGCTGAGCCGCAGCCGGGTCCAGCGTTTGGCGAGCGCCCTGAGCCAGGGCTGGGTCATCCGGTCGAAGCGCAGGTGGATGCGCGGGTGCGGTGCCTTGCCCGGGTTCACCGTCAGGCCGGGCAGCCGGTGCAGCCGCCACACGTCGCGCGGGTATTCGGCCTCCCACCCCGTCCCTTCGGCCAGGGCTTCGACGCTGTCGCGGGCGAACAGCAGGAACGCCTGGCAGGTTCCCTGCCTGGCTGCGGTCAGCTCCTGCCACTGGCTGGCAGAACGGTCCAGCAGCGATGTCACGCCGGCGGCCCGGGCCTGGCGGATGGCCCAGCCAGCCCGCTGCGGCGGCAACGTGATCGTTTCCCGGTCGCGCCGGCACTGGACCGCGTACTGCAGCTCGAGCTTCAGCTGAGGCGCTAGCCCGCGGAAGTCGATGCGTGCCTTGCCGCGCAGCTGGCAATGCGCGATGAACTCCTCCACATCCGGGCAGCCCAGCTGCCGCCAGCGGGTCTCGTGCGCCTTGCAGAACAGGTGCCTGTCGTTCTCCGGCCACAGCGTGCAGAACGGGAGTCGGCACTCGGTCCGGGGCCGCGGCGCGGGAACCGGGGCGCGTGCCGCCCAGTCTGCCGGGTCAGGCTGGCCAGCCCGCTGCCAGGCGCTGCGGTGTCGCATGCACAGTCCGAAGCCGCTGCTGCCGTAACAGCACCCGGCGACGTCACATCCGGCCAGCTGGCGTCGCCCGTTCAGCGGCGGGCCGGGATCGGTGAGGAACTCCGCCAGATCCGGGCGGCCGCGGTCCCGCCAGCGGTTGCCGTGAGCGCTGCACAGCCCGTTCTCCGCCCGCGCCCGGTCGCAGCCCGGCGCCGGGCAGGTCCGCAGTCCGAGCACCGGGTCATCCGGGTCGGGGACCAGCACGTCGGAGCGGAACCCCGGGCGCACCGCGGCCATCAGCAGCTCCAGCAGGCGGCCGTGACTTCCCCGAAGGTGCTCGTGATCGGTTACCGGCGTCATAGCCGCACCTCCCGGCCGGTGAACCAGCCCGCTTCCTCCAGCGTGCGGCGGGCGTCCTCCACGGTCAGGTGACCATATGTATCGATCGTGGTAGCGACCGAAGCGTGCCCGAGGAGCTCCTTCACGCTTTCCATGCCCGCGCCCCTGCGCAGCAGCCACGTCGCATACGTGTGCCGGAACGAATGAGGCGAAAAGGCGACGCCGGTCGTCTTGCGCAGCCGCACCACCAGGTCGTAGACCGCCGGGTAGGAAAGCGGGCGGCCGACCGGGGCGCCCCGCAGGTTGACGAATACGTAGTCGGAGTCGATCGCCTGGTACTCGCGGTTCAGGTAATCGGCATACAGGCGCATCAAGGCGGCGCTCGCCGGGATGACGCGCAGCCGGCCGCCCTTGGCGCGCGCGCCGTTCGCGTTGTCCCGCGGCACGACATGCACCTGGCATCCGCCGATGTCCATGTCCTCGTGACGCAGACCGAGGGCTTCGCCAGCGCGAACCCCGGTATCGAGCAGAAGGCCCAGCAGCAAGCAGTCCCGCAGGTGCTCGCAGGCATCCAGGATCGCCTGCGCCGCACTGGCGGTGAGCACGTGCGGAAACGGCCGGTCAGCGGCCAGCTTGATCGCCTGGCGTGTCGCCGGCCTGCCCTTAGTGACGTGGTGGAGGAACGGCCTGAACGCTGTGGCAGGCCGGTTACGGCCCGGTGGCTGCACCATCGTCAGCAGCCCGCCCAGCGGCACCCCGTGCCGGGCATGGAACTGGTAGAACGACGTCAGCGCCGCGAGCTTCCGGTTCACGCTCGCCGCGCCGCAATGGTGCGTCACCGAGGGCAGCACCGCGACCGTCCCGTCCCGCCCCTCAGGCGGCAGCCGCAGCCACGCCACGAACGATCCGGCGTCCTCCAGCGTGACGTAATCCCAGCGCAGGCCCCGGCGGTTCAGGTAACCAAACCAGTCCTTTAAATCATGCGCGTATGACTTGACAGTGTTCGGCGACCGCTCGATCGAACTCAGATAGGCCAGGAACCGCTCAGCCGGACCAACCGGACCCCCGTCGTCGCCCAGCAACGTCCACGACTCCGCCCCCGAACAGGGCATCACCACCCGCTGCACCCGCATCGACCCTCCGTCATCTCGTGTTGGACGACGCAAGGTAACCACGTCCACGACGCGGCCCGCCGCGCTTAAAGCTCGCCTCGTGCACGTCAAGGACAGCGGATCACCGGCTGGAGATAACGTCCAGGAAGTACAAGGTCAACACGGCATGGTGCCAGGCCGCCTCGATCGCCAGCGACCTGCTCGCATGGCTGCGGCTCCTCGCCCTCGACGGCGACCTGGCCAGAGCCGAGCCGAAGACGCTGCGCTACCGGATACTGCACACCGCCGGGAAGATCGCCAAAGGCCAGCGCCGCCGCTACCTGAAGATCCCGCAATCATGGCCCTGGGCCCAGGCCATAGCCACCGCCTTCACCCGGATACTGGCCCTGCCGCCACCCTGACCCGGACCGACCCGACCCCGCAACCAGAAGGAGGACCACAGACCGCCGGCCGTGGAACCGGCGCCCACCCGGCGCGACAGCCGGGCGGCACTCCACGCCAGTCACCCGAAAACTCAAGATCAACAACCAGCCGGGCCGGACCAGGAGGCAAGGCCGTCACACCTGTGAATCAGCGAGGTTAGCCCTGAGAATTCATGAGGGTCCGTGGTGGCGGCTGACCCGCTATTTTCAGTGCCGGTCGTGCCTGGCTGCCCGGCTGTCGCGCCGGTGGGCGGGGTTCCACGGTCCCTGGTACTTTCCTTCCTGGTCGTCGGGCTGACCTGGCGGGCTAGCCGGGTGCGAGGGCGTCGAGCCTGGCGATGGCGGCGGTGATCTGGGCAGTCCAGGGCCATCGGCCGGCGAGTTTCAGCCGGGTGCGGCGGCCGCCGCGGACGATCCGGCCGGCAGCGGAGTAGAGGCGCAGCCGCAGGGGCTTTGGTTCCCAGCGGCGGGCGGTGCCGGTCAGGGCGACCATGGTCATCCAGGCGGTCAGTTCGCAGGCGAGGGCGACGATCTCGGTCCAGATCTGGTTCTGGGCGTAGCCGTGCAGGGGGAGGCGCAGGCCGGTGTCTTTCGCGCAGCGGATCCGGTCCTCGCAGCGGGCGCGGCGGCGGTGCCGCAGTTCCAGGTCGGCGAGCTGCCCGCCTTTGCTGCTGGTGGCGAAGCAGGTGAGGCGGTGGCCGTCGATGTCGGTGAGCCGCAGCTGGGCGCCGAGGGTCGGGCGTTCCTTGCGGACGATGAGCCGCATGCCCTTCGGCCAGGCGGCCAGGTTGAGCATGCCGGTGAGCTCGGCGACCCACGCGCCGTCGCGGACCTTGCGGTCGGCGTCGTAGGCGGGGGTCCAGGCCCGGGCCGGGAGTTTCAGGATGGCGTCATGGATGTCGGCGGTGATGGTCATGCCGACCGAGTACTGCAGGCGCCGGCCTGGCCGGGTGAGCCAGTCCAGGAAGTCATTGGTGCCGCCGCCGGAATCGGCGCGGATCAGCACCCGGAGCCGGGTGGCCTCGATGTGATCGGCGGCGGTGTTCGACCCGGCGTTCCCTGCCCGCAGCACGATGGCCAGCGGCTCCCCGCCGCCTTGCGGGCCGTGGTCGGCGAAGACAGTCAGCGGGTGAAAGCCGAACGTCTTCGTCCAGGTCGGCGCGGCCGGCTCCTTCTCCGAGCACGCGGTCACGATCGTCGCGTCGATGTCGACCGTGACCAGCCCGCCGCCGGCGCCGGGAGCTGACTCGCCGGCCAGCGCCCAGGCCCGCTCCCGGGCGGCGGCCCGCGCCGCGCGGATCGCCCTCAGGGCGCGGGGAACGTCCGCCGCGAGCCGGGTGATCAGACCCGAGACCACCGGGTCCGAGGCCACCGGCCGAACAGGCCCGGCTCGGCGCGGAGCACCGCGATGTCGGCCAGGCAGTCCCCGCCCAGCGCGAGCGTCACCGCCAGGTCCGCGATGATCTTGCCCGGGTCGTGCACCGCCCGCGGCACCCGCCACCGGGCCAGCCCGGCCGGCAGGCCCCGGTCCAGGCCCGTCACCCGCAGCGCCCGGTCAGCAGCAAACCGCCTGCCTGGGACACGATCCCCGATCCGCCGGCGGTCACCGTGATCTTCGGGCGACGGGAGGTAGTTTTCACGTGAAAAGTGCCTTCGGCTGGTGACGGACAGGACCCTAAGCAAGCCCTATCCGTCCAGGTCAAAGGCACTTTTCTATGCCACCACGCAGCTTAGGCCACCACTCACGCGAAAGGCCGAGGTTAGTGCGCCGACTCGTAGCCGGGTGTGGCCGGATGTCTCCTGGCACCTGTTGTCGTTGGCTCTTGATTTGGCTCATCCGCTTACCTTTGAGACGGTGTGAGGCCGGCCGCAGCGCCTGCAGGCGCTGCGCCGAACGAGCCCCGCTCAAGTCATGCGGAGGGATCATCTCCTCGGGCGCGGCCTCTCCGGCCCGCAGGGTTCTCGGCTCTCGCGGGAGTCCCTTGCCCGCGACGCACGCCAGACGTGCTCGCGCCAGGCAAGCTGCACCGTCGTGCGCGACAGGCCGAGATGGCGCGGCGGCACGGCAATGGCCGCGCGAGCACCGTCATGGATTGGGAGTACCTGCTGCTCGCGCAAGAAGGGCTGAGCTGACGGGACGTCGCGCAAGCTGCGACGGCAGTGACCGGGATCCCTGCAGCTAGCTGGGTCCTGCAGGGGGGAAAGGGGCGCATGGGCCTTAGCTGGTGATCTGCGGGCGGCTGGGGCCTGCTGCGCGCCGGCGCAGTGCCCGTATTCAGAACAGGCGCCGGGGCAGCATGCAGCCGACGATCCAGTGCGGCTCGTCGACGATCTCGTGGATGCGCAGCTCGCCGACGACGCCGAGCAGTGCATACGCCTCGAGCTCGCTGACTCCCTGGCTCTTGGCCAGTGCGGGGATGGCGCGGCGGGTTGCGTCCCTGGCGGCTTCCATCAGGTCGGGCCCGATGCCGGTGAAGATGCGGTAGCCCTCGGTGGCGGGGAATGTGTCGCTGACGATGAGCTCGGGAGCGTCGATTCCCGCGTCGCGCACGACGTCCACTCGCAGCGTCATCTCCATCGGGCACTCGATCGCGGTGCCGCAGATCTCGCCCTCGCCTTGCAGGGCGTGGCCGTCGGCCGCGGAGAGCAGCGCGCCTTCGTTGAAGACGGGTACGAGCAGTGTCGAGCCCGCGTTCAGGTAGCGGATGTCGATGTTGCCGGCGGCGTTGGTCGGGGTGATCGAGGCGTAGTCGCCGTCTTGCGCCGGGGCGACCCCGATGCAGCCGATCATTGGGTGCAGGTCAAACCGGGCGCCGCTCGGCATCTCGACGTAGGGTTTGTCCAGCTCCCAGATTCTGATGAAGGGATCGCGGATCTCCCGCCACAGCAGGCCGAACTCTGGCAGCAGCGCGGTCCAGCCCCAGCCAAGCGGGCGGAGCTCCAGCACCTCGATGCGCAGGGCGTCGCCCGGCCTGGCGCCCTCGACGTAGACAGGCCCGACCAGTGGGTCCAGGCGGCGGTAGTCGATCTTGGAGATGTCCTCGCTGGTGGTCGCTGGCGTCACCTCGCCGTTGGCGGCATCTGGTGCGGTCAGGGTCAGCGTGTCGCCGGGCCGGATGGTCAGGACGGGGGGCTGCCGCCGGTTCCATGTCTTGTGCAGACTGCCCTCGGCGGGCATGCGATGCGTGATGCTTGTCATCAGTTCATGTTCCTTTACGGGACAGACCCTGTCGACCCGTCGGCGACGGGCACCGTGACCGGGACCAGCGAGGCGTCACCTGCGGTCCAGGCGGGCGCGCGGGATACCTCGCGGCGACGCTGCGCAGCCAGGATGCCGGCGCCGGCGAGGAGGTAGGCGACCATGATGTACGGCCACAGGACCAGGGGCGCGGGCGGACGGGGATGATCTGGCTGTAGAACGTGTAGCCGAGCAGCGGGATCGCCACGAGCAGAGGCAGGAAGTTGTAGTATGCGCGCTTGCGGATGTCCTGCCGCCAGAAGTAGATCGTCGCGCCGATACTGGTCATGCCGTAGGCGATGATGACGGCCAGGGTGGCGAGCGCCCCTGTCCAGCCGTAGACATTGGACGGGCTTGAGGTATAGCCGGCGAAGGCCTCGGAGATCGCCAGGCCAACCACCATGGCCACGCCGAGCGCGACGTACGGCGAGTGGTGCTTACTGTGTACTGCGGCCAGGCGCCTGTCCCGCGACAGCGAGAACAGCACGCGGGCCGCGCCGTCCGCGCTCGCGAGCGCGCACGCGAAGGTGGACAGGGCGGCGCCGACGTTCAGCGCGGTCGCGAACCCGGAGCTGACGAAGCGCACGGCGAGGTCGGTGTTCGGCGCGGCCGACAGCCCGTACGCCTTGCTTCCGGCCGCGGTGAGGCCGAAGCCGATCGTCTGGGCGTAGGAAATCGCGATGAAGACGATCCCGGCCAACACCACGGCGCTGAAGACTGCGAGCGGGACGGCGACCGACGGATTCTTCGACTCCTCGCCGAGCGCCGCCGAGCCCTCGAAGCCGATGAAGGTGAGGAATCCGAAGACCAGGGCCGAGCTCAGGCCGGAGAAGGACGTGCCGCTGAAGGTGAACGGGCTGGCGGAGAAGCTGTGCCCGCCCGCGCCGCCCTTGACGGCGATGAACCCGGCCAGCACGAACATCAGGGCAATCGAGATGCCTTCGCAGAGCATGAAGGTCCTGGTCGACAGCTTGATGTTGCGGTATCCCATCGCCCACACGGCTGCGCCGCCGATGAGCAGCAGCAGCGGCCACGGTACGGTGAAGCCGAGCAGGTCGGAGAGCAGCAGATTGACGAAGGTGGCGAAGCCGGCGAGCAGAGTGCCGACGAACGTCACGTAGACCAGCGCCAGGCACCAGCCCGCCATGAACCCGTACTGCGGGCCGACGGCCGCCTTCGTCAGGCCGTAGACCGACCCGGCGTCGTTGAACTTCCTGGTCAGCCTGATGAAGCCGACGCCGACGCAGGCTATGCCGACCGTCGACAGGACGAAGATCAGCGGCACCTTGATTCCCGCTGTCGCTGCCGCGAAGGGAGTGTTGAGCGCCATTCCGGCGGTCGGCGCCATGAGCGCCACCGGCATCGCGAGGACCTCGAAGAAATTCAGCTGGCGAAGCAGGCGCATGGCGTCCTCCCAAGACGCTCAGGTGATGGCGAGGAGCCGGACCGGGGACCCGGTCGCTCCCGCGAACTTCGGGGTGGCGCAGACGAGGAGGAACTCATAGACGCGCTCGCGCGCGATGTCCTCGAGCTGCGCCTGCTCGATCAGGTAGACGCCGGATCTGACGAGCAACTCGATGTGGACCGGGAAGACGTCGCCCGGCCGTTCGGCGGGCCAGACCTCGACGGCTGCCTGGTCCGCGCCGACAGCGATGACGCCGCTGTCGGCGAGCCACTTCGCGGCGTCGAGGCTGATCCCCGGACAGCCGCCGAGCATGTAACGCTCGTTGTCGACGCCCCAGTACCTGGCCCAGCCGGTGCGGACGAGGACTACATCGCCCGGCCGGATCTCGACGTTCTCGGCCTTCAGCACGCTCGTCAGCTCGTCAACCGAGATCGCGTCGCCGGGCCGCATGTCCTGCCCGCGGTGGCCGGCCACGTCGGCGAGGATGCCGCGGGTGAGCAGCGGCGGGAGGTTCTCGATGCCGAGCTTGAGCAGCCCCCAGTTGCCGTACACGTCGAGCAGCGGAAGGTTGTTGAACGCCCGGCCGGACACCGTCGCATGACCGAGCGCGTCGACATGGGTGCCCGTGTGCATATCCATCTCGATGCGCTCCTGCGCCCAGCCGATCCCGTTGGTCGCCCCGGCGTTCTCCCGTTCGTACTTCTCGCTCGCCCACGGCTGGTGATTGAGGCAGATGAAGTACGGCGTGAGGTAAACGGGATGGGTCGGCGCCTGCGTCGAGACCGGGAAGCTCAGGTCGAAGATCCGCCCGGCGGTGGCGAGCCGCAGCGCCCGGCTGACCAGGTCCTGCGTCAGCCGGTTGGCTGCGCCTGCCTGATCTTCGGGGCCCCACGGGCTGGCCGGTACCTCAGGGTGCATGGTGGCTACCGTGTGTCCGCTGCCGGGTCCGGGCCGGCGCTGGCCGTTGCGGCGGGCATGGCTGAACTGCTTGCCTCGGACGGCAGCCGGCGGGATCTCGCGAACCACGCAATACCGGCCAGGATGATCAGACCGCCGCCGATCTCCCAGATGACTCTCGTCGGACCGAACGCCGGGTTCGTGATGTCCCGCGGCCACGCGGTAATGGTCAGCGCGAACGCGACCCATACCAGACCGATCACCGTCAGCGGGACACCCCATTTGCCGAGCCGGAACGGCGCGGGGTGATCGGGCCAGCCGCGGAGCCGCCGCGGTAGCGAGGCGGCCGCGGTGATGAGGTAAGTCGACAGCAGCAGGCCGGCGACCGCGTCCACCACGACCGTGATCTTGGTGATGATCAGGAGCGGGATGAAGCTGAGGATCACGCAGAGCATGACAGTGTAGAACGGCTCGCCTGTCCGCGTGGATACCTTGCTGAGCGCGGCGCCCCCCGGCAGGTAGCCGTCGCGGCCCATGCCGAAGATCAGCCTTGTCATCGCGCCCATGTTGGCGATCGCCGTGCTCACCAGCGCGACGAGGGCGGCGGCCAGGATCGCGTCCTCGCCGGCGGTGCCGAGTGCCGCATGCAGTGTTTGCGGAACCCAGCCCGCCCCGGCCGCCATCCCCGCGTGGATGTTTGGCGTGGCCAGCAGCATGGCGAAGGCGAACAGGCCGGTGAAGATGGCTGTTCCGATGCAGGCCATGATGATCGCGCGCGGGCCTCCGGCGCGCGAGCGGCGTACTTCCTCGGAGAAGAACCCGGCGCTCTCGAATCCGGTCAGCAGCGTGAGCTCGAGCGCGAGCGCGACGATGAACGGCACGATGTAGCTGCCGTGCCCTTGCACGCCCGCGGAGTGGAAGACCACGCCGATGGGCTGCTTGATGTGGAACAGCAGCAGGATCGCGGCCCCGAACAGGACGATCAGCTCGACGACGACGCCGACGCTGTTGAGCAGGCCGGCCAGGCGGACGCTGGAGCTGATCACCGCGCCGGCGACGAGCGTCAGGATGATCGCAATGACTACCGAGTTGCGGGTGCTGAATGCGATACTGGGGAAGAGCCCGTTGAGCACCACGTTGACGATGACGCCCAGCAGCGGCTGGATGATGATGACGCATGCGGTGTAGAAGACGGCGGTCAGCCAGCCCCACCACTCGCCCCCCAGGTACTTCGCCCACTGGTAGATGCCGCCGGTAATCGGGTACTGCGAGACAAGCTCGCCCCACTGCAGGGCCATCACGGTCTGGAAGATCAGGCAGATCGGGAACACCCAGATGAACGCGGGACCTCCGACGGCGAAAGCCGCGGAGGTCACCAGGATCGACCCCGCGGTGGGGCCCTGGAACGCAACGCCGAAGAACCCCTGCTCCAGCAGGTTCAGCCCGCGCCTGAGCCGGGGCTGGACGCCGAGCTCCCGCAGGTAGGCGTCGTCCTCGACGTACTCGGCCGCGTGCTGGGTCGCCTGCCCGGCTGCCTGCTCGTCCACTAGCGCGCTCCTCACTGGCCCGCGGGAAGCGGTTAGGAGCCTAGGATGATAGGTTGACTGCGGCCTGTCAAGCTTTGGCCGTCTTCGGCCTGAAGCGCCTTGTCTGCGCGGTTGCGCGTGCTGGCGGAGGAGGAGTGCGGTGGCCCGGACGTTCCTGCAGGAAGCGACGATCATCAACGGCGTTGCGGACACCTGCTACACAGGCTCCGTGCTGCTGAACGGGAGAACCATTGCCGCTGCCGGAGCCGGGCTGGTGCCGGATCCCGGCGACGAAGTGATCGACTGCCGGGGCCTGTTCATCTGCCCGGGTTTCATCGACTCGCACTGTCACCTGATCTACAGCGACGCCAAGGACCTGTACGACTTGGAGATCGCCAAGTCGATCCCGGAGGCCGCGGTCGACGCGGTGACCAGTGCCCGGCGGCTCCTGGACCTCGGATTCACCGCGGTCCGCGACCTCGGCTCGCGCGCCAATATCGGCGTGGTGATCCGTGACGCGATCGAGCGCGGTCAGATCCCCGGACCGCGGGTGGTGGCGGCCGGGAACATCATCACGACCGTCGGCGGCCTGCTCGACGGGCACCCGAGTCACCTTTTCGAGGGCACGCGCTACCGGTACGGGCACGGCACCACGATCAGCGGGCCGTGGGAGGCGCGCGACGCGGTCAGGCAGCAGGTGAAGGACCGGGTCGACTGGATCAAGACGGAGGCCAGCGGGACGGGCTTCAACCCGATGTGCCCGGCCGACCGCGACACCACATCGGAGGAGGAACTCGCCGCGATCGTCGATGAGGCCAGGCGCAAGGGCCGGCCGGTCGCCGTCCACGCGGAGTCCCGCCTGGGAGTGCTCAAGGCCGCGAGAGCGGGTGTGCGCACGATCGAGCACGGCATCTTCATGGATGATGAGGGACTCGAGCTGATCCTCGCGAAGAACATCGCGTACTCGCCGACCTTGGCCTTGTACGTCGGCCTGGCCGACTGGGGCGCGGACGTCGGCATCCCGGCCGCGATCGTCGAACTGCAGAAGAGCACCAGGGAGCGGCACATCGAGAGCGTCCGGCGGGCGTACCGCGCCGGGGCGACGATCATCGCGGGATCGGATGCGGGCGTGCCGGGATTCCCGCAAGGTGGCGCGCTGAAGGAGGTCCAGGCCTATGTCGACCTGGCCGGGATGTCGCCGATGGAGGCGCTGAAGTCGCTGACCAGCGTCCCGGCCCGGGTATTCGGGCTAGCGGAGGTCACCGGCTCCATCCAGCCGGGCCGCGACGCGGACCTGGTCGTTCTCCGAGCGAATCCGCTGGACGACATCCGGGTGCTGGACGATGACCGGGCGCGGACGGCCGTCTTCCGCGCTGGTACCCTTGTGGCCGGCGGGCTCACCGCCGCGACCATCTCGGGCTCGGCCGCTGGCGGCGGGCCGTTCTCTCAGATTGATTAACCGATGCGGGCGATGGCACCGACTGACCTGGAGCTGCCAGCGGGCAGCCGGGCTGCTGTCACGAGGCGCCTGAACCTCAAGAGCCACATTCCCTTGTACATCCAGCTGACCGAGATCCTCAAGGAACGGATCGAGTCCGGGGAGTGGCAGCCGGGCAGCCGGTTCGCCTCCGAGGGAGAAATCGGCTCGGAGTTCGGAGTCAGCCGCGCGGTTGTCCGCCCGGCCATCGGGATTCTCGTGAACGACGGGCAGCTCGTCAAGCACAAGGGCCGCGGCGTATTCGTCGCGCCGAAGAAGGTCGTCTACCGCATCGACGGCCTGGTCCGGAGCATGCTGTCTGCCGGTTCCGAGCACGTGCGGAACCGGATCATCGACTCGACCGAAGCGGATGTCGACGAGGGGCTCGCTAATGCGCTCGACATCTCCTCTGACGGCGACGGTGTCGTCGCGCACGTCATGAGCGTGGTCGAGGTGAGCGGCCGCCCGATCGGCATTCGCGACTCCTACATCTCCCCGGTCATCGCGGACGCGGTCGCCAAGGGAATTGCCTCGCTGGGTGAGGTGTCGGGGACTGTCTCGCTTCGAGGAGGCTGGCGGATGGAGCAGTCCGAGGTAGAGGTGGAGGTCAGCTCGGCCAGCCCGTTCGAGGCTGACTGGCTGGGCATCAGCGCCGGGACGCCGACCATCCTGGTGACCTACCGCGACCTTGCGCGGATCGCTTCAGGGTCGGTCGTGCCGCTGGAATTCGCCCGGATGGTCTACCGGTCAGACATCACGTCGTTCCGGTTCTCGATCAGGTGAGCCCCTGCCGCGGGCATCTCGGCCGGTTAGCTCACGCTGATGGAATTTGACCCCTGACCCTCTCGATGCGAACGAGGAGCAGTGGGTGGCTGCTGGTCGCCTGACGTTGCTCAGTGCCAGGTCAGACGCCCTACCTGATCGCTGACAGTAGCGCGGTGTCGCTGGGAGTCGGCGCCTGTTGGCTCCCCACTTTGCTCCCGCGGGCCACTGGCTGCCTGTGACCATAACAGCAGGTTCAGGCCTCAAGAGTTAGCAGCTCGGCAGCTGGCACGGCTACCGGATCCCGGGCAGGTGTATCCGCAATCGCGGGAAGCGGCGTGGTGATCTGCGTTGTTACGGCTGGTATGAGGGATCATTTCCGGTGATGGTGCGGCGAGATCGGCTGCCGGCAGCGGGAGGCAAGTGATGGCGCAGAAGATCACCGTCGTGCTGGAAGACGACCTGGATGGCGGCCCGGCAGATGAGACCGTGCGGTTCGGTTTCGAGGGCACCGATTACGAGATTGACCTGAGCGCTAAGAACGCCCGGGCGTTCCGCAAGAAGCTCGCGCCCTTCATCGAGCACGCCCGCAAGGCGGTCCGCGGCCCGGGACGCCGTTCGGCGCGGTCGTCGGCTGGCCGGCAGCGTAGTAGCGAGGTCCGGGCGTGGGCCCGCGACCACGGCATCGCGGTCAGCGCCCGCGGCCGGATCCCGGCCAACATCTTGGAGCAGTACCGGGCCGCCACCGCCGAGGGACACTGGAACCGGCAGCAAGCCGGAGGCGCTCACCAAGATCAAGCGCTGATCACGGAGCGTGAGCCTACCCGGAAGTTGCCGTTGCATATAACGGCGAATCTGGATGCCCGGCACCGATGCTTCCGGCATGGCTGACCGCACCCTGATGCGTCGGTTCTGTGCCGGAGCGTGTCGGACTCAGGACATACAATTGCCTGCACAGGCCCAAGCGGGCACAGCAACCAGCTCGTTCGCGAGCAGGAGAAGGAGACTCCCATGGGAGCCGAGAGTTACAGCGTCATTCAGTCCATCGGGCCGTGGACGGTTCAGTGGGAGCCGCCCAAGTCGGACGCCGATGTGGCAGGTAGGATGCACGTTCGCACTGGCGACGGGCCTTTCGTGGAGGCAGACGGGAGCAAGCCCGGACTGCACCTTGTATTCTCGTCCAATCCGGCTTCGGCCGACTTCTCCCCGCGCTACTTCAACCGGGCCCGGCGCCTCTTGGATGCTGAGGGCAAGCTCTGCCCGCCCGGCGACATCCCCGAGGTGTCACGAAGGCTGCGGGATAGGTAGCACCTAGAGGCACGGCACCCGCGACGACGATCAGGCGGGTGCCGTTGCCTCCGCGGACAGCCCGCCACGCTGGCCGTCCTCGCTGCCCAGGCCCATCGCCTGACTAAAGACCACGCATTGTCATCAGGCGACCGTCAGTGTTTGACGAGCCGGGCAGCATCGAGGATGGCGCTGACGGTGTCCTCGCCGATGGTGAAGCGGACGTTGTGGCGGCGGGTCGTCTTCCGTGAGCTTGCCGCCGGAGCCGAATAGCGCTCGGAGTCCTCGCGGCGGATAAACCACAAGCTCTTAGTGTCGAATCGGATTACAGCCGACCCGCCCCGGACTGGGTCATCCCAGCTCAGGTACGGCTCCGGCCTTTTCTGCCTTACGGACGGCGGGGCGCTCGGGAGGTAGCCCAGGTCTGCAGGCCGTCGTAGACGGCCTGCAGACTGGCGCCGTGCCCGTAAGACTTGAGCCGCTCGAGCTGGCTGGCGGCCCGGTCGGGGTCTGCACCGCGGGCGGTCCCAGATTCTGGGGCGACGGGGCGTGGATATGCACGTGGGTGCCCGCGGGGATGTCGCCTAGCGGGATGTGGATGTGCCGTTCGTCAACCATGCCGCAACCCCTGTCAGCCACTATCTCCGCGAGTACGTCATAGTTGCGGAGATCTAAGGATCTCACGGGGAGAAAATTGGATGTCAAGACGGAGGAGTTGCTCCGGGCTAGACGTTGCCATCGCATACGAACTGCAACGCCATCAGCGTTGTGCGCAGCTGGCTCCGACGTCCCGCGGCGGCGACAACCTGGGGAGCAATGCTTGAAACCTAATAGCACTAATAGCACTGCACGGCACCGGATGACTCCTCCTTGAAACCCGGGGCCTGGACTCCTATCCACAGACGGTGGGCTCCGGTGTCGTGCACTTCGTCCGGC
>JBPCKO010000301.1:0-28042 GCA_051004215.1 Streptosporangiaceae bacterium | reverse complement strand
CGCGACAAGGGCGGAGACAGGGGATAGGGCCTGGTGTCTGCCTGGGCTCCGCTGGCTCTAGCCCCAGCACCGGCCCCGCTAACAGCCCCTGACCGGGGCGAGCAGCCGCCGCATCGGCACGGCGAAGGCGGCGTTGGCCCGGTCCTGGCTCAGCCCGCCGGTCGCGACCAGCCGGCTGAGCACGTGCCCTTCCCGTGACCTGGCCAGCCTGGGATGACGGACCGGATCGTAGGCCGACGGCGCCTGCACGAGGCCGGCCAGCACGGCCGACCGGGGCCAGGACAGCCGGGAGGCCGGCTGGCCGAAGTAACCGCAGCTCGCCGCGGCCAGCCCGTAGTAGCCGTTACCGAAGTAGGCCACGTCGGCGTACATCTGCAGGATCTGCTGGTCGCTGTAGCTGATCTTCAGCTTGATCCCGAGCCCGACCTCGTCTACCTCGGTCGTGAGGCGGACCTGGTGCGCGCCGTAGAGCAGCTTCGCGAGCTGCTGGTACAGCGTCGCGCCGCCCTGGTCCTTGCCGGTCAGCACGGACGCCGCGATCCTTGGCAGCGCGAACGGGTCGAACCCGGGCTCGGAGGCGAACCGGTGATCTTCGGTCGCGATCAGCGCCGCGGCGAACCGGCGGGCCACCGGCGGGCCGGGAAACCGCTCATGGTGCGAGACCGCCTGCGCCCTGGCCAGTGACCAGGCGTTGCCGACCGACGGCGTGGCCAGCATCAGGGCCGCGAAGCCGACGGCGGAGATCGCGATCAGGGCGACGGCCAGCCGCAGCAGGCGACGGGGCCAGCGCCGGCCAGGACGGCCGGGCGCCCGTGCTCCGCCAGCGGCGGGCCAGCCAGCCGGGCCGCCTCGCGGCATCGGCACCGTCCGGCCGCCATCGGATGGGTTCATGAGTCGGGACGCCGGGATTTGAACCCGGGCTCTCTGGTCCCCCAGACCAGCGCCTTAACCAAACTGGGCCACGTCCCGCTGCCGTGCCGGACCGGTGGATCCGATCGGACGGACAGATCATAGCGCAGCAATCGGGCCCGGCCGTTCCCCGGCTGGGTCACCGGTTCGGTCCGCCGGGGCCTGCCCGGCCGCCGGGTACACTGGCGGCAACGCGCTGACGGAGACGAGTAACGCCGGGATCCGCGAGCACAGAGAGCCGCCGGAAGCTGAGAAGGCGGCCTGCGCGCCCGGCCGTGAAGACCCTCCCGAGTGCGGGGAGGAACGACCGCCGCGGCCAGCGGCCGGCCCGATGCCCCGCCGGCCTGCCCCCGTGACCGGGCCAACCAAGGCCGCGTCCGCCGCCCGCGGGCCGGCGAAGGTGTGGTGGCACCGCGAGTTCCCTTCTCGCCCGCACTCCCAAGGGGCACAGCGATCCAGGGAGTGCCTCATGACATCTGACCGCGTCCTGGCGGCCGAGCTCAGCCAGCACATCGGGCAGCCGGTCCGCCTGTCCGGCTGGCTGCACCGCAAGCGCCAGCTCAAATCCGTGTCCTTCCTCATCCTGCGCGACCGTTCCGGCCTGGCCCAGGCCGTGCTGTCCGGTCCGCAGGCCAGCCTGGCCGGTCTCGCCGGGCTGCCCGAGGAGACCGTGCTGTCGGTCACCGGCCTGGTCCGGGCGAGCGCCCAGGCGCCCGGCGGGGCCGAGATCGTCGCCCCCGAGGTCACCGCGCTCAGCGAGCCGGCCGCTCCGCCCCCGTTCGACCTTTACCGGCCGGCCGTGACCGCGGCGCTGCCGACGATCCTGGACCACGCGCCGACCACGCTGCGGCACCCGAACCTGCGGGCCGGCTTCGAGATCGCCGCGGCCAGCGTGGCCGGGTTCCGGGCCACCCTGGACGCCGCGGGCTTCACCGAGATCCAGACGCCGAAGATCGTGCGGTCGGCGACCGAGTCGGGGGCCAACGTGTTCGCGATCGACTATTTCGGCCAGCCGGCCTACCTCGCGCAGTCGCCCCAGTTCTACAAGCAGGCCATGGTCGGCGTGTTCGAGCGGGTCTACGAGACCGGCCCGGTATTCCGGGCCGAGCCGCACGACACCGCCAGGCACCTGGCCCAGTACGCCAGCCTGGACGCCGAGTTCGGCTTCATCGCCGACCATCACGACGTCATGTCGGTGCTGCGGGACGTGGTGGCCGGCATGGCGGCGGCGGTGCGGAGCCGGGCCGCGGCCGCCCTGGACGTCCTGTCGGCCAAGCCTCCGCAAGTACCAGGGCAGATTCCGGAAATCCACTTCGCCGATGCTCAGGCCCTGATCGCGGACCTGGCCGGCTGGGACCCCAGCGGCGAGCCCGACCTGTCCCCGGCCGACGAACGCTGGCTCGGCGAGTGGGCCGTCCGCGAGCACGGCAGCGAGCTGCTGTTCGTCACCGGGTACCCGATGGCCAAGCGGCCCTTTTACACCCACCCCGACCCGGACCGCCCGGCCTGGTCGCGGAGCTTCGATCTGCTGTTCCGGGGCCTGGAACTGGTCACCGGGGGCCAGCGGCTGCATCGCTACGGTGACTACCTGAGTGCACTGGCGGCCCGCGGCGAGGACCCCGCGCCCTACGCCGGGTACCTGCAGACGTTCCGGCACGGGATGCCGCCGCACGGCGGGTTCGCGATCGGGCTGGAGCGGTGGACGGCCAGGCTGACCGGCGCGGCTAACATCCGCGAGGTGACGCTGTTCCCGCGCGACCTGCACCGGCTGACGCCCTGACCGGCACCGGGCCGCGGCTCATCAGGCGAGCCCGAGCGTGATCGCGTCCACCTCGGCCAGCTCACCGGCCGACGGGACCCAGTCGGCCGCGGCGGCGTTGCCCATGACCTGCTCGGCCGACGTCGCGCCGGCGATCACGCTGCCGCAGCCCGGCTGCTCGGCCAGGGCGCCGATCGCGGTGGTCAGCAGCGACTGGCCATGGGCCTGGCTCCAGCCAGCCAGCTTCTCGACGACGTCCAGCTTCGCCTCGGTGACGTAACTGTCCCGGCCGGCCAGCCTGGTGCCCTCCCTGGCTGGCTGGCCGCACCGGATCTTACCGGTCAGCAGGCCATTGGCCAGCGGGAAGTACGGCAGCACGCCCAGGCCGAAATGCCGGGCGGCCGGAACCACCTCGGCTTCCACCGCCCGCTCCAGCAGCGACCAGTGGTTCTGCGCGGAGATGAACGGGACCTGACCATGCCGGCCGGCCAGCCCGGCCGCCTCGGCGATCTGCCAGCCGGAGAAGTTCGAGTGCCCGAGGTACCGGACCTTGCCCTGCGCGACCAGCTCGTTCAGCGCGCCGAGGGTCTCGGCCACGGGGGTCTGCGGATCGGGCGTGTGCATCTGGTACAGGTCGATGTAGTCGGTGCGAAGGCGCCGGAGCGACTGCTCCACCGCGCGCCTGATGTACCCGCGGCCGCCCTTGGCCCCGACGGCGGGCCCGTAGCCCATGTCCGCGTTCTGATGGCCGAACTTCGTCGCCAGCACGACCTGGTCGCGCCGGCCGGCCAGCGCCTCGCCGATCAGCTCCTCGGACCGCCCGCCACCGCCGTAGGTATCGGCGGTGTCGAACAGCGTGACCCCGCAGTCCATCGCCGCGTCGATGACGTCCTGCGTGCCGGCCAGGTCGAGCCGGCCGCCGAAGTTGTTACCGCCAAGCCCGACGACCGAGACGACGAGACCTGAATTGCCGAGAGCCCGGTAGCGCATGTACCCGCCTTCGCTGTCCTTCGTGCTGCTGCCGATCAGATGCTACCGATGGGCGCGAACCGGGCGGAGTGACCCGGCGGCGCGATAGTGTGCCGCACCATGGCAACGTCCACACCGCCGGGCTCGGCGGTGCTCAGGATCAGGCTCGGGGCGACCTTGCGACGGCTGCGCGAGGCCCGCGGCATCACCGCCCAGCAGGCCGCGAGCGCGATCAGGGCGTCCGATTCCAAGATCAGCCGGATCGAGCTCGGCCGGCACGCGGCCCGCGAGATCGACGTCTCCGATCTGCTGACCCTGTACGGGGTGACCGATCCGGACGAGCGCGACGAGCTTCTCGGCCTGGCCAGCGAGGCCCTCGCCCCGCCGTGGTGGCAGCGCTATGCCGAGGTGCTGCCACCCTGGTTCGGCACCTATCTCGGGGTCGAAGAGGCGGCTCGGTCGGTGCAGAGCTATGACTCGCACTACGTGCCCGGCTTGCTGCAGACGCCCGCGTACTCGGCCGCGCTGATCGCCCGGTCTGACTTCGGGGCCGCCGAGGCGGGCGCACTGATGGCGATCAGGGCCGAGCGGATCGAGCGGTTCGCGGCGGCCGGGTGGCGGCTGAGCGCGGTTATCGACGAAGCGGTGCTGCGGCGGCCGGCCGGCGGCGGGGCCGAGTTCTCGGCCCAGCTCGAGCATCTGCGGGCCGCGGCCGGCTGGCCTGGGGTGACGATCAGGATCAGGCCACTGTCCGCGGGCGCTCCCCCGGTGCCCGCCGGGTTCACGATTCTGCGATTCCCGGGCGGCGACCTGCCCGACGCGGTCTATTCCGAGCAGCTCACCTCGGCCAGTTATCTCGACCGCGAGGCGGACGTCGCCCGGTACGCGGCCGCGATGTCCGCGCTCGCCGAGAGCAGCGCCCCGGCGGGCGAGACGCCGGCCATCATCGGCGCGCTGCGGTAGCGTCACGGCCGGCCTGCTCGCTCGCGGATCAGCGCCAGTGAGCCGGGCCCGGGCAGCGCCGCCCGCCTGAGCGAGTCGAAGACCTGGCCCACCGCGGCGACCTCGGCGGCCCGCTGCTCGAACAGCACCTGCCCGCGGATGCCTTCCGCGCAGGCCACGTCGCCGCCATTGCCGGGCGGGAAACTCACGATCGCGAATGACCCGGCCGGGTCGCGCGGGCCCGCTCCCGCCAGGCTCAGCACCCGGATCGTCACGCCAGGCTGGGCGGCCACCTCGGCCAGGCGCCCGAGCTGATCGCGCATCAGCCCGTCCTCGCCCATCGCCCGCAGCAGCACCGACTCGTCGAGAACCACGTCGGCCAGGACCGGATCGCCACCGCCCGGCTCGGCTGCGCGGCTCAGCAGGTCCTGCCGGCGCAGCTGGACGCCGGTCAGCCTGGCCCGCTGCCCGGCGGACAGCTCGGGCCTGGCCGCCGCGGTCACCGCGGCGGCGTACGGCCCGGTCCGCAGCAGCGCCGGCACGACCTGGGCGGCGTAGATCCGCAGCCTGACCGCCTCGGTCTCCAGCCCCAGGTAAGTGCCGTACCCGGCGGGCAGGACGTCCTCGTCGGCGGCCCACCAGCCCTTGCGCTGTCCCTCCCTGGCCAGGTTGGCCAGGTCCCGCCGCCTGGCCGGATCGTCGACCCCGTACAGGTCGAGCAGCAGCTTGAGGTAGCTGGTCTTCGTCGGGGCCTTGCCGGTCTCGATCCTGGACAGGGTCGAGGCCGCGACGCCCAGGTGGTCGGCGACCTCCTCGATCCGCAGCGAGCGCCGCTCACGCAGCTCCCTGAGGCCGGCGCCGAGGCGCCGCCGGTGGTTTGTCGGTCCTGTCAGCACCTGCCTGCCTCCAACCTGTCCGGTGGTACAGGGAACCTTGGTCACGATACTAGCGGCCGGCCGGCCTGACATCCCATTTGCAATCTCGGCTCATTCATCTGTGACACGCAATTGCAAAACTTGCACTCCCACTCAGCTTCGGCGATGATGCGGGAGGGAGCCAGGACCGAAGGAGTCGCCATGCCTGTCAAGCTCACCTATGTCAGCGATCCCGTCGCCGATCCCGCCTTACTGCCGCACTGGCTGACGCTCGGCCGGCTCACCCTGCCCGGCCAGCCTCAGCACGTCCGGCTGGCGAGGCGATTCGTGGCCGACACGATCGGGGCCGCCCATCGCCGGTGCGGCGCCGCGCTGCTGCTGACCTCCGAGCTGGTCACCAACGCGGTCACGCACAGCCGATCGGGCCGGCCCGGCGGGACCCTCGACCTGGTCGTGTCGGCGACGTGCTCGGCCCTGCTGGTCTCGGTCACCGACGAGGGCTCCGAGTCCGGGCTGCCAGCCATCAGGACGCCGCCAGGCGGCACCAACGGCAACGGCCTCGTGCTGGTCGACCGCCTGTCGGACGGCTGGGGTTACCGCCATGACGGGAGCCGGACCATGGTGTGGTTCCGGCTGCGGACGGTCGGGCCGCCGGCTGGCGGCCCGACCGTCGCCTTATCGGGTGCGGTCGCCGGTCAGGGGTACAGGCTGTCCATTCCGGAGTAATCGCCCGAGCCGAGGTGCCGCCGCAGAACGCACGGGGTCTCGTACGGGTACATGACCTCGTCAGGCCCGCCGGTCTCGTGAGCCAGCCCGTAGGCGTGCCCCCATTCGTGGGTCATGACGGTCTGCAGGTCGTACTTGTTGCTGCAGTTGGCCGGATAGGAGTCGACGATGCTCCGGTTCGAGCCGATGTAGGTGTCGGCTTCGTCCATCACCGGGTAGCCGTTCGCGTTGGTGTGCCAGTGGTAGCACGTATACGCCAGCGTCCCTGAGTGATTGCTGTCGAACGTTCCCCAGCTCACCGTGTCCTGCCCGTCGGGGAAGTTACCGGTGCACTGAGCGGCACTGTTGATGTTCGCGTACTTGCTGGTATTGCCCTGGTAGGCGCCCTGCACGTCGAACTGGTTCTGGGCATAGCCGCAGTTGTTGATGCCGGTGGTCAGATTCGTGTTGGCCTGCCTGATGTCGCTGGTGGTAGCCGATACGCCCAGGCCGGCCCGGCTGGCCGTGGACTGGTTGTAATACCAGATGTCGGTCGGCTTGACGTCGTTGGCCCAGAACGGGCCCTCGGTGTTGAAGTTGTTCTCGCTGCACGCCGGGTCGGAGGCCCGGATCGCGCGGTGCGCGGCAACCGGCGGCAGGGACCACCGGATCGTCAGCACGCGCCCGGTGTTGAACGCCGACAGCTCGTAGTCACCGTGGGTGGTCAGAGCGGCCCCGCCCGTCCCGGTACCAGGCCGCGGAACGTGCAGCCCGGGACCCGGGCGCCCGTTGCGCATTCTCAGCACGAGCAGGCGCCCCTGCAGGGGGCAGGACCGCAGGCTGATCGTCGCGGGCACGGCCCGGGCCGAGATAGGTCCCGACGAGGAGCAGCTGGCGGGTAATGGCTTCGCCGCGTTCGCCGCGTCCGCTGGCCCCGCCGCCATCATGAGAAGACTGCTGGCGGCTCCGCTGCCCAGGGCCACGGCTTGCCTGATTCGCATGCGTTCCTCCTCGCGCGAGCCACCTTCGGGCTCTCGGCTGGCATCGCCGACAGCCCCGCTCATCAGAGCCAAGCACGAGATCGGGCCGGATTCCAGACCACCGATGCTCAGCGCAGCGCAGCCCGGGATGGTCAGCGCAGCGCAGCCGGGATGGTCAGCGCAGGTCAGCCCGGCCGGGGGCCGCGCTGGCCGCGGCTGGCTCCGCCGGAGCGCTTCTCCCGCAGCCGCATGGTCAGGTGCACGGGTGTCCCGGCGAACCCGAACTCCTCCCGCAGCCGGCGCTCGATGAAGCGGCGGTAGCCGGCCTGCAGGAAGCCAGAGGTGAACAGGACGACATGCGGCGGGCGAACGCCCGCCTGGGTGGCGAACATGATCTTCGGCTGCTTGCCGCCCCGCACCGGCGGCGGCGTCGCGGCGATCAGCGCGGTCAGCCAGGCGTTGAGCCTGCCGGTCGCGATCCTGGTGTCCCAGCCGGCCAGCGCGGCCTCCAGCGCGGGCACCAGCCGGTCGGTGTGCCATCCGGTCGACGCCGAGATATTGATCCGGGGGGCCCACCTCGCCGTGTACAGCTGCCGGTCGATCTCGCGGTCGAGGTGGTGGCGCCGGTCCTCATCGACCAGGTCCCACTTGTTGTAGGCAATGACCAGGGCCCGGCCCGCTTCGATCACCATCGAGATGATCCGCAGGTCCTGCTCGGCCAGCGGCTCGCTGGCGTCGACCAGCACCACCGCCACCTCGGCTCGTTCCAGCGCCCGCTCGGTCCGCAGGGCGGCGAAATAATCCGCGCCCTGGGCATGGCTGACCCGGCGCCTGATACCCGCGGTGTCGACGAACCGCCAGGTAATCCCGCCCAGCTCGATCAGCTCGTCGACCGGGTCCCTGGTGGTGCCGGCCATCGGGTCGACCAGTACCCGGTCTTCCCCGGTCAGCTTGTTCAGCAGGCTCGACTTGCCGACGTTGGGGCGGCCGATCAGCGCCACCCGGCGCGGCCCGGCGTCGGGGTCGTCCCGCTCCTCCGGCGCCTCGGGCAGCGCGCCGAGAATAGCGTCGAGCAGGTCACCGCTCCCCCGGCCATGCAGGGCGCTGACCGGATACGGCTCCCCCAGGCCGAGCGACCACAGCGAGTGGGCGCCCCCCTCGGCCGGCGCGTCGTCGACCTTGTTAGCGGCCAGCACGACCGGCTTGCGCGTCCGCCGGAGCACGGCGGCCACGGCCGCGTCGGCATCGGTCACGCCCACCACCGCGTCGGTCACGAACAGCACCGCGTCGGCCGCATCCACGGCCACCCTGGCCTGCGCGGCGACCCGGGCCGCCAGCACCGGCGAGCCCTCCGCCGACGGCTCCCAGCCGCCGGTGTCGACCAGCGTGAACGCCCGGCCTCGCCAGGTCGCGTCGTAGGCGACCCGGTCCCTGGTCACGCCAGGGGTGTCCTCAACCACCGCCTGGCGGCTGCCGAGGATCCGGTTAACCAGCGTCGACTTGCCGACATTGGGCCGGCCGACCACGGCGAGCACGGGCGCGGCCGCCGGGGCGGCGCCGTCCGGGTCACCCTGGCCGTCCGGGTCACCCTGGCCGTCCGGCTGGTCGGCGGCGGACTGCCCGCCGGGGCGCCCGGCCATCACGCCCCCGTCCGCTCGGCGCCCACCAGGCCGACGATGTGCGCGATCACCTCGTCGAGCCCGAGATCGGTGGCGTCGATCCGCGCCGCGTCGGCGGCCATCCCGCTCTGCGGTGCGTCCCTGCGGTCCCGCACCGCCTGCTCGGCCCTGGTCTGATCGGCGTCCGGCGGATCCGGCTGACCAGGTTCGCGGCCAGGATCAGGCGGCGCGGTGCGGCCGGCCGGGCCCGCGGGCGACCGCCCGGCCAGTTCGGCCGCCCGGCGCTCGGCTCGTACGTGCTCGCTCGCGGTCAGGAACACCTTCACATCCGCCGCCGGGGCGACCACCGTGCCGATGTCGCGGCCCTCGGCCACGATGCCGCCTGCCGTCCGCACCGCGGTGGCCACGATGCCCTGCTGCTGCGCGACCAGATGGCGGCGCACCTGCGGCACCGCGGCGACCAGGCTGACCACGTTCGATACGCTCCGGTTCCTGATCTGGGCAGTGACGTCGATGCCGTCGACCCGCACCTGCGGCTGCCCGGGGTCGGTACTGATGTCCACGCTGAGCCGCTGCGTGTGCCCGGCCACGGCGGCGTGGTCGTTCAGGTCAACATCGTGCTCGAGCATCCACCACGTCACCGCGCGGTACATCGCGCCGGTGTCCAGGTAACGCAGGCCGAGTGCGGTCGCCGTGCCGCGGGCCGCGCTGGACTTGCCTGACCCGGACGGCCCGTCGACGGCGACCACGATCGCGCGGTGCTGGCCCCTGGGGACGACCCCCCTGGACCGCCCGCCGTCCGCGGCCAGGCCGGCCCCTGGCTCCCCGGTTACCGAATGAGTCACGCAGGTGATGCTACCGGCCAGCCGCCCGCGGTCAGGGCGGCCGCCAGCGGCTCGGCCGCTTCCGGCCGGACCGAGAGTTCGGCTACCCCCGCGGGCAGGCCTGGCGAGTGCTCGATCCTGACATCCTCGATGTTGATACCGGCCGCCCCGGCCGCGGCGAACAGGCGGGCCAGCTCGCCTGGCCGGTCACCGATCACGACCTGCACGACGGTGTAGTCAGGCGCCGGGCCGCCTTGCTTGCCCGGGATGCTGGCGGCACCCTCGCGGCCCGCCTCCAGCGCCGCGGTCAGCCGCTTGACCGCGTCATCCTCGCCGGCCGCCACGGCGCCGAGCACGTCCGCACTCTCGGCCAGCTGGCCGGCCACGGCGAGCAGGATCTCGCGTGCCGGGGCCGCGTTCGCGGTCAGTATCTCGGTCCACAACCCGGCGTCCCCGGCCGCGATCCTGGTCACGTCGCGCAGGCCGGGTCCGGCCAGGGCGAGCGCACCGGCGGGCGCGCCCGCGCACTGGGCCGCCATCGCGGCCGCCACGAGGTGCGGGACGTGCGAGACGAGCGCCACGAAGCGGTCGTGCTCGGCGGCCGGCATCCGCACCGGCAGGGCGCCGCAGGCCCTGGCCAGGCCGGTGACGGCGGCCACGCAGGCCGGCCCGGTCTCCTGGCCAGGGCAGATGACCCAGGGCTGCCCGGTGAACAGCTCGGCCCGCGCGGCCGCCGGCCCGGACCGCTCCCGGCCGGACATGGGGTGCCCGGGCACGAAGGTTGCCAGATCGCAGCCCAGGCGCCGGGCGTCGCTCAGCGGCAGCTCCTTGACGCTCGCCACGTCGGTATAGCACCTGGCCAGCCGGTCGCGCTGGGCCGCCGCGAGTACCCGTCCGACGGCGCCAGGCGGAACGGCAAGGATCGCGACCTCGGCCGGGTGGGCAGGCCGGCTGGCCTCGTCCAGCACCTGGCCGGCCCCCAGCCCGGCCGCCATCCGGGCCGCGGCCCGATCGCTGTCGCTCAGCCAGACCTCGGCCCCGCGCTCCCGCAGCGCGAGCGCGATCGAGGTGCCGATCAGGCCGGTCCCGACGACGACCGCCGACCGTGGCGGCCCGGTCAGCAAGGGCGGCCCGTCCGTCATTGCGCGATGTCCAGCCGCAGGGCCTTGGCTCCGCGCAGGTAGACGTGCTGCACCTCGGCCCGGCTCCGGCCGGTATCGACGTGCATCATCAGCCGGACCACTCGCGGCAGCGCGCCAGGAACCCCGATCTCGGCGCAGCACAGCAGCGGCACATCCTCAAAACCCAGCGAGCGCGCGGCCAGCGCGGGAAACTCGGCCTGCAAATCGGGCGTCGCCGAGAAGATCACGCTGATCACGTCGTCGGGGCTGAGCTCATTTCGCTCCAGCACGGCCGTCACCAGCTCGGCGGTGCCGTCCAGGATCTCCTGCCGGTCGTCCGCCGCGACCTGGATGGCGCCCCTGATCGCCCTGACCGCCACGATGACACCTCCCCCGGCGGCCGGCCTGAGCCCGCGGCCCGTCCGCGGAGCCTGCGGCCGGCGGCTCCTTCCGCGACCCTACCGGGCCGCACGGGCTACATGCCGACGGCCGCGTACAGGTTGCCGACCTCGGCCGTGCTCAGCCGGCGCGAGGTGCCAGGCCGCAGCGGCCCGAGGCTGACCGGGCCGACCTGAGTGCGCACGAGCCTGCTCACCGGGTGGCCCGCCTCGGCCAGCATCCGCCGGACCACGTGCTTGCGGCCCTCGTGCAGCGTGATCTCGACCAGCACCCGCTGGCCGGCCTGCTCGACCACCCTGAACCGGTCGGCGGCCACCACTCCGTCCTCCAGCTCGACGCCGGTCGTCAGCCGCCTGGCCAGGTCCTTGGGCACCGGGCCGCGCACGTCGGCCAGGTAGGTCTTAAGCACGCCGTAGCGCGGATGGGCCAGCCGGTGGGCGAGCTCGCCGTCGTTGGTCAGCAGGATCAGGCCCTCGGTCTCGTAGTCGAGCCGCCCGACGTGGAACAGCCGCTCGCTGCGGTCGGCGACCAGGTCGGCGATCGTCCGGCGGCCCCGGTCGTCCGACATCGTGCTCAGCACCCCGGCCGGCTTGTTCAGGGCGAGGTACACGAGGTCTTCGCTGGCCGGGATGCGCTTGCCGTCGACCCGGATCACCTGGGTGCGCGGGTCGACCCGGGCCCCGAACCGGCGCACGACCTCGCCATCGACCTCGACCCGGCCGGCCCCGATCATCTCCTCGCACGCGCGGCGGCTGCCGACACCCGCCGCGGCCAGCACCTTCTGCAGCCGGACGCCGCCCGGCACATCGATGAGCGAGTCCCGTTCGCCGGGCGCGACACCCCAGTCGTCCTCGTCGTCCTCCGGCTCGGCCGCCCGGCCCTGGGCTGGCCGGCCCTGGGCTGGCCGGGCCTGGGCTGGCCGGGCCTGGCCTGGCCGGGCCTGAGCTGGCCGGCCGCGGCGGCCATCACGCGGGGCGGGCATGGCCGGCGTCCTGTTCGTCGTCTATCTGGTCGGGCAGCAGGGGCGCCAGCTCAGGCAGCTCGCCGAGGCCGCCCAGGCCGAGCCGCTCAAGGAAATACGAGGAAGTCCTGAACAAGATCGCGCCGGTGTCCTGGTCGGTCCCGGCCTCCTCGACCAGGCCGCGCAAGGTCAGCGTGCGGATCACGCCGTCGCAGTTCACCCCGCGCACGGCCGACACCTGGCCCCGTCCGACCGGCTGGCGGTAGGCGATGACCGCGAGGGTCTCCAGGGCCGCCTGGGTCAGCCGCACTTCCTGGCCGTCCTGGACGAACTTCTCGACCTCCGGCGCGAACTCCGTCCTGGTGTAATAACGCCAGCCGCCCGCCACCTGGCGCAGGTCAAATCCGCGGCCCTGCCCGGTGTAGGAAGCCGCGAGAGCATGCAACGCCTCGGCCACCTCGTCCTGGGCGACCTCCAGCACCTGGGCGAGCATGTTCTCGGCCACCGGCTCGTCGGCGACCAGCAGGATCGCCTCCAGCGCGGACCAGAGCCGGGGCGCGGTCGCCCCGGTGCCCGGCAGCGGCTCTTCGATCATGTCTGCGCGTCTTCTCCCGCCGCGGCCGGCTCGCCGGATCGCGGGCTGCTCGTGCCGTCCGCACCATCCGGCCGGGCGATCCAGGTGATGTACAAGTCGCCGAGCGGGGTTTCCTGCTCGAACGACACCTGCTTGTCCCGGTACAGGTCGAGCACGGCCAGGAAGCGCGCGACGACCTCGTAGGTATCTTCGCAGTCCGCGGAGAGTGCGCCGAACGAGGCCCGGCCGGCCGCCCGCAGCCGCCGGGACACGATGCCGGCCTGCTCGAACACCGTGGTGCGCGGGACGTGCAGGTGGGCCGTGGACACGACCGGGGCCGCCCGCGGCGCGAGCGCCCTGGCCGCGATCGCGGCGAACTGATCGGCGGACAGGCCGAGCAAGACCTCGGGCAGCAGGCGGGCGAACTGCGGCTCCATTGGCACGCGGCGGGCGAACCGGCGGCCCTGATCGGCCATTGCGGCGGCCATCATGGCCGCCGCCTCCTTGTACGCGCGGTACTGCATCAGGCGGGCGAAGAGCAGGTCCCGCGCTTCGAGCAGGGCCAGGTCTTCCTCGTCGTCGACCTCGCCCGACGGCAGCAGCCGGGCGGCCTTGAGATCCAGCAGCGTCGCCGCGACGACCAGGAAGAAGCTGGCCTGGTTGAGCTCCCATTGCCCGGCCAGGGCGCCGATGTAGCTGATGAACTCGTCGGTCACCACCGAAAGCGCGACCTCGGTGATGTCCAGCTTGTGCTTGGAGATGAGCGCGAGGAGCAGGTCAAACGGGCCCTCGAAGTTGTCCAGGTGCACCTCGAACGCCGGGTTGGCCTGCCCTATGCTGGCCGGATCGGGCCCGTCGGTCATCAGCGCGGTCACTGCCCGTCCCGCAGCCGGCGGGCCATCAGGCTGTCCCCGCCATCGGCGTCGAGATCGGCGAGCAGCACGGCGAGGGCCTCCCTGACGATCCGGCCCCGGTCGGCCGGCAAGCCGAAGCCGCGAAGGGTGAGCCTGGCCCGTTCCAGCTCCAGCAACTCGGCTTCGGAGAGATACACGGTGATCTTATGGGTGTGGCTCTCCCGGCCGCTCGCCTGGCGCTGATCGGACTGGGCCGGGACCGGCGCGGCCGGGCGGAGCAGCTCGGCGATTCCTGGGACTCTTACCCGGCGCTGACCCGGCCTGCGAGCTCGGCCCTGTGCCACCGGTCAAGCACCTCCCTGGCGAGCTCCCGGTAGGAAGCCGCTCCCGCCGATGAGGGGTCAAACATCGTGATCGGCTCGCCGGCGACCGAGGCATCGGGGAACCGGACCGTCCGGTTAATGACGGTATGAAAGACCTTGTCGCCGAAGCCGGCGACGACGCCGGCCAGCACTTCGCGGGTGTGCAGGGTGCGCGAGTCGTACATGGTGGCGAGCAGCCCGTCCATGGACAGCTTCGGGCTGAGCCTGGTCGACACCTTGTCGATCGTCTCCATCAGCAAGGCGACCCCCCGCATCGCGAAGTACTCGCACTCCAGCGGGACCAGCACGCCGTCCGAGCAGGCCAGGGCATTGACCGTAAGCAGGCCGAGCGAGGGCTGGCAATCGATCATCACGATGTCGTACTCCGGCAGCAGCGGAGCCAGCACCCGGCCGAGCACGAACTCCCGGCCTACCTCGTGCACCAGCTGCACCTCGGCCCCGGACAGGTCGATGTTGCTGGGCAGCAGGTCCATGCCGTCGACCTTGGTCGGGAAGAGCACGTCCCTGGCCGTGACCCCGGCCTCCATCAGGAGGTTGTAGACGGTGGCGTCGAGCTCGTGGGGCTGGAAACCGAGTCCGACCGACAGCGCGCCCTGCGGGTCGAAATCGACCAGCAGCACCCGGCGCCCCAGCTCGGCCAGCGCGGCTCCGAGGCTGATCGTGGTCGTGGTCTTGCCGACCCCGCCCTTCTGGTTGCAGACCGCAACGACCCGGGCAGGCCCGTGCTTGCGCAGCGGCTCGGGGTCGGGGAAGACAGGAAGCGGGCGGCCGGTCGGTCCGATGATGCCGGTCGTGGCTTCCGTGATCCTAGACGCTGACACGGTTCGAGCACCTCCCGGACGGTCGCTCACGCTGCGGGCCGCTGACTTCCGGACTTTAGAGCCTGCATCGGGTCGCGGCAAGCCGACTCACCCTTTGCGGGGAAACGGGTTCGCTCATCTGCCCTGGTCTGGGCGATGGTGTCTAATCGGGATACGGCCGGGCTTGGCCGGACGCGAGCCGGCTTCAGCGCAAAGCCCGCGGATGCGACGCGGCGTACACCTCGCGCAGCTTGTCCACCGTCACCAGCGTGTACACCTGGGTGGTGCTGACCGAGGCGTGCCCGAGCAGTTCCTGAACGACCCGCACGTCGGCGCCCCCGTCGAGCAGGTGGGTGGCGAAGGAATGACGCAGCATATGCGGCGAGATATCGCCCAGTCCGGCTCGGGACGCGGCCGCGCGCAGCGCCCCCCACGCGCCCTGCCTGGTCAGCCGGCCGCCGCGCGCGTTCAGGAAGATCGCCGGGCTGGACCGGCCGCTCCGGCCGGCCGCCGCCAGCGACGGCCTGCCCTGGACCAGGTAGGCCTCCAGCGCCGCGACTGCGAGCCGGCCGGCCGGCACGATCCGCTGGCGGCCGCCCTTGCCGGCCAGGCGGACCGTGGCCAGGCTGGCGTCGGGACCGCGCTGCCCGGTCAGGTCCAGGTCCTCGATGTCCAGCCCGACCGCCTCGGAGATCCGGGCGCCGGTCCCGTACAGCAGTTCCAGCAGCGCCCGGTCCCGCCGCTGGGCCGGGGCATCGCCGGGAATCTGCAGCAGCCGCTCGACGTCGGGGATCGGGATGGCCCTGGGCAGCCGGCGCGGCGGCGGCGGCGGCCGGATCGCCCGCGCCGGGTCGGCCAGGGCGAGTCCCTCGGCGACCGCGAAGGCGTGCAGGCCCCGCACCGCGACCACGGCCCGGCCCGCCGAACTGGCGGCCAGCGGCGGGTGCTGCTCGTCACCCTCGCGCAGCAGCGCGAGGTAGTCGGCCACGTCCGCCGTGGTCACCCCGGCGATCTGGGTGGTACCGCGGGCGGCCAGCGTCGAAGCGTACCGCTGCAGGTCCCGGCGGTACGCCTCGATCGTGTGGGCGGCCAGCCCGCGCTCGACGGTGAGATGGTCGAGGTACCGGCGGATCGCCCCGGCTACCGTCGTCAGCTCACCGCCCCCGTCATCTTGTCAGCGCCGCTCATCTGGCCCGCTCAGGCCAGCACCTCGGCTAGCGGCGTCCCGGTCAGGCCGTGGGCGTGCGCCACCGGCTCGCAGGTGACCTCGCCGTCGTGGGTGTTCAGGCCGGGCGCGAAGGACTCATCCTCCCGCAATGCGTCCCGCCAGCCCTTGTTCGCGATCTCGACCGCATACGGCATCGTCACGTTAGTCAGCGCGTAGGTCGAGGTGTGCGGTACCGCGCCCGGCATGTTGGCCACGCAGTAGAAAACCGAGTCGTGCACCGGGTAGGTCGGGTCCGCGTGCGTGGTCGGCCGCGAGTCCTCGAAGCAGCCACCCTGGTCGATCGAGATGTCGACCAGCACCGATCCCGGCTTCATCCGGGACACCAGCTCGTTGCTGACCAGCATCGGCGCCTTGGCCCCGGGCACGAGAACGGCACCGATCACCAGGTCGGCGTCGATGACCGCGCGCTCGATCTCGTAGGCGTTCGACGCCACCGTCTGCAAGTGGCCCTGATAGATCGCGTCGGCCGAGCGCAGCCTGGACACGTTCTTGTCCAGCAGCAGCACCTCGGCCTGCATCCCGAGCGCGATCGCGGCGGCGTTCATGCCGGACACGCCGGCCCCGAGCACCACGACCTTCGCCGCGTACACGCCGGAGACGCCGCCCATCAGCACGCCCCGGCCGCCGCCGTCTCGCTGCAGGTGATGCGCGCCAACCTGCGGAGCCATCCGGCCGGCCACTTCCGACATCGGCGCGAGCAGCGGCAGCGACCCGTCCGGGAGCTGGACCGTCTCGTACGCGATCGCGGTCGTCCCCGCGCTCAGCAGCGCGTCCGTGCATTCCTTGGACGCGGCCAGGTGCAGGTAGGTGAACAGCACCTGGCCCTTGCGCATCCGGTGGTACTCCTGCGCCACCGGCTCCTTCACCTTCAGGATCAGGTCGCCGCTCTCCCAGACGTCATCGGCAGCGGCCAGCATCTGCGCGCCAGCCGTGACGAAGTCCGCGTCCGGGATCGACGAGCCGAGCCCCGCCTTCTCCTCGACGAAGACCTCGTGCCCGTTCCTGACCAGCTCGTGCACGCCGGCCGGGGTGATGGCCACCCGGTACTCGTGGTTCTTGACTTCTTTAGGGATGCCAACCTTCATGACCTCAGATCCTCCTCCTCATCGCAACCACCCGGCGGCTTTGCCAGGCGGCCCAGGCCCAGGGCCGCGCGAGCGGCCTGGCTCAGCGCTCTGGCGCCTCCGCGTCCCGCAGGCCGGCGAACCCGCTGGCCCGCGCGGCGAGCGCGGCCAGCACGCCCACCATCATGACCCCGTTGTGCAGGTTCCCCGCCAGGATGCGGGAGACCACCACCTGCAGCGGTGCCCACTCGACGGACAGATGAGCCTCCTCGTGATCGGGAACGTAGCCCCGCTCGGCGTCGGGAACGCGGGTCAGACCGCGAGCCAGGTAGACCCGCAGCCGTTCGCTGCTGACTCCAGGGGAGGTGAAGAAGTCAGCCAGCACCTGCCAGTGTGCGGCCTGATAACCAGCCTCTTCAAGCAATTCGCGGCGAGCTGTCATGATAAGCGGCTCACCGGCGACATCACGAAGTCCGGCCGGTATCTCCCAGAGCTCGCGGCCGGCCGGGTGCCGGTACTGGCGGATCAGCAGCACCCGCTCGTCCTCGCCGAGGGCGACGATCCCGACCGCGCCCGGGTGCTCCACGACCTCACGGCCGACCTGCTGGCCGTCGGGCATGGTCACGACGTCCCGCCTGACCCGCACCACCGAGCCCGCCGCGAGCTCCGCCGAGCCCGTGACCGGCCACCGGGCGGGCAGGTCTTCGAGCCAGCCCGCCGCCGCGCTGACGGCGGCCGGGTGGTTCATGCGCCCGCGACCGAGCGGCCGCCGGCCGCCGCGGCCACTGCCCCGGCGGCCGGCTTGACCCGCGATCGCTCGATCGCGGCCGCGATCAGCCCGCCGAACAGCGGGTGCGGCCTGGTCGGGCGGGACAGGAACTCCGGATGGGCCTGAGTGGCCACGAAGAACGGGTGCACCGCGCGCGGCAGCTCGACGAACTCGACGAGCCGTCCGTCCGGCGACATGCCCGAGCAGACCAGGCCGGCCTGCTCGAGCTGCGAGCGGTAGGAGTTATTCACCTCATAACGATGCCGGTGCCGCTCCTGCACGATGTCGGCGCCGTACAGCTCGCGGACGATGCTGCCCTCGGCCAGCACCGCCGGGTACAGGCCAAGCCGCATCGTGCCGCCCATGTCGCGCTCGCCGGCCACGACGTCCTGCTGGTCGGCCATCGTGGCCACCACCGGGTACGGGGTCTGCGGGTCGAACTCGGCACTGTTCGCCTGCTCCAGGCTGGCCAGGTCGCGGCCGATCTCGATGGCCATGCACTGCAGGCCGAGGCACAGGCCGAGAATGGGGATGCCGTTCTCGCGGGCGTGCCGGACTGCGCCGACCTTGCCTTCGATCCCCCGGACGCCGAAGCCGCCGGGGACCAGGATGCCGTCGACGCCGTCCAGGTGCCGGGCCGCGCCATCCGGAGTCTGGCAGTCGTCGCTGGGCACCCAGCGGATGTTGACCCGGGCGTCGTTGCCGAACCCGCCCGCCCGCAGGGCCTCGGCGGGCGACAGGTAAGCGTCGGGCAGGTCGACGTACTTGCCGACCAGCGCGATCGTGACGCTCCTGGCCGGGCGGTGCACCCGGCCGAGCAGGTCGTTCCAGTCGGTCCAGTCGACATCGCGGAACGGCAGCCCCAGGCGGCGGACCGCGTAGGCGTCCAGGCCCTCGGAGTGCAGCACCTTGGGGATGTCGTAGATCGACGGCGCATCAGGGGTCGAGACGACCGCTTCCTCGTCGACGTCGCACATCAGGCTGATCTTCCGCTTCAGGCCGCCGCTGATCGGCCGGTCCGAGCGGCAGACGATGGCATCGGGCTGGATGCCGATGCTGCGCAGGGCGGCGACCGAGTGCTGAGTCGGCTTGGTCTTCAGCTCGCCCGACGGCCCGATGTAGGGCAGCAGCGAGACGTGCAGGAAGAAGCACCGGTCCCGGCCGATCTCATGCCGGATCTGCCGGATCGACTCCAGGAACGGCAGCGACTCGATGTCGCCGACGGTCCCGCCGACCTCGGTGATGACCACATCGGTCTGCGGGCCGCCCATCTCGATGATCCGGCTCTTGATCTCGTTGGTGATGTGGGGGATGACCTGCACCGTGTCCCCGAGGTAGTCGCCCCGGCGCTCCTTGGCGATCACGCTGGAGTAGACCTGCCCGGTGGTGACGTTGGCCGAGCCGGGCAGCCGGATGTCGAGGAACCGCTCGTAGTGACCGACGTCGAGGTCGGTCTCGGTGCCGTCATCGGTGACGAAGACCTCGCCGTGCTGGAACGGGTTCATCGTGCCGGGGTCGACATTGAGGTACGGATCGAGTTTCTGCATGCTCACCCGCAGGCCGCGCATCTTGAGCAGGCGGCCCAGGCTGGACGCGGTCAGTCCCTTGCCGAGGCTGGATGCAACTCCCCCGGTGACGAAGACATGCTTGGTCAATACCGGACGAGGGGTTAGCGCTGACGTCGCCAAGTTGGCTCCCGTGGTCAGTGCCGGCGGTTGCGGCCCGCCGGTCCACGGGGTCTCAGAATATCAGGAACGGTCCTAACTGACCTGCACGACACCGCAGAGTCGGCTGGCCAGGCGGAACGCCCGGCCGTGGTGCCCGGTTCGATAGGGTACGGCGCTGAGTGTCACGGCAGGAGGCATGGTGGCAGACTCAACGCCCGCGGCACCGCGGGCACCCCAGGGGTCGTTCCCCGGCAGCGGCACGGCGGCGATCAGCGGGCTCGGCATGACGAGCCTCGGCCGGGTCTACGGCTCGACGCCGCGACGGCTGGCGGCCAGCGCCGTCCGGCTCGCGGCCGCCGACGCGGGGTTGCCGCTGGCCGACCTGGACGGGCTGCTGATCTGCCCGGGCATCAGCGGCGGCCTGGACGTCGGGCTCGCCGCCGTGCTCGGCCTGCGCGACCTGTCCCTGCTCGCCGTGGTCAGCAGTTTCGGCGCCTCCGCGGTCACGGCCGTGCAGCTCGCCGCCCAGGCGGTGACCAGCGGCACGGCCCGCGCGGTCGCGTGCGTGTTCGCCGACACGCCGCTGCGCGAGGGAGTACCGGCGGGCAGCGCCTTCGGCAGCCACGGCAGCCACGGGACCGGGGCCGGGGCGCCGCCCGAGCGTCACGGGCTGTCCGGCCTGGCCGCCGGTTACGGGTTCCGCAGCGTCAACGTCTACTACGCGCTCGCGGCCAGGCGGCACATGCTGGCCTACGGGACCACCAGCGAGCAGCTCGGCGCGGTGGCGGTGAGCCAGCGGCAGTGGGCCGGCGGCAACCCGGCCGCTCAGTACCGCGAGCCGATCACGCTGGCTGACCACCAGAGCTCGCGCTGGGTGGCCGAACCGCTGCATCTCCTGGACTGCTCCCTGGTCTCGAACGGAGCCATCGCGGTGATCGTCACCTCCGCCAGAGCGGCCGCTGCCGGACCGCGACCGCCGGTGCACGTGTGGGGCTGGGGACAGGGTCACCCCGGCCAGCCGATGGCCAGGGGCAGCGAATTCGGCTTGCGGACCGGGGCGGTGCAGGCCGGCCGGGCGGCGATGGACATGGCCAGGGTCGGGCCGGCCAACGTCACGATGGCCCAGATCTACGACTGCTACACCTATACGGTCCTGGTCACGCTGGAGGACTACGGGTTCTGCGGCAAGGGCGAAGGCGGCCCGTTCGCGGCCAGCGGCGCGCTCGGGCCGGACGGGTCGCTCCCGGTGAATACCGGCGGCGGCCAGCTCTCGGGGTATTACATGTGGGGCTTCACGCCCTTGTCGGAGGCCGTGATCCAAGCTCGCGGCGAGGGCGGCGACCGCCAGTCGGCCGCCACCGACGTGATCCTGGTCAGCGGCAACGGCGGCATCCTGGCCCACCACGGCACCCTGATCGTGAGCCCGCACCCGCCGCGGCCCGCGAGCCCAGCCAGAACAGCCAGCCCAGCCAGAACTCCAGTCCCCGCGACTCTGGCCGGCCAGGCCGCTCCGGCACCGGCCGAACCACCAGCACCCCAGATCGTGCTGGCCGGCCAGGACGACATTGGCATCATCAGGGCTGACTCGCGCAGCGAGCCGTTCTTCGCCGCGGCCGCGGCCGGCCGGCTGCTGATCAGGCGCTGTGATGCGGACGGCACCTGGCTCCCGCCGACGGCGAGCGGCTGCCCCGACTGCGGCGCGGACGCCGCCGATCTGTCCTGGGCGACCGCCGCGGGCCGCGGCACGCTGGTGAGCTGGTCGATCGTGCACCCGCGGAGCGGCGGCCCGGTGGCCGTCCCGGCCCTGGTCGAGCTGGAGGAGGGACCATGGCTATCGGCCGGCCTGCGCCTGGACGATCCGGCCGGGCTGGCCGGCCTGCGGGCCGGGCTGCCGGTGACGGCCGTATTCGAGGCGCCCTCGCAGGGCGCGGCTTACCCGCTGTTCCGCCTGGCCGGCAGCCCGGGCTGAGCCGGCGCCTGGTCCTGGCCGGCGGCGGCGGGCTGCGCCAGCGCCTGTTCCGCGGCCGGATGCGGTTCGCTCGCGCCCTCGCCGAACCGCGCCAGCGCGATGGCACTGCCGAGGGCGAGCACGAAACCCAGCCCGGCCAGGCCGCCCCAGCCCGGTTTGGTGGTGTCGCCGAGCAGCAGCACCCCGACGAGCGCCGGGGGGACGGTCTCGGCGAGGATCACCGCCGCGGTGGCCACGGTCACGCTGCCGCTCTCCAGCGCGGTCGCGTACAGGAAGAAGGACACGACTCCGGCAGCGGCCAGCGTGTACGCGGCCGGCGACCTGATCAGGACGCCGGGCGCGAAGCTCGGCAGGATCCTGGCGCAGATCGCGAGCACCCCGTAGCCGAGGCCGGCGATGGCCCCGAGCACCGGCGTGCGGATGTGACTGGGCAGCCGGGCGGCGGCCAGCCCGCCCAGCGCGATCGCGGCCAGCGCCGCGATCAGCGCGAGATGGAAGTCAACGCCGACCGCAGCCGCGCCCTGGCCGCCTGAGGATGACCCGAGCAGGCCCACCCCGATCACCACGGCCAGCACGGCCAGCCATTCGCGCATCCGCAGCCTGACGTGCATCAGCCAGGAGGCGAGCACCGCGGTCACGGCCAGGTTCGCCGCGATGATCACCTGGACCTCGAACACGGGCAGCCGCCGCAGCGCGATGACCTGGCACACGAACCCGAACAGGTCGATGAGCAGGCTAAGCAGGAACGGCCACTGCCGCAGCATCCGCAGCACCAGGCCGGGGTCGACGCTGGCGGCATCCTCGGCCGGGCGGCGAGACGACGCCCGGACCGCGATCGCCTGCATTACCGCGCCCAGGCCATAGCAGAGCGCGGCGACGAGGGCCGCGGCCAGGCTCAGGAGCACCTAACCGACCCTACGCCCGCGCCACCAGCGGCAATGACCCAGACGCGCGATTGCCCGTCGCGGACGGCGGAACCGGCTAGCGGGAGTGGGCCGGGTCCTTGATCCCGGTCAGGTGAGCGAACGTGACCCAGAATGCCGCCGATCCCGGGATCCACCGTGGCTGGCCGGCGCTCGCTCCCAGCACCTGCTCGCAGCCCGAGGACCGGATCGTGACCGGCGGCAGCCGCAGGTCGGCGGTCCTGAACGCCAGCTCGAATCCGCCGCCGACGTCGAGCGGGCAGCTCAGCGCGCCGCGCGGCATGGGCGGGAGGGCGCAAATCGCCGAAGCGAGGGCGGCCGCCCGGCGCGGGCTCGCGATCGTGATCGCGGGCGGCGCGCTCGGCCGCGGCTTCGCCGCCCCGACCTGGCGCAGCCCGGGGACCCTGGTCACCAGGACCGTACGGACGCCGGCCGGGTCCGAGCACACCCGCGCTGCCGCCGGCGGCACGCTGGACGGGGAGCGTGCGCCGGTACCCGGAACCGGCTGGCTCCCGCCCCCGGCCCCGTTGCTGGCGCTGCTAGAGCTGCCCGCCGGCACCGCACCGCCGGCGGCGGCCGGCCCGCATCCGGCAATCGCCGCGCCGGCGACGATCAGAATGGCCGCGGCCGGAAGGAATGTCGTTCCCGGGATTCGCCAAGTCGCCATGCCCTTTCGACGCCGCCCGGGCCCGCGCGGTTCCCCGTTCCGGCCCGTCTGGCCGCGGCTAGGCCGATCGGGCCGATCAGCCGGTCACTAAACCAGCGATCTGAATGACTGGGTGGACTTACCTTGCTGGGGCAATAGAAACTCCACCCACAAACCAGACCCGTCCGGGCGGACCGCGCGTGCCGCTCCAAGGGCGCCGGCCCGGCCGGGTGCGGCGCGAGGTACGGCCGTCGACGTGCGGGTCGGCCAGGTGCGGCCTCGCCGGGCCGGCGAGGTGCGGCCGGGGTCAGACGCCGGCTTCCTGCATGCCTCGCAGCTCGGCCTTCAGCTCCCGCACTTCGTCCCGGAACCGGGCCGCGAGCTCGAACTGCAGCTCGGCGGCGGCCGCATGCATCTGGTCGGTGAGGGTCGTGATCAGCGCGATCAGGTCCTCGCGGGCGGCTCCGCCGCCACCCGGCTGCTTCCCGGCTTCCCGCACCCCGCCGGCCGCGGCCGCGGCCCTGGCCCTGGCGGCGGTGCCGGGAACCGGCGCCTTGCCCCGGCTTTGCCGGCGGCCAGACCCGCCAATCAGCTTCTCGGTGTCGGCGTCCTCGCGGGCGAGCGTGTCGGTGATGTCGGCGATCCGCTTGCGCAGCGGCTGCGGGTCCACCCCCTGGGACTGGTTATAGGCGATCTGCTTGGCCCGGCGCCGGTTGGTCTCGTCGATCGCCTTGCTCATCGACGGGGTCATCTGGTCGGCGTACATGTGCACCTGACCCGAGACGTTCCTGGCCGCCCGGCCGATCGTCTGGATCAGCGACGTGCCGGACCGCAGGAAACCTTCCTTGTCGGCGTCCAGGATCGCGACCAGCGACACCTCAGGCAGGTCCAGGCCCTCGCGCAGCAGGTTGATGCCGACCAGCACGTCGTACTCGCCGAGCCGCAGCTCGCGGAGCAGCTCCACCCGGCGCAGCGTGTCGACCTCGCTGTGCAGGTACCTGGCCCTGATGCCCAGTTCGAGCAGGTAGTCGGTGAGGTCCTCGGACATCTTCTTGGTCAGCGTGGTGACCAGCACCCGCTCGGACCGCTCGGACCTGAGCCTGATCTCGTGCACCAGGTCGTCGATCTGGCCCTTGGTCGGCTTGATGATCACCTCGGGGTCGACCAGCCCGGTCGGCCTGATCACCTGCTCGACGACGTCGCCGCCGACCCGCTGCAGCTCGTACGGCCCTGGGGTCGCCGACAGGTACAGCGTCTGATCGACCCGGTCGCAGAACTCCTCCCAGGTCAGCGGCCGGTTGTCAATGGCGCTCGGCAGGCGGAAACCGTGGTCGACGAGCACTCGCTTGCGGGACACGTCGCCTTCGTACATGGCGCCGATCTGCGGCACCGTGACGTGCGACTCGTCGATCACGAGCAGGAAGTCCTCGGGAAAATAGTCGAGCAGCGTGTTCGGCGGGCTGCCCGTCTCGCGGCCGTCGATGTGCCGGGAGTAGTTCTCGATGCCCGCGCAGCTGCCGACTTGCCGCATCATCTCGACGTCGTAGCTCGTGCGCATCCGCAGCCGCTGCGCTTCCAGCAGCTTGCCGGCCCGCTCAAGCTCGGCCAGCCGCTCGGCCAGCTCGGCCTCGATCTCGCTGATCGCCCGTTCCATCCGCTCCGGCCCGGCGACATAGTGCGAGGCGGGGAAGATGTACAGCTCGTCGTCGGTGGTCAGCACCTCGCCGGTCAGCGGGTGCAGCGTCATCAGCCGCTCGATCTCGTCGCCGAACATCTCGATCCGGACCGCATGCTCCTCATAGACCGGGATCACCTCGATGGTGTCGCCCCTGACCCGGAACGTGCCCCGGCTGAACGCCAGGTCGTTGCGCTGGTACTGCATCCCGACCAGCTGGCGCAGCAGCGCGTCCCGCTCGATCGACTCGCCGGCCTTGAGCCTGACCATCCGGTCTACGTACTCCTGCGGCGTGCCGAGCCCGTAGATGCACGAGACCGAGGCCACCACGATCGTGTCCCGCCTGGTCAGCAGCGAGTTCGTGGCCGAGTGCCTGAGCCGCTCGACCTCGTCGTTGATCGAGGAGTCCTTCTCGATGTAGGTGTCGGTCTGCGGGACGTAAGCCTCGGGCTGGTAGTAGTCGTAGTAGGAGACGAAATACTCGACCGCGTTGCGCGGCAGCATCTCCCGCAGCTCGTTAGCGAACTGCGCCGCCAGGGTCTTGTTCGGCAGCATCACCAGCGTGGGCCGCTGCAGCCGCTCGGCGAGCCAGGCTACGGTCGCCGTCTTGCCCGTGCCCGTGGCGCCGAGCAGCACGGTGTGCGGCGAGCCGGAGCTGACCCGCTTCTCCAGGTCGGCGATCGCGGCCGGCTGGTCGCCGGCCGGGGTCATATCGGTCACGACATCGAACGGCGCGACCCGTCGCCGCAAGTCAGTTACCGGACGCATTCGCTTCTCCTTCGCCCCACCCTTCAACTGTAGGGTGGGTGTCTGACACTCGGGGCCGCGGCGAACGGAGCAGCCATGTACCAGCCCTACCCGACCGCCGGAGAGCCGCCGATGACGCCTGGGCCGGCCGATCCGCCGCAGACCGTGCGCCGCGGGGTCAACCTGATGTACGCGGGCGCCGCGCTCAGCGCGATCGAGATCATCACCGGGCTGTTCACGATCGGCAGCCTGAAGAGCGCCATCCGCTCCCAATATCCCAACTACACCGCGAGCCAGATCCATACCGCGGAGATCGCCGCCCTAACCGTCGCGGTCGTGGTCGGGCTGCTCGGCGTCGGGCTGTGGATCTTCATGGCCCGGGCGAACCAGGCCGGCCGGGGCTGGGCCAGGATCGTGGCCAGCGTGCTGTTCGCGATCAACA
This sequence comes from Streptosporangiaceae bacterium, assembly GCA_051004215.1. GTDB lineage: Bacteria > Actinomycetota > Actinomycetes > Streptosporangiales > Streptosporangiaceae > Chersky-822. The sequence goes on along the minus strand of JBPCKO010000301.1, from coordinate 2,238 downwards.
CCATCGACGTGCTTGCCGCGGTCGTGCAGCCGCACTCGGTGTTCAGCCTGATCCTTGCCGTGCTGGTCTGGCTAGCCGGACTGGGCGCGATCTGGATGCTCTGGCAGCGCGAGTCGTCGGCCTATATCAAGGCCAGATCGAACCGGGTCAGGTAGGCCAGCTCAGGCGTCGCGGCGCACCAGCAGGTAGGCCGCCCCGGCCAGCAGGGCCACGGTCCAGGCGCAAAATACCGCGAAGCCCGGCCAGGGCGTCAGCAGCGCGCTCGCCTGGGTCCGCGCCTGGTAGATCAGCGAACCGGCCTGCTCGGGGAGGTAGGCATTGACGTGCTTGCCGATGCTGCCCGGCAGGAAGCCGGTGAGCAGCGGTAGCACCAGCACGGCCCCGATCACGGTCGCGATCGCGCCCGCCGAGTGCCTGATCAGGCCGCCAACGGCCAGGGCGAACAGGCCGAGCACGGTCAGGTAGAGACCGGCGCCGAGGATCGACCTGGTCACGCCGGGATCGCCGAGCGAGACGGGCACCTTGCTGTGCAGCAAGGCTGAGCCGGCGAAGAAGGAGCCGAAGGAAACGATCTCGGCCAGCACGATCAGCATCGCGGCGAACACGATGATCTTGGCCGCCAGCATGGGCAGCCGCCGGGGCACCGCCAGCAGCGAGGCCCTGATGACGCCGGTGGAGTACTCGCTCGTCATCAGCAGCACGCCGAGCACGCAGATGGTGAGCTGGCCGAAGCCGATGCCGGCCCCGAGGATGAACCCGACCGGATCCACGATGATCCTGGCCTCGCCCTGGGCCGAACCCGGCCGGTTCCAGGTGCCGACCACCAGCGCGGTCAGGCCCGCGGTCAGGCCGACGGTCAGGACCACGAACAGCAGCAGCGTCCAGACCGTGGAGCGCACCGAGCGGATCTTGGTCCATTCGGCCAGCAGCAGCCCGCCGAACCGGCCCCGCCGGGCAGGCGGGGCCACGGCGGGCGCGCTGACCGGGGCCGGGGCCGCGGTCGGCGCCGAGGCCGGCCCGGGGGCGCTCACCGTCGGCCCCGGTCGGGTTCCGGCATCGCTTGCGGGCCGTCGCCTGCAGGGACGTCGCCTGCATGGCCGGTGCCCGCAGGGCCGTCGCCCGCGGATCCGGCGCCAGGCCGCCGGTGACCGCCGGGGGCGCCGAACTCCACGCTTCCCGCGGTTAGTTCCATGAAAGCCTCCTCGAGCGAGGCGAGCTGGGGAGTCAGCTCATGCAGGACCAGGGACGCGGATGCGGCGAGCTCACCGATCCTGGGCGCCTCCAGGCCGGTCACGGTCAGCAGGCCAGTCTCGGGGTGGCCAGCACTGTGACCGCCAGCACCGTGGTCACCCGCACCGTGATCGCCCGCATCATGGTTGCCCGCGCTGCGGTCGCCAGCACCATGATCGCCAGCACTGTGACCACCAGCACCGTCCTGGCCCGGTGGCGGCCCGCCGTTCTGGCCGGCGATCGGTCCGGCTGCGGCCGCTCCCCTGGTCACGGTGCCGCCTTCGGCCTCGATCAGGGCGGCGAGCCGCTCCGGATCCGGCGTGCGGACCAGGACCGACTTCTGAGTGCCCCTGGCGATCACCTCGCTCGTGCTCGCGGCCGCGATCAGCGCGCCCCGGCCGATCACGATCAGGTGATCCGCGGTGACGGCCATCTCGTTCATCAGGTGGCTGGAGACCAGGATCGTGCGGCCCTGCCCGGCCAGGAGCTTCATCAGGTTCCTGATCCACAGCACGCCCTCCGGGTCGAGCCCGTTCACCGGCTCGTCCAGCAGCAGCACCCGCGGATCGCCGAGCAGGGCAGCGGCGATGCCGAGCCGCTGGCTCATGCCGAGTGAGAACCCGCCCGCCCGCTTGGACGCCACGTCGGTGAGCCCGACCAGCTCGAGCATCTCGTCCACCCGCCTGGCCGGCAGGCCCTGGGTCTGGGCCAGGAAGAGCAGGTGGTTGCGGGCGCTCCGGCCGGTGTGCACCGACCGGGCCTCCAGCAGGGCTCCGACGGTCCTGAGCGGGTCCGGCAGGTCGCGGTAGGCCCGCCCGTCGATCGTCGCGGTGCCGGCGTCGGCCCGGTCGAGGCCAAGGATCAGCCGCATCGTGGTGGATTTGCCGGCCCCGTTGGGACCGAGGAACCCGGTGACCCGCCCGGGCGCTACATCGAACGTGAGGTCGTCCACAGCGACCTTCGTGCCGAAGCGCTTCGTGAGCGCGCGAACCTCGATCACCTAGCCTC
>JBPCKO010000300.1:0-12865 GCA_051004215.1 Streptosporangiaceae bacterium | reverse complement strand
CAGCAGGTCGTGGTGCGCGCGATCGTGGCCGGTCTGTAGGCTGCGAATTTCCCCGCCGACTTCGGCGTTGGCGTCCTGGACGTGCTCGGCCTGACCCTGGCCGAGCGCGAGCTGGGCTGGACCTCCTACGGCCTGCACGCCCTCGTGCACCGCCCCAGCAACATCCTGCGCGCGTGCGAGGGCGACCAGGTGCAGGCCTACCTGCTGCCGGTGATCAGGGGCGAGCGGGTCGATTGCCTGGCGATGACCGAGCCGGGGGCCGGCTCGGACGTGCGGTCGATGACGACCAGGGCGGTGCGGGACGGCGGCGACTGGGTGATCGACGGGGCCAAGCACTTCATCAGCTACGCCGACGTCGCCGACTTCGTGATCGTGTTCGCGGTGACCGGCACGCAGGACGGGCCGCGCGGGCCGCGGCCGGCGATCTCGGCCTTCCTGGTCGACCACGACACCCAGGGGCTGACCGTGAGCCGGGGCGCCTCCTCGGTCTCGCACCGCGGCTACCACCACTGCGAGCTGTCCTTCTCCGGCTGCCGGGTGCCGGCCGGCGCCCGGCTCGGCGCCGAGGGGCACGGCTTCGAGCTGCTCAGCGAGTGGCTCGGGGCCAGCCGCCTGACCGTGGCCGCGACCAGTGTCGGCCGGGGCCGGCGGGTGCTGGAAATGGCCACCCAGTGGGCCGCGAGCCGGGAGCAGTTCGGCCAGCCGATCGGCCGGTTCCAGGGCGTCGGCTTCCCGCTGGCCGACCTGGCCACCGCCCTGGAGGCGGCCGAGCTGCTGACCCTGCGGGCCGCCTGGCGGCTGACCAACGCCGCAATGAGCGACGCGGACGTCGCGATGGCCAAGCTGCACGCCTCGGAAACCCTCGCCCGGATCACCGACCAGGCCGTCCAGGTGTTCGGCGGGATGGGACTGATGAGTGACCTGCCGGTTGAGCGCTTCTGGCGGGACGCCAGGGTGGAGCGGATCTGGGACGGCACCAGCGAGATCCAGCGGCTGATCATCTCCCGGTCGCTGCTTGCCGCGGCCAGCCCAGGACAGGCTCGCCGGTGACCGGGCCGGACGCCCGGGTGCGGGCCGAGGCGGCCGGCGGCGTGCTGGTCATCACGCTGGACCGGCCGCCCGCCAACGCGGTCGACGTCGCGACCAGCCACGCGCTGCATGCGGCCTTCGCCCGGCTGGAGCGCGATCCCGGCCTGCGGGCCGGCATCGTGACCGGGGCCGGCCACCGGTTCTTCTGCGCCGGCTGGGACCTCAAGGCGGCGGCGGCCGGCGAGCCGGTCGACGCCGATCACGGGCCTGGCGGGTTCGCCGGGCTGACCGAGCTGCACGGCCGGTCCAAGCCCGTGATCGCCGCCGTCAACGGCCTGGCCGCCGGCGGCGGCTTCGAGCTGGTGCTCGCGGCCGACCTGGTCGTCGCGGCCGAACACGCCAGCTTCAGCCTGCCCGAGGCCACGCTCGGGATCATGGCCGATGCCGGCGGCGTGCTGCGGCTGCCGCGACGGCTACCCCGGCCGCTGGCGACGGAGCTGCTGCTGACCGGCCGGCCGATGGGAGCCATCGAAGCCAGGGAGCGCGGCCTGATCAACCGGGTCGCGCCGCCCGGGCATGCGCTGGACGAGGCCATGGAACTGGCCGCCGCCATCTCGGCAACGGCGCCGCTGGCGGTGGCGGCCGCGCTCGAGGTGCTGGACGCTACCCAGGACGGCTCGGTCGCGGGCGGATTCGCGCTGCTGCGGTCCGGGCGGCTGCCGCGATACCAGGCGATGCTGACCTCGCAGGATGCGGCCGAGGGACCGGCCGCCTTCGCCGAGAAGCGGCCGCCGCGCTGGCAGGGCCGCTAGCGCAGCTGGGCTGGCACTGCCGCTATCGCGGCCGGCGGGCTGGGCTGTCAGACCGCGACCGCCGCGTCGGCGATGGCGGGCAGCGCTAGGTAGCACAGGTCGCGGCACTGCCGGTCCCACCAGGCATCCTCATACGGCCAGGCCGAGGTCTTGACCACCACCACCCGCCGCGGCCGGTCGACGTAGACGAACTGGCCGCGCATCCCGTCGGCCATCACGCGCTCCCCGGCGTCGTCCAGCGGCCACCAGTGATAGCCGAACCCCGCGTGGGTGGTGATCGTGGCGGGCAGGCGGCCAGGGCGCAGGAACGGCCGCGCGGGCACGCTGCTTTCCTCGATCCAGTCCCGGCCGATGAGCGGCTGCCCGTCCCAGCGGCCGTCGATCTGCAGCCAGCCGACCCTGGCCCAGTCCCTGGCGCTCGCCGCCAGCGACCCGCCCGCCATCGCGACGCCGCCGGAGGCGGCCGGAGCATCCAGGCCGGCCACGGCGGGATGTTCCGCCCCGATCGCGGCCCAGAGGTCCGCCAGGGCCGCGGCGAACGGCTGACCGGTCGCCCGTTCCCTGGCCCAGTCCAGGACCAGCGAGTCCGGCGTGCAGTACGCGTACCGGCTGCCCGGCGGGTCGCCGGCCGGGATCGCCGCGACCGCGTCGCGCAGGCCGCCGGCGCCTGCCCGGAAGCGGCGCAGCAGGGCCGACGCCGGGCTCGCCGGGTCGTGGTAGTCCTCGCGCCAGCCGGTGCCGCTGGTCATGGTCAGCAGCTGGCGCAGCGTGACCCGCGCGTAGCCGCTGCCGGCCAGCTCCGGCACCAGCGCGGTCACCGGCGTGTCCAGGCCCGGCAGCCGCCCGTCGCCGGCCGCCTGGCCGGTCAGCAGCGCGAGCGCGGACTTGGTCGCCGAGTTGCCGAGCAGCCGGTCGCGGTCCGACACCCCCGGCGCGTACCACTCGTGCACGACCGCTCCGCCGGCCACCACGACCAGCGCGGTCGAGGACGTCACGGCCAGGAATCCGGCCAGGTCGAACAGGCGCCCGGCGCCGGCGATGCTCGCTTCGAGCGGCCTGGCGGCGGCCGGCCAGGGCCGCGGATCCGGCGCCGGCACGATCGCGTGCGGACCGCGGCGCTGCGGCTCGATCAGGTCATTGGCCAAAGCCGGTCCGATTCTGTCCATCTTGTCACTTGCACCTAAATCGGCACTGCGTCACCATACGTGAGGAAGGTTGACAGACGATGAACAGCCCTATCACAGCGGGTCACGCTCGGCATCGCGGGCAGCGCACTGCACGGCCTTTAGGAAGGGTCCCTCACATGGCAGATATCTCGCGCCGCCAGGTGGTCACCAGCGCGGCAGGACTGGTCGTCGCCGGAGGCGCGCTGGCCGCGTGCGGCGGCGGGTCGTCGGGAGGCGGACCGGGCGGCAGCGGTTCGGGCGGCGGCACGGGTGGCAAGCCCAAGCGCGGCGGCAACTTCCGGCTCGGCGTCACCGGCGGCGGGTCCAAGGACATCCTGGACGGGCAGAACATCATCACCAAGCCCGACCAGGCCAGGCTGGTGACCGCGTTCGAGACCCTGCTCACTTTTAACGAGAACTACCAGCTCACCCAGGACGGCCTGGCCGAGAGCGTGACCCAGGACAACTCCAAGCAGTACACGATCAAGCTGCGGCCGGGCATCGAGTTCTCCAACGGCAAGACGCTCACCGCCGACGACGTCATCTACTCGTTCCAGCGGATCGGCACCAAGGGCAATGGCCTGACCGGCTACGCGGCCACGTCCACGATGGATATCGCGGGCCTGAAGAAGCTGGACAAGTACACGGTCCGGCTGCCGCTCAAGTCGCCGGACTCGACGGTCCCGCAGACCCTGGCCGGCTACACGTTCGGCATGGTGCCGATGGGCTACCAGGCCTACCCGCACCCGCAGGTCGGCACCGGGGCGTACAAGCTCAAGTCGTTCACGCCAGGCCAGCAGAGCGAGCACACCCGCAACAACAACTACTGGCGCAGCGGCGAGCCGTACTTCGACACGGTCACGATCACCGACTTCAGCGACTCCACGGCCCAGGTCAACGCGCTGCTCGGCGGCAGCGTCGACGCGATGACCGACCTGCCGGCCTCCCAGGTCAAGGTCGTGCAGGGCCGCAGCATGAACGCGCTGATCTCCAAGACCGGCGGCTGGCTACCGCTGTGCATGGCGATCGACCTGCCGCCGTTCGACGACGTGCGGGTGCGCCAGGCCATGCGGCTGCTGGTGGACCGGCCCACGATGATCGAGCAGGTGCTGTCCGGGTTCGGTTTCCTCGGCAACGACCTGTACGCGCCGTTCGACGAGGGCTACGACCACTCCCTGCCGCAGCGCCACCAGGACGTCGCCGAGGCCAAGTCGCTGCTGCGCAAGGCGGGCCAGCTCAACACCAGCTTCGACCTCCACACGACCAACGGCGCGGCCGGCATGGTCGAGGTCGCGACCGTGTTCGCCAGCCAGGCCCAGGCCGCCGGGATCAAGATCAACGTCATCAACGACCCGAACTTCTACGGCAACCAGTACCTCAAGCTGCCGTTCTCGATCGACTTCTGGGGCACCAGGGCCTACCTCAACCAGGTGCAGCAGGGCTCGCTGCCGAACTCGCCGTACAACGAGACCCACTGGCCGCCGAAATCGGGCACCGGATCGAACTTCATCTCGCTCTACAACCAGGCCCTGGCCGAGGCCGACAAGGCGAAGCGGATCGAGATCGAGCACCAGATGCAGACGCTCGAGTACGACATCGGCGGCTACATCATCCCGTTCTTCGGCGACCTGATCGACGGCTATGCCGGCAACGTGCACGGCTTCAAGCCGAGCAAGGGCACGCTGAACCTGGACAGCTTCGGGCACGGGTACCGCACGATCTGGTTCGACTAGGCGGCCCGCGACGTGGCCAGGCTGAGATGGGGCGGCGTACCCGCGTTCGTGCTGCGCCGCCTGCTGCTGGGACTGATCGTCCTGGTGCTGGTGTCGATCGTGGTCTTCGCGGCCACCCAGGCGCTGCCCGGCGACCCGGCGCGAGCGATCCTCGGGCGGCAGGCTACCCCGGCCAGCCTGGCCGCGCTGCGCCACCACCTGCACCTGGACCGGCCTGTGCTCGAACAGTACCTGTCCTGGCTCGGCGGGCTGCTGCACGGCAACCTGGGCAGCTCGCTGGCCGCCCAGGAGCCGGTCAGCACGCTGCTGGCGCCGAAGCTGGTGAACTCGGCGGTGCTGGTCGCGATCTCGGCGATCGTGTCCATCCCGGTGTCGATCGCGATCGGCTCGTGGGCCGCGCTGCGGCGGGAGAAGATCTTCGACACGCTCAGCTCGAACCTGCTGCTGGTGCTGGCCGCGCTGCCCGAGTTCGTGGTCGCGGTGGTGCTGATCATCCTGCTCGCCACGACCGTGACGCAGGCGTTCCCCGCCGTCAGCACGATCGCGCCAGGCTCGGGGCCCTGGGACACACCCAGGGTCCTGGTGCTGCCCGTGCTCACGCTGGTGATCGCGGTAGCACCGTACGTCGCGCGGATCATGCGCGCCTCGATGATCGAGGTGCTGGAAAGCGACTACGTCGAGATGGCCAGGCTCAAGGGCCTGCCCGAGCGGACGGTGCTGGTCAGGCACGCGCTGCCCAACGCGCTCGGCCCGGTCTTCCAGGTGATTGCGCTCAACCTCGCCTACCTGGCCGGCGGCATCGTGATCGTCGAGTACGTGTTCAACTACACCGGCATCGGCAGCGCCCTGCAGGACGCGGTGGTCAACCACGACCTGCCGGTGGTGCAGGCCCTGGCCATGCTGATCGCGCTGGTGTACGTGGTGCTCAATCTGCTCGCGGACGTGGCCACGATCATGGTCACGCCGCGGCTGAGGACCCGGCTGTGAACCCGGCGGGCCCGACCCTGGCCGCCCCGCACCCCCCGGCCGCGGAGGGCGTCAAGGCCACCTCGCTGCTGCGCCGGTCGCTGCGGCTCTGGCGCACCAGGATCGGGCTCGGCCTGGTCACCTTGCTCGTGCTGGTGGCGATCATCGGACCGTACCTGGCGCCCTACGGGTCGAGCGCCCCGGTCCCCGGCCAGCCTCCGAACGCGCTGCCCAGCGCCAAGGCCGCGCTCGGCACCGACTACCTCGGCCAGGACGTGCTGAGCCGGCTGCTCGACGGCGGACGCAGCATCCTGGCCATGGCCGTCATTTCCACCGCGATCGGGCTGGTCGTCGGCGTCGCGATCGGCCTGATCGCCGCGTACGCGCGGAATGTGCTCGACGACGTCCTGATGCGCGGCATGGACGTGATCATGGCGTTCCCGCAGATCATGCTGGCCCTGGTCGCGGTGGCGGTGGTCGGGCCGCACGCGTGGGTGATCGTCACCGCGATCGCGCTCACGACCGCGCCGCGCGCCGCGAGGGTCGCCCGCGGTGCCGCCCTGCCGGTCGTCGAACGCGACTTCATCGCCTGCTCGGAGGCGATGGGCGTGCCCCGCTGGCGGATCCTGTTCGCCGAACTGCTGCCGAATACGCTCGGCCCGCTGATGGTCGAGGCCAGCCTGCGGGTCACCTACTCGATCGGCGTGATCGCGGCCCTGGCCTACCTCGGCCTGGCCCCCAACCCGAACGGTCCGAACTGGGGCACCATGATCCAGCAAAACCAGATCGTGCTGGTTGTGCAGCCGTGGGGCGCGGCCGCCCCGATCATCGCGATCGCGCTATTGACAATGGGCACCGGCCTGATCGGCGACGGCATCGGTCGGACCGCGGCCGGCATCGACCGGGCCAGGGGCGAGGCATGACCGGGCCGGGGGCGGACGGCCAGGACCTGGTGCCCGCCGCGGCCGCGGTCAGCGTCACCGATCTGGAGATCTGCGTCGCCTCGACCGGAACGCCGGTCGTCAGCGACATCTCGTTCGACATCGCGCCGGGCGAGATCCTTGGCGTGGTCGGCGAGTCGGGCTCGGGCAAGACGACGGTCGGCCTGGCCCTGCTCGGGCACGCCAGGCGCGGGCTGCGCATCGCCGGCGGGTCGGTGCTGCTCGGCGGACGCGATCTGGTCAGCCTCGACCAGGTCCAGCTCAGGCGGCTGCGCGGCTCGGTCGTGTCGTACGTGCCGCAGGACCCGTCGTCCTCGCTCAACCCCGCGCTCCGGGTCGGCACCCAGCTCAGCGAGGTGCTCGAGGCGCACTCCAGCGGCAAGGACGCCGAAGGCCAGGCAGCCAGGATCGCCGAGATGATGCGCGAGGTCGCGCTGCCCGACGACCGGCGCTACCTGCGCCGCTATCCGCACGAGCTCTCCGGCGGGCAGCAGCAGCGGATCGGCCTGGCGATGGCCTTCGCGAACCGGCCCCGGCTGATCGTGCTCGACGAGCCGACCACCGGCCTGGACGTCACCACCCAGGCGCACGTGCTGGCCACCGTGCGCGAGCTGGCCGGGCTGCACAACATCGCCGCGCTGTACGTCAGCCACGACCTGGCCGTGGTGGCTACGCTGGCCAGCCGGGTCGCGGTCATGTACGCGGGCCGGATCGTCGAAGTCGGCGATGCCGACGAGCTGTTCACCGCGGCCGCGCATCCCTACACCCGGCGGCTGGTCGGGGCGATCCCCCGGCTGACCGGCGGCCGTTCGCTGGTCGGCATCCCCGGCCACGCGGCGTCGCCAGGCCAGCGGCCGGCCGGGTGCGCGTTCGCGCCCCGGTGCGGGATGCGCATCGAGGCCTGCGAGCAGGCGCTGCCGCCGCTGCGCGAGATCGGAGCCGGGCACCAGGTCCGGTGCGTCAGGGCGGAGGAGGTGCTGGCCCAGTCGCAGAGCCGGGTCGGCGACCCGATCGACATGCCGCACCCCGGCGAGCAGACCGCGGCCCTGCGGCTGGAGAGCATCGTCGCGTCCTACGGCCGCACCGAGGTGGTGCACTCGGTCAGCCTCAGCCTGGCCGCGCACGAGTGCCTGGCCCTGGTCGGCGAGTCCGGGTCGGGCAAGACCACGATCGCCCGCGCCATCGCCGGCCTGCACCGCAACTGGACCGGCAAGATCACCCTCGGCGACCTGGTGCTGGCGCCGTCCGCCCGCCGCCGCGACGTCGACGTGCGGCGCCGGATCCAGTACATCTTCCAGAACCCCTACGGCTCGCTCAACCCGCGCCGGACCGTCAGCCAGATCATCGAGCAGCCGCTGCACGTGTTCGGCACCGCCGGCGGCCGTGAGGCCAGCCGCAAGACCGCCGAGATGCTGGAACGGGTGTCACTGACCGCTGCTTACGCGGCCCGCTACCCCGATCAGCTGTCCGGCGGCGAGCGGCAGCGGGTCGCGATCGCCCGGGCCCTGGTCTGCGATCCCGCCGTGCTCGTCTGCGACGAGGTCACCTCCGCGCTGGATGTCAGCGTGCAGGCCGCGATCGTCGAGCTGCTCGGCTCGCTGCAGCGCGATCTCGGCCTGTCCATGCTGTTCATCACCCACAACCTGCCGCTGGTCCGCTCCATCGCCCAGCGGGTCGTCGTCCTGCACCAGGGCGAGATCGCCGAGTCCGGCGAGGTCGCCCAGGTGCTCGGCGCACCCAGGCAGCCGTACACCAGGCAGCTGATCGCGGACACCCCGTCGCTGGAGACCGCGGCTGCGGAAATCGGCCTGGGCGAGCCGCCCGCCGGGGCGGCCGGCCTCGGCGCCCCGGCCTGACCTGATGCCCGTTCCGCCCCGGCCGGACATCCTGGTCGTGATGGCCGACCAGCTCACGCCGTCCGCGCTGCCCGTGCACGGGCATCCGCTCACCCGTACGCCCGCAATGTCGGCCCTGGCCAGCTCGGGCGTGGTCTTCGACGCTGCCTACACCGCCAGCCCGCTGTGCGCTCCGGCCCGGGCCGCGCTGCTGACCGGGCTGCTGCCGTCCCGCACCGGCGTCTACGACAACGCCGCCGAGCTCGGCGCCCACATCCCGACGTTCGCCCACCACCTGCGCAGCGCCGGTTACCGCACCGTGCTGGCCGGCAAGATGCACTTCTGCGGGCCCGACCAGCTGCACGGCTTCGAGGAGCGGCTGACCACGGACATCTACCCGGCCGACTTCGGCTGGACGCCGGACTGGGACCACCCGGACCGCCGGCCCGACTGGTACCACGACATGTCCTCGGTGCTCCAGGCCGGGCCGTGCGTGCGCTCCAACCAGCTCGACTTCGACGAGGAGGTGTCCTTCGCGGCCGAGCGGTCGCTGTTCGCGCACCTGCGCTCGGGCGATCCGCGCCCGTTCTGCTACGTGGTCTCGTTCACGCACCCGCACGACCCGTTCACGATCCCGCGGCCGTGGTGGGATCTGTACGCCGACGCGGACATCCCGATGCCGGCCACCCGCTACGGCCAGGCGCCGCCGCACCCGCACGAGCGGCGGCTGCGGGCGATGTGCCAGGCCGACACCACCCCGGTCACCGATGCCCAGGTCCGCGCGGCCCGGCGGGCCTACTACGGTGCCGTGTCCTACGTCGACGACCGGATCGGCCGGCTGCTCGAGGTGCTCAGGGTGACCGGCCGGCTCGACCGCACGGTCGTGATCGTCACCAGTGACCACGGCGAGATGCTCGGCGAGCGCGGCGCCTGGTACAAGATGGGCTGCTACGAGGGCTCGGTGCGGGTGCCGCTGATCGTGAGCGCGCCGAGGCTGTTCCCGGCCGGCCGGGTCGGCGAGCCGGTGTCGACCATGGACCTGATGCCGACGCTGACCGCGCTGGGCCTGGGCGCACCGGGCCTGGGCGCACCGGGCCGGGGCGGTGCGGCCGGCCAGGCGGAGCTGGCCGAGGTGACCGGCCAGGTCGACGGCCGCAGCCTGCTCCCGCTGCTGACTCAGGCGGCGGACGGGCCGGCCCCCGCCGTGGCCGCGGAATATCTCGCCGAGGGCGCGATCGCGCCCATCGTGATGCTGCGCTCGGGGCGGCACAAGTTCATCCACTGCCCGGCCGACCCCGACCAGCTCTTCGACCTGGCCGCCGACCCCGGCGAGCTGACCGACCTGGCCGCCGACCCCGCCGCGGCCGAGCTGAGGGAGGCCTTCAGCGGGCAGGTCGCGGCCCGCTGGGACCTGGCCAGGCTGGACGAGCAGGTCCGGCTGAGCCAGCGTCGCCGCCGGGCCGTCACCGCTGCCCTGCGCACCGGCATCCCCGCCTGCTGGGACTACGGGCCCGCCTACGATGCCTCGCGCCGGTACGTGCGGAACCACCTGCCGCTCGGCGAGCTGGAGCTGATGGCCAGGTACCCGCCCCTTGACGGTGCGCCCGGCGACGTGAGTCACTGACGATGATGTCCGGAATGCCCGCCGACGAGCTGCGCCGCCGGTACGCCCGCGAACGGGACAAGCGGCTGCGGCCGGACGGCAGCGAGCAGTACGTCCGGCTCACCGGCCCGTTCGCGCACCTGCTCCACGATCCGTACACCCCGCGCCGGGAGCGGGCCCCCCGCCGCGATCACGTCACGATGACGTTCGTCGGCGGCGGCTTCGCCGGCCTGGTGACCGGGGCCCGGCTGACCGAGGCCGGCATCACCGACGTGCGCATCGTGGAGAAGGCGGGCGGGTTCGGCGGCACCTGGTACTGAAACCGGTACCCGGGTGCCCAGTGCGACACCGCGTCCATGATCTACCTGCCGCTGCTCGAGGAAACCGGCTACATGCCGACCGAGCGGTACGCGCACGAGTTCACCAGCCAGTTCGTCGGCATCGGGACCGGGCCGCTGCACGTGCCCAAGCTGCCCGACATCGCCGGCCTGGAGACCTTCGGTGGCCGCGCGTTCCACACCAGCCGGTGGGACTACGGCTACACCGGCGGCGATCCGGCCGGCGCGCCGATGGACCGGCTGGCCGGCCAGCGGGTCGCGCTGATCGGGACCGGGGCGACCGCGGTGCAGTGCGTCCCGCACCTGGCCGCCGCGTGCGGCGAGCTGCTGGTCTTCCAGCGCACGCCGTCGTCGGTCGACGTGCGCGACAACCAGCCGATCGACCGGGCCTGGCCGCCCTGCTGGCCGACTTCGAGAGCGCCGACTTCGAGAAGATGAGCGAGATCCGCGCCCGGGTGGATGAGGTCGTCGCCGATCCCGGCACGGCCGGGCGGCTCAAGGCGTGGTACCGCCAGCTGTGCAAGCGGCCCTGCTTCCACGACGAGTACCTCGCGGCCTTCAACCGGCCCTCGGTGCGGCTGGTCGACACCGACGGCCAGGGCGTGCAGAAGTTCACGCGGGCCGGGGTGGTCGCAGCGGGCACCGAGTACCCGGCCGACTGCGTGATCTACGCGACCGGGTTCGAGGTCGGGACCGAAGCGACCAGGCGGTACGGCTTCGACCTGACCGGCCGGGACGGGATACGGCTGTCGGAGTACTGGTCGGCGGGCATGCGCTCGCTGCACGGCGTGCACGTCCGGCAGTTTCCGAACGCCTTTTTCGTGCAGCTCGGGCAGGGCGGCAACTTCATCGCCAACGTGCCGCATAACCTCACCGACGCGGCCGAAACCGTCGCCGCCGTGGTCGGGCACATGGCCGCCGGCGGTTACGACGTGGTCGAGGCGAGCCAGCAGGCGCAGGACGCGTGGCAGGAAGTGCTCGCGCCGAACCCGGTGATGAGCTCGTTCCTGGCCGACTGCACGCCCGGCTACTACAACAACGAGGGCCAGGGTCCCAGCCCGCACACGGTGCTGTCCGGCTACTCAGGCGGGGCGCCCGCGTACTTCCGCCTCATCGAGCAGTGGCGGTCCGGCGGCGAGTTCGACGGCCTGGAGTTCCGCCGCCTTGGCCGGTAACTATGCTCACCCCGGCGGCCGGAACCTGGCCTGCGCGTACGGCTCAGGGCCGATAATGCGGTGCGCGCCGTCCTGCACCTGCAGCACCAGGTGCGCCTGCCCGAGCGACGGATCGAGCGTGGTGTCGGGATAGCACAGGCCGGACTGCTCGGCGTTGTCCAGGAAGTACGACCCGTTCACGCCGCGGTAGCGCAGCCGGCGCAGCTCACCGCAGACCGCGGTGAAGTCACGCCGCCGGCCGGCCGCCATCCAGGCCCTCGCCAGCAGCTGCACCTCGTCGTAGGCGATCCCGGCGTGCGACCAGCCAGGCGGCCGGCCGTAGCTTCCTGTGTAGTCGGCCCTGAACCGGCGGCCGATCGAGTCGCCGTACGTCCCGGTCACCGTCGCCCACACCAAGCCTTCCGCGGCCGCCCCGGCGACCTGCAGGAACTCCGGCACTGAGGGCGCGTAGATCGCGTAGATCACGGTCCGCGGCAGCCGGGCGGGGGCGAGCCGCTGGAAGGCGGCCAGCTCCCCGGCCAGGAACTGCGCGATCATGACCGCGGCCGGCTCGACCCGCTCCAGCTCGGCGATCAGCCCGGCCCAGTCGGCGCCCAGCGCCGGCACCCGGCGCACCGCCGCCACCTGCCAGCCGGACCTCCCGGCGGCGTCCAGGGTCCGCTCGTCGGCTAGCTGGCCGCTCGGCAGGTCAGTATCTACGAACGCGACCGACCGGTTGGGGGGCCGCCAGCCGCGGGCCAGCTCCTGGTCGAGGAAGCGGACGAACCCCGGCCCGTAGTTCACCTCGGTCGGGCAGACCTGGAAGACGTTGGCGAGCTCGGCTTGGTTCTCGCGGACGGCCCTGGCCTGGGACTGCGAGGTCATCGCGTGCACGTAGGGCGCGCCGTACCGCGCGGCCAGCCGCGCGGCAGCGTCCTCGGGGAAAACATATCCCGAGGTCACCGCGTCCACGTCGGCGTCGAAGAGCTGGCCGAAGGCCCGTCCGATGCCGTCCGCGGAGAAGATGTCCGCGTCCACCACCACCTGCTCGATGAGCCGGCCGCCAATGCCGCCGCGGGCGTTGAGCTCGGCCACGGCCAGGGCCGACCCGTCCCGCATCTGCCGGCCGTCGTCGGCGGCCGGGCCGCTGAGCGGGAACGCCGACCCGATCCGCAGCGCGTGCGGCCCGGCACGGCGCCGCCCGGGCCGGCCGGGTGCCCCCCAGCCCGGATCGCCGCCGGCCCCGGCGGCCGCGATTCCGGCGGCGGCCAGCCGCTGCAGCCTGCAC
>JBPCKO010000299.1:0-21735 GCA_051004215.1 Streptosporangiaceae bacterium | reverse complement strand
GATCGGCGAGGCAGCGGTGGCGGCCTGCCGGTCCGCCCGGCTGCACTTTAAGGCCGATACCGGGATGATCCGCGCCCGCGCCCCCTCGGCCCAATGGCCGGACCTGGTCGCGGCTGCGCTGGCCGAGCAGGCTGCAGGCCGGTGCGAGGTCACCGGGATCTGGTCGCACCTGGCCTGTGCCGACATGCCGGGCCATCCGTCTGTCGATGCTCAGGTCGCCGCCTTCGGTGAGGCGCTGGCGATCGCCGAGCGAGCCGGCGCCCGGCCTGCCGTGCGGCACCTGGCCAACACCCCGGCCCTGCTCACCCGGCCCGACACCTGGTTCGACCTGGTCAGGCCGGGCGGCGGGGTGACCGGCCTGTGCACGCTGCCCGGCGGCCCTCCTGGCTGGCTGCGGCCCGCGATGACCGTGCGGACGCACCTGGTGCAGGTCAAGCAGGTCCCGGCCGGGACCGGGGTGTCCTATGGCCACCGGTACGTGACCGGCGCGGATACGACCCTCGGGCTGATTCCGCTCGGCTACCACGAGGGGATACCGCGGGCGGGCACGAACGTCGCGCCGGTCTTCGTGCGCGGCCGGCGCCTCACCATCTCCGGCACTGTGTGCATGAACCAGTGCGTAATCGACGCAGGAAACCTGCCGGTGCTGGACGGCGATGAGGTGGTGCTGTTCGGGCCGGGCGACCAGGGGGAGCCGACCGCGCGGGAGTGGGCCGATCTGCTCGGCACCTTGTCCTACGACATCGTGACGCGTTTCACCGCGAAGATCCCGAGAAGCTACTGTGAAGTAACCGGGCTCGAGGCCGCGGTCGAGCCGGACGGCGAGGCCGCTGCGCGGAACGCGGGCAGCCGCGCTGACGTGGCGCAGGTCGGCGGGCAGGAGGTCTGATGGTCAGCTGGCGCAGGCTCACCGGCATCGCCGGGCTCGCGGCCGGCGCCGTGGCCGCGGGGGCAGGCGCCGTCGTGATGGCCGAGAAGATCGCGGTCGGCCGGATCAGGCTGCGGCCCGATCCGTCCGCGGGCGAGCCGTTCGGGGACATCCGGGGCGAGGCCATGACGGTCACCGCCGACGACGGACTGCCGCTGCACGTCGAGGTCAGCGGCCGGGCCGATGCCCCGGTGACCATCATCTTCTGCCACGGCTACGCGCTCAACCAGGACGTCTGGTACTACCAGCGGGCCGGCCTGGAGAACAGCGCCCGGCTGGTCTTCTGGGACCAGCGCAGCCACGGCCGGTCCGGCCGGTCCGATCCCGACCTGGTCAGCATCGACCAGCTCGGGGCCGACCTGCACGAGGTCATGATGGCCACCGCACCGGGCGACGCCCCGGTCGTGCTGGTCGGCCACTCGATGGGCGGCATGACCGTGATGGCGCTCGCGGACCAGCATCCCGAGCTGATCGGCACCAAGGTGATTGGCGCGGTGCTGATCGCGACCGCAGCGGGCACCGTCGATCCGGCCACCTGGCTGCCCGCCCCGCTGCGGCCCGCGGTGCGGGCGGCGATGCCGTCAATGATGACCGGGGCATCCAGGGGCCTGATGGCGGGAATGGTCGAGCGCGGCCGTCAATCGGCCAGCGACATCGCGTTCCTCGGCACTCGCCGCATCGGGTTCGGTGATCCGCATGTCAGCCCGACCCTGGTGGACTTCCTGGAGCGGGTGATCAGGGCGACTCCGATCGACGTGATCGCGGACTTCTACGTCGCCCTGGTCGGGCACGAGAAGCGGCACGCGCTGAACGTGCTGGGCAAGGTCCCGGTGCTGGTGCTGACCGGGACGCGGGACCGGCTCGTCGACCCGGCCCTGTCCGAGGAGATGGCCTCCGCGATCAAGGACGCGAAGCTGATCAAGATCATCGGGGCTGGCCACCTCGTGATCCTGGAACGCCCTGAAGAGGTCAATGAGGCCATCGCCAGCCTGGTCAGCCAGGCCCTCACGATCCGCGCGGCCAATGGCTGAGCAGCCAGCGCCCGGGCGGCGACCGGCCAGCACGGCGACGGCGGAGATCGCCGGGGCTGAGCAGATGCGGGCGCTCGGGGCCCGGCTCGCTGCCCTGCTTGGCCCGGGCGACCTGGTGGTACTGGACGGGCCGCTCGGGGCCGGGAAGACCACTCTGGTCCAGGGCATCGGGGCCGGCCTCGGCGTGCGCGGCCCGGTCACCTCGCCGACCTTCGTGATCGCGCGGGTCCATCCGTCCCTGCGCGGCGGTCCTGACCTGGTGCACGCCGACGCCTACCGGCTCGGCAGCCGGATCGAGGTCGACGACCTGGACCTGGATGCCGACCTGGATCACTCGGTCACCGTGGTGGAGTGGGGCGAGGGCCTGGTCGAGGACCTGGCCGCGGCGCATCTGGCGGTGGTCATCGGCTGCCCGGCGGCCCAGGCCGGGCCGCCAGGCGGCACCTGGTCCGAGGGTGGCGCAGGCGGCGGCGACCAGCCGCGGAACGTGACCCTGACCGGGCACGGCGACCGCTGGGCGCAGGCCGCTGGGCGGCTCGCCGCGGCCGTGTCCGGCCCGGGCTGACCGGCCGGAAGCGCGGCCTGGCCGGCCCAGGCGGCGTGGCTCAGGCGTCACGATTGTTCCGATCTGTCGCCCGCCCCCGCGGTGGGCGCGGCTACACTGCGGAAGTTCAGACCACCCCTGTGCCGCCGTTCCCGCACGGCCTGATGCCCAAGGAGGCGTGCCGTGACTGAGCCGGGCAACCCGCCTCGCGAGCCGGAATATCCCGACCGGCCGGGCCGGGGCAGCGGGGGCCGGGAGCGCGGGGGCCGGGAGCCCCGCCGCCCGGGGTGGCAGGTGCTTGACGACTTCGATGCGGCGGCCGATGCCGAGTCCGACCTGCCGCCGTGGGCGGTGCCGGGCGGAGTCGCGCCGAAACGGGCCGCCCGCCGGGCACCCAGGCGAGCCCCTGAGCGTCCCGGGGATGACCGCGAATGGCCGGGTGATCGCGCGCTCGGCCGGCCGCCGGCGGCCCGCCACGGGTTGGTCAGGCCGGAGGGGGCGCCGTCCGGACCGCCGCGCCACGGCTCCGACCCGTACGACGACCCCCGCGGCTACGACGAGCCGCCCGGGTACAGCCGGCCCCCCGGCAATGACCAGCCGCGCGGCTACCCGGCCCGCGGCTATGACCGGCCCGGCCCGGCCCCGGCCCGCGGCTATGACGGCTACGGCCAGCACGAGCAGCCGCGCGGCTACGAGGAGCCTGATCGCTACGACGCGCATGGTGCGCCCGCCAACGGTGCGCCCGACCACCGTGCGCCCGACCACGGTACGCCCGGCAACGGCGAGTCCCGGCCCTATCCGGTGCCGGGCCGGCGGAGCCGGGGCGGCACCGGAGACGGCGAAGCCGGTCGGGCCACCGCCCGCCGCCTCCGCCTTCCCGGCCGCAGCCGGGCCGCCGCGGCGCGGCGGCGCCGGTCCAAGCGCCGCCTGCTGACCTGGGGCGGAGCGGCCGTCGTGATCGCTGCGCTGGTCGCCGGCGGCCTGTACCTGACTAGGTCGCAGGCCAAGAATCCGCATCACTACCAGACGACCTTTCTAAAGGGCGAGGTCCGCGCCGTGCCGTCCGCCTGCAAAGTGCTCAGCGCGGCGACGCTGCACCAGGTGATGGCGGGTACGCCGCAGGTTCAGCCGGTTGGGGGCGCCCAGGGGCAGAGCGAGTGCACGTTCACCGTGGACAGCAAGCCTGCCTTCCGGGTCGTGCAGATCCAGGAGCAGGCGTTCTCGCCCAGCCTCGCGGTCCCGGCCGGTAACGGCGGCGCCACGGCCAACGCCGCCTGGAACTTCGCCCAGGCTAAGGCTCAGCTGGCCAAGCCGGGCAAGCGCTCGGTGTGGCCGGCTGCCACGTTCTCGCCGGTCAGCGGGCTGGGGGAGCAGGCGGTCAGCGCGGTCCAGGCATCGCGTGGCCAGGTCGTCACCGACCGGGTCACCGTGCTGGTCAGGTACCGCAACGTGCTGGTCCAGGTCCAGGTGCAGGGGCAGGCCCAGGAGCACGGCGGATTCGCGCCGGTCCCGGTCGCCAGCCTGCGGGCGGCCGCGCTGACCGCGGTCAGGGGCACGTTCGCGGCCGTGCGGCGCCAGCCGACGGTCTGATCCCCGGACCGGACAGCCGGGATGACGACGCCGGCCGTGGTGAGGTAGCCCGCGACGGAAACGTGGATCGCACGAGAGATCACCGGGCTGGCCGGACAGCTGCTTCGGGCCCTCGGTGGCGCGCGCGACCGGGCGGCATCGCCGGGTGACTACGCTGTGAGATCGTGCTGATCCTCGCCTTCGACACCGCGACGCCCGCGGTTACCGTCGCGCTGCACGACGACACCGGCATCGTCGCGCACGAGTCGGCGGTCGACGCGCGCCGCCACGGTGAGCTGCTGGCGCCTTCGATCAGCCGGGTGCTCGGCAAGGCAGGCGTCACCCCGGCCGACCTGACCGTGATCGCCGTGGGCACCGGACCAGGTCCCTACACAGGCTTGCGGGTCGGGCTGGTCACCGCCCGGGCGATGGGCAGCGCGCTCGGCGTTGGCGTGGACGGGGTCTGCACGCTGGACATCATCGCGGCCCAGGCCAGGCACGAGGCGGGCGGCCGGCCGTTTCTGGTTGCCACCGACGCCCGGCGGCGCGAGGTCTACTGGGCGCGCTACAGCGCCGAGGGCGAGCGACTCGGGGAACCGCGGGTCAGCCTGCCCGCCGAGCTGCCGTCTGGCGAGCCGATCGCGGGAGAGGGTCCCTGGCTGCACGCCGGGCTGGCCGAGCGCGGAGATCCGGTCGGGCCGAGGTTTCCCTCCGCCGTGCAGCTCGCCCAGATCGCCGCCGAGCACCTCCGGCGTGGCGTTCCGCCTGGTCCTGCCGATGCTCTGTACCTGCGCAGGCCCGATGCCAGGGAACCGGGCCCGCCGAAGCGGGTGACGCCGTGAGGGCGGCCTGGTGAGCGTGCGGCTGCGCCCGATGACCGAGGCCGACCTGGACCTGGTCGCGGCGCTGGAAATCGCGGTCTTCGGGTCCGAGGAGGCCTGGAGCAGGCAGATGCTCGCCGGGGAGCTGGCCCAGCAGCCGGCCAGCCGGTACTACCTGGTCGCGCAGGACGAGGACGGCGGCGCGATCGCGGGCTACGCCGGCCTGCTCGGCGCGGGCAGCCAGGGTGACGTGCTTACGCTGGCCGTGGCGACCGGGCGCTGGGGCCAGGGCATCGGATCCGCGCTGCTGCGAGCGCTTCTGGCCGAGGCGGCCAGCCGAGGCTGCACCGAAGTCTTCCTCGAGGTCCGCATCGACAACACCCGGGCTCAGGAGCTGTACCGGCGGCATGCGTTCGCCCGGGTCGGCATCCGGCGGGGCTACTACCAGCCGTCCGGCACGGACGCCCTGATAATGCGCCACAGCCTGCGCGGCGGGACAGGAGAACAGGGATGACGGCTCCTCTGGTGCTGGGCATCGAGACCTCGTGCGACGAGACCGGTGTCGGACTGGTCCGGGGGCACGAGCTGCTCGCCGATGCGGTCGCCTCCAGCGTGGCCGAGCACGCCAGGTTCGGCGGGGTGGTGCCCGAGGTGGCCAGCCGGGCTCACCTGGAGGCGATGATCCCGGCGGTGACGCGGGCCCTTGACGTGGCCGGCGTCAGGCTCGGCCAGGTTGACGCGATCGCGGTTACCGCGGGTCCCGGGTTGGCCGGGGCGCTGCTGGTCGGCGTGTGCGCGGCCAAGGCCTACGCGCTCGCGCTCGGCAAGCCGCTGTACGGGGTCAACCACCTGGCCGCGCACATCGCCGTCGACCAGCTCGAGCACGGCCCGCTCCCGGCTCCGGCGATCGCGCTCCTGGTCTCCGGCGGCCATTCCTCGCTGCTGCTGGTCCGCAGCGTCACCGGCGACATGACCTCGCTGGGCGGGACCATCGATGACGCCGCCGGCGAGGCCTACGACAAAGTGGCCAGGCTGCTCGGGCTGCCCTTCCCCGGCGGGCCGCCGATTGACAAGGCGGCCGGGGAGGGAAATCCCGCCGCGATCAGTTTCCCCCGGTCCAAGTACCGGGACGGCAGCTCAGACTTCTCGTTCTCCGGGTTGAAGACGGCCGTGGCCCGCTGGGTCGAGGCCCGCCAGGCCGCGGGGCTGGACGTGCCGGTCGCGGACGTGGCGGCCTCGTTCCAGGAGGCGGTCGCCGACGTGCTGACCCGCAAGGCGGTGGACGCGTGCCTGGCTGACGGAGTGGATCACCTGGTGATCAGCGGCGGAGTGGCCGCCAACTCCCGGTTGCGGGCCCTCGCGGCGCAGCGGTGCGAAGCGGCCGGCCTCCGGCTGCGGGTGCCCAGGCCGGGGTTGTGCACGGACAACGGGGCGATGGTGGCGGCCCTTGGCTCCGACCTGGTCGCCGCCGGGGCACGGCCGTCAGGCGACGACTTCGCCGCCGACTCCGGGCTGCCGGTCACCCAGGTCCTGGCCGCCTGACCGGACCGGCGCGGCTCAGCGCCTGACCGCGCGGATGGTCATCGTCCACAGCGGCAGCGTGAACTCACCGCCTGCGGCCGGCGGCGTCGCCGCCAGGTATTCCGCGACCTTGCCCAGGACCCGCTCGCGCTGGCCGGGCTCCATGACCAGGAACATCGAGTGCGTGCGCATGGTCTCGATCAGCGAGGCGGCCGTCCTGACCTGGCCGTGCGGGAAACCGGCGCTTTCCGGCGGCCAGAACAGGCCGCTCCCCGGGCCGGCCAGCCAGCGGAGGATCCCGTCGTCTTCGCCGGCCTCCTCGATCGAGGAGTACGCGATGACATTCGCGCTGCCGCTGACGCGGTGCAGGCCGGCCACCCAGTCGACCCGGTCGTCGTCGGCGTTCCACAGCCCGGCGAACACGCCGCCCGGCCCCAGCACCCTGGCGATCTCCGGCAGTGCCAGGTCCAGGTCGAACCAGTGGGCCGCCTGCCCGGCCAGCACAGCGTCGACGGCGCCGTCCGGCAGCGGGATCTGCTCGGCCCGGCCCGCCGCGGCCCGCACGCCAGGCAGCCGGCCGTGCAGCTCGGCCAGCATGGCCGGATCGGGCTCGACCGCGGTCACCTCGGGCGGGCCGCCGGCCGGCGTCAGCGCCGCGAGCTGGGCGGTCAGCTTGCCGGTTCCGGCCCCCAGGTCGAGGATCCTGGCCCGCCTGCCCTGGCTCCCGGCCACGCGTCCGGCCGGCTCCACGGCCCAGCCGATGGCCGCGGCTGGGTAGTCTGGCCGGTGCGTGGCGTAGGCCTGCGCGGCGGCACCGAAAGATGCGGCCCGGCGGGCGTGCCGGCGGCCGGGGGCGCCCGGGTCGTCGTCGGCGGGGGTGCTCATGAGCCGCACCCTAGCCTGGCGCCCGCGGCATTCCGGATCGCGGCCCGGCTTGACGGGACCATAGTGCCGGGCTACCGTGCGGGACTGGCACTCGATGATGTAGAGTGCTAACGCGACGAAGATGGTCTGGCACCCGCGACGGCAGGCCCCATGGTCGCCTCTCTAGTAACTCAGCTAGCCCTTTCCGAAGGGGGAGGTCAGATCGTGACGACCGCCACCAAGGTTGTTATCAAGCCGCTCGAAGACCGGATTGTTGTGCGCCCGCTCGACGCCGAGCAGACCACGGCATCCGGCCTTGTTATTCCTGACACCGCCAAGGAGAAGCCCCAGGAGGGCGAGGTCATCGCCGTCGGACCAGGCCGGTTCGACGACGCTGGCAGCAAGCGCGTCCCCATGGACGTCAAGGTCGGCGATGTCGTGCTGTACAGCAAGTACGGCGGCACCGAAGTGAAGTACGCGGGCGAGGAGTACCTAGTGCTCTCGGCCCGGGACGTGCTCGCGGTAATCGAGAAGTAAGCGAGCAGGATCCACTCGGCGCGGGCCTGGCTCGTGCCTGGCGCGCCAGCGCCACCCGCCGCCCCGGATCGGTCGGTGCTCACAGGAGCCAGCCTCCTGAGGGTGCCGGCCTGCCCGGGGCGGCGGCATGAAACGTGACTGACATCCCGAATGCACGAACAGACAGCTGAGGTGCTGCATGGCCAAGAGCCTTGATTTCAATGAGGAAGCACGACGGGCGCTTGAGCGCGGCGTCGACAAGCTCGCGAACGCCGTCAAGGTGACGCTCGGCCCCAGGGGCCGCAACGTCGTCATCGACAAGAAATGGGGCGCGCCGACGATCACCAACGACGGCGTGACCGTCGCCAAGGAGATCGAGCTGGAGCACCCGCAGGAGAACCTGGGCGCTCAGCTCGCGAAGGAAGTCGCGACCAAGACCAACGACGTGGCCGGCGATGGCACCACCACGGCCACCGTCCTCGCCCAGGCGATGGTGCACGAGGGCCTGCGCTCGGTTGCGGCCGGCGCCAACCCGATGTCGCTCAAGCGCGGCATTGACGCGGCCGCCGCCGCGGTCTCCGAGACCCTGCTGAAGAGCGCCCGCGACGTCGAGGAGCGGGCCGAGATCGCCAACGTGGCGACGATCTCCGCTCAGGACGCCAAGGTCGGCGCGATCATCGCCGACGCGTTCGACAAGGTCGGCAAGGACGGCGTCATCACCGTCGAGGAGTCGGCCACGATGGGCCTCGAACTCGAGTTCACCGAGGGCCTGCAGTTCGACAAGGGCTACATCTCGGCGTACTTCATCAACGACCAGGAGCGGATGGAGGCCGTCCTGGAGGACGCCTACATCCTTCTCCACAACGGCAAGATCTCCTCGATGGCCGACCTGCTGCCGGTGCTCGAGAAGATCGCCCAGTCCCGCAAGCCGCTGCTGATCGTGGCCGAGGACGTGGACGGCGAGGCACTGTCCACGCTGGTCGTCAACAAGATCCGCGGCCTGCTCAACGCGGTCGCGGTCAAGGCGCCAGGGTTCGGTGACCGGCGCAAGGCGATGCTCGACGACCTCGCCATCCTGACCGGCGGCCAGGTCGTCAGCGAAGAGATCGGCCTCAAGCTGGAACTGGCCGACCTGGACACGCTCGGCTCGGCCCGCCGGATCACGGTGACCAAGGACACCACCACGATCATCGACGGGGCCGGGTCCCAGGACGCGATCAACGACCGGATCCGCCAGCTCAAGGCCGAGATCGAGGCGTCGTCCTCGGACTGGGACAAGGAGAAGCTGACCGAGCGGGTGGCCAAGCTGGCCGGCGGCGTGGCCGTGCTGAGCGCGGGCGCCGCGACCGAGGTGGAGCTGAAGGAGAAGAAGCACCGCCTGGAGGACGCGATCTCCGCGACCAGGGCCGCGATCGAGGAAGGCATCGTCGCGGGCGGCGGTTCCGCGCTGATCCAGGCGTCGGTGGCCCTGGGCGACCTCGGCCTGACCGGCGACGAGGCGACCGGCGTCGGCGTCGTCCGCAAGGCGCTGCTCGAGCCGGGCCGCTGGATCGCCCTGAACGCCGGCGCCGAGGGCGGTGTCGTGATCGCCGCCATCGCCGACATGCCGGCCGGCCACGGCTACAACGCCGAGACCGGCGAGTACGGCGACCTGCTGGCCCAGGGCGTCATCGACCCGGTGAAGGTGACCAGGTCGGCGGTGCAGAACGCGGCCTCGATCGCGGGCATGCTGCTCACCACCGAGGCCCTGGTGACCGACAAGCCGGAGAAGGAAGAGTCGGAGGCCGCTGGTCACGGTCACGGGCACACGCACTGACCGCTCAGCACGCCTGATCCGCTGCGGCCCGGGGTTCCTGATGGGAGCTCCGGGCCGCACGGTTTTCCGTGACCTAGCGGAGTTCCCCTCGCTATCACACGGTAAATCAGCCTGATCACGGGAATGGATACAGCGCTTTCCTAGGGATGTTCATTCTGATGATTGGGCGCCCCCTTTACCTGGGCATCAACCTGCCATGACCGCGGGACGCGGCCGGCGTATGCCGAGGGGGAAGCCATGATCGAGCAGGCAGTTGCCGACGGTCACCCATCCGCGACGATCACCGACCTGACCGTCCTGGCCGCGCGGGGACAGCCAGACGCGATCGAGGCGCTGCTCGGGCAGATCCGCCCGATGGTGGTGCGGTACTGCCGGGCCAGGCTCGGCTCGCTGGCCGGCCATACCCATGTGGCCGAGGACGTCGCCCAGGAAGTGTGCATCGCCGTCCTTACCGCGCTGCCGCGCTACCGCGATATGGGGCGGCCTTTCGCGTCCTTCGTGTTCGGCATCGCCTCCCACAAGGTCGCCGATGCCCGCAGGTCGGCGGCGCGGGCGCCGATCCCCACCGAGGACCTGCCGGATAGTCCGGACGACCGGCCAGGACCTGAGGAAGCGGCGGTGGCCAGCCTGGAGGCTCAGCGGGCCAGGGCGCTGCTGGCCAGGCTTCCCGCGGGCCAGCGGGAACTGCTGGTGCTGCGGGTGCTGACCGGCCTGTCCGCGCAGGAGACCGGGCAGGCCCTCGGCATGTCGGCCGGGGCGGTCAGGGTCGCGCAGCACCGGGCCCTGCTGCGGCTGCGGGCGCTCGCCGTGCAGGAACGCTACGGCGACAGCGCCTGACCGGGCCTTCCCGGCCCACAGCTCGCGCAGAGGTGTCCTTCAGGTTCCGCTGAGCGGGCGCTGTCATGCTGGGTGCCGTCCCAGCGTCACCTGACCGGCAAGACCAGGCGCTCGCCCAGGGAATCGGTGCGGCATCGAAGGTGATTCGGAGGGGATAAAGCCATGGCGGGACGCAAGCGGCTCCGACGGTGGATCATCGCGGCGGCGGTGACGGCCGTCGTGCTGGCCGTCGGCGTGCCCTACGTCTACATCCACCTCATCGAAGGCCCGTCCCCGGCTCCGCTCCGGCTCGCGACCGGTCAAACGGCCGCCCCGAGCGGGACGGCGAGCCCGCCCGCCACCGCCGCCCAGGCTCAGCCCGTGGCCGGCCGCTGGCAGGCCGGCCACGGCTCGGTGGCGGGGTACCGGGTCAAGGAGGTCCTGCTCGGCCAGGACAACATCGCGGTCGGCCGGTCCCGCTCGGTGTCCGGGCACCTGACCATCACGGGAAGCAGGCTGACGCAGGCCGCCTTCACGGTCCCGGTTGCCTCCATCCACAGCGACCAGTCGCAGCGCGACGTCCAGTTCGACGGCCGGATCATGAACGCGGCCGCCTACCCGGCCGCCTCGTTCGCGCTCACCCGCGCGGTCCGGCTCACGCCCCTGCCCGCCACCGGGGTGGTGCGCGTCTACCAGGTCACCGGCAACCTGACCACGCACGGGCACACCAGGCCGGTCACGTTCGCCGTGCAGGCGAAGCGAACCGCGAGCACGATGGAGGTCTCGGGCTCGATCCCGGTCATGTTCGCTGACTGGGGCATTCCTAACCCCAGCTTCGGTTCCTTCGTGACCACCCAGAATCACGGCGAGCTGGAGTTCTTGCTGGTCTTCACCAAGGCGTGATCGAGGGCGCGAGGAGGCGGGGCTGGCCCGTGGGCACTTCGGACGCGGCCGCGGCCGGGCCGCGGGAATTCGCGTCCCGGCTGGCGGCCGACCTGGCCGGCCTGCTGGGCGGCGGGCTCGCGGGGGCCTACCTGCATGGTTCCGCGGTGCTCGGCGGCTGGACGGCCAGCCGCAGCGATGTGGACCTCTTGCTCGTGCTGGCCGGCGACCTGCCGGCTGACCTGGTCGGCGCGACCGGGGACCTGCTGCTGGCGGCGGCCGCCCAGGCACCGGGCCGCGGGCTGGAATGCAGCGCGGTGGCCGCAAGCGCGGCGGCCGCGCCCGGGCCGCCCTGGCCGTTCATCCTGCACGTCAGCCAGCGGGACGGTCGGCCGGACCTGGTGCCCGGGCGGGGCCATCCGGGGGATCCCGACCTGCTCATGCACTACGCCGTCGCCCGGGCGGCCGGAGCCGCGGTGGCCGGGCCGCCGCCCGGGACCTGATCGGGCCGGTTGCGCGGCCGCTGATCCTGGAGTACCTAGCCGGCGAGCTGCGCTGGGGACTGGCCCACGGGCCGGAGTCCTACGCCGTGCTGAACGCCTGCCGGGCCCTGGTCTACCTACGTGGCGGCGCGATCGTGGCCAAGGTGACCGGAGGACGGGCGGCACTGGCCCGCGGAACTGCCCCGGCCGCGGTAGTCAGGCGGGCCCTCCGGCAGCAGCGCGGGCTGGACCCGGAGACAACGCCTGGCCCCGATGCGGTGAGGTTCGTCCTGGCCGTGTCGGCCGCCCTCGTCAGCGCAGCCGCGGCCGCGGCCGCAGCACCGACACCGTGACCGCCAGCGTCACCAGGACGGGGTCAGGCAGTCCGGAGATCCTGGCCCTGGTCTCGGCCGCAACGGTGTGCCAGGCGGACGGACCCATCGCGGCCAGCGCCGCCGCCGACCGGTGGTCCAGGGCCATTGGCGCCCTGACCTCGTGCTCGCCGGTTACCTCGAAGTAGGGGCCGAGCGTGCCCGCCAGGCGCTCAGCCTTGCGGTCGTCCACCCGCAGCAGGCCAAGCGGTCCGATCAGCTCGGCCAGGTGCTCGGGCCGCGGCGTGACGACGAGCAGCCGCCCCTCCGGCCGCAGGATCCGCCGGAGCTCGGCCCCGTCGCGCGGCGCGAACACGTCAAGCACCAGGGCCGCGGCACCGTCGGCGACGGGGAGCCGCCGCCAGGCGTCGGCGCCGACCGCGCCGATCCGCGGATGGGCCAGCGTGGCGGCCCGCAGCGCGTACCTGGACAAATCCATCGCCAGGCCGGCGTGACCGGGCAGCCGGTCGAGCACCGCGGCCAGGTAATACCCGGTCCCGGCACCGACGTCGGCCACGCAGGCCAGCCCGCCCGGGCCAGCCGCACCGGTCTCGGCCGCAGTGGCGCTGGTCCCAGCCGTAGTGGCGCTGGTCTCGGCCGGGGTGACGTTGGTCTCGGCCGGGGTGGCGCCGCCCTCAGCCGCGGCAGCGGCCAGGGCGGTCGCGATCGGGGCGAAATGCCCGGCGGCCAGGAAATCCTTGCGGGCCGCGACCATCGGGGCCGGGTCGCCGCGGCTCCCAGCGGCGCCAGGCGGCAGCAAGCTGACGTAGCCCTGCCTGGCGATGTCGAACGAGTGGCCGGTGGCGCAACCCACGGTCCGGTCCGCGCGGGTCAGCGATCCGTGACATACCGGGCAACGCAGCCAGCCCAGCACGTCCTCCAGCACGCCCGCACCTCCCGGTCGGCCCGGGTCAGGCCCGGCCATCACTAGGATGGGACACATCCCGGTGACCAGCATCTCGGAGAGCCATGACCGATGACGCCAAGTTCGGCCCGCCCGCGCTGACCTTCGACGATGTGCTGCTCGTGCCCGCGCACTCGCAGCTGATGCCGAGCGAGGCAGATACCACGGCCCGGCTGACCCGCCAGATCACGCTGCGCGTGCCGCTGGTCTCCTCGGCCATGGATACCGTCACCGAGGCGACGATGGCCGTGGCGATGGCCAGGCAGGGCGGCGTCGGCGTGCTGCACCGCAACATGTCGGTGGAGGAACAGGCGTACCAGGTCGACATCGTCAAGCGGTCAGAGGCCGGGATGATCACTAACCCGGTCACCTGCGGCCCCGACGCGACGATCCGCGAGGTCGAGGACCTCTGCCGCCAGTACCGGATCTCCGGCCTGCCGGTCGTTTCCGAAGACGGCGTGCTGGTCGGGATTATCACCAACCGCGACATCAGGTTCGAGCAGGTCCACAGCCGGCGGGCCGTCGAGGTGATGACGCCGATGCCGCTGATCACGGCGCCCGTCGGGGTGACCCGGGACCAGGCGCTGCGGCTGCTGTCCCAGCACAAGGTCGAGAAGCTCCCGCTGGTCGACGCCCAGGGCGTGCTCCGCGGCCTGATCACGGTGAAGGATTTCACCAAGAGCGAGAAGTTCCCCCAGGCGACCAAGGACGCGCAGGGGCGGCTGATGACCGGGGCGGCGGTCGGGGTCGGCGAGGACGCCAAGCAGCGGGCCCAGGCGCTGATCGAGGCCGGAGCCGACTTCCTGGTCGTGGACACCGCGCACGGCCATTCCCAGGCCGTCCTGACCATGATCGGCCAGCTGAAGGCCAACGCCCGGGTCGAGGTGATCGGCGGCAACGTCGCGACCAGGGCCGGGGCCCAGGCGCTGATCGACGCGGGCGCGGACGCGGTCAAGGTCGGCGTAGGCCCGGGATCGATCTGCACGACCAGGGTGGTCGCGGGCGTGGGGGTGCCGCAGATCACCGCGATCTACGAGGCGTCACGGGCAGCCCGCCCGGCCGGCGTCCCGGTGATCGGCGACGGCGGCGTCCAGTACTCAGGTGACATCGCCAAGGCGATCGCGGCGGGCGCGGACACGGTGATGCTGGGCAGCCTGCTGGCCGGGTGCGAGGAGGCACCGGGCGAGATGGTCATGATCGGCGGCGAGCAGTACAAGCTCTACCGGGGCATGGGCTCGGTCGGCGCGCTGCGCAACCGGGAGCGCGGCCGTTCCTATTCCAAGGACCGGTATTTCCAGGACGACGTGCTGCGCGAGGACAAGCTGGTGCCCGAAGGGATCGAGGGCCGGGTGCCGTACCGCGGCGCGATCTCGGCCGTGGCCGGACAGCTCGCCGGCGGCCTGCGGGCCGCGATGGGGTACTGCGGCGCGCCGGGGATCGCGGCCCTGCAGGAGGCCAGGTTCACCCAGGTCACCGGAGCGGGCCTGATCGAGAGCCACCCGCACCATGTGCACATGGTGGCCGAGGCCCCGAACTACGCTGGGCCGGCCACCTGAGCGCGCGGCTCCCTGAGCGCCCGGCCTGAGCGCCCCGCCGGCATCGGGGCGGGTGCGCCGGCGGCCGGATCGGGCCGGCCGGCTGGCAGACTGGCGGGGTGACCCAGATGGAGATCGGCCGCGGCAAGAGCGGCCGCCACGCGTACGCGCTCGATGAGATCGGCATCGTGCCGTCCCGCCGGACCCGGCGGCCTGAGGACGTCTCGATCGCCTGGCAGATCGACGCCTACCGGTTCGAGCTGCCCCTGGTGACGGCACCGATGGACAGCGTGGTCTCGCCGGCCACCGCGATCGCCATCGGCAAGCTCGGCGGCCTGGCCGTGCTGGACATCGAGGGGGTCTGGACCAGGTATTCCGATCCTGAGCCGCTGCTGGCCGAGGTGGCCACGCTTGACGATGCCGCCGCGACCACGCGGCTGCAGGAAATCTACGCCGAACCGATCAAGGCCGACCTGATCGCGCAGCGGATATCGGAAATCCGGGCCGCGGGCGTCACGATCGCAGCCCGCCTTTCGCCGCAGCGCACGCTGCGCTACCACAAGGCCGTTATCGACGCCGGAACCGACTTCGTGGTCATCCGCGGCACGACCGTCTCGGCCGAGCACGTCTCCAGCCAGGCCGAGCCGCTGAATCTCAAGCACTTCATCTATGAGCTCGACGTCCCGGTCATTGTCGGCGGCTGCGCCACCTACACGGCGGCGCTGCACCTGATGCGCACCGGCGCGGCGGGAGTGCTGGTCGGGTTCGGCGGCGGCTCGGGCCAGACCACCGCGGCGGTTCTGGGTGTGAAGGTCCCGATGGCGACCGCGGTCGCCGACGTAGCCGCCGCCCGCCGCGACTACCTCGACGAGTCCGGCGGCCGGTACGTGCACGTGATCGCGGACGGCGGCATGACCAGGAGCGGCGACATCGCCAAGGCGCTCGCGCTCGGCGCCGACGCGGTCATGGTCGGCTCGCCGATCGCCAGGGCCGCCGAGGCCCCGGGCCGCGGTTACCACTGGGGCAGCGAGGCGCACCACCCGGAACTGCCGCGCGGCAACCGGCTGAGGGTCGGCACGATCGGCACGCTCGGGCAGATCCTGCACGGGCCCTCGACGGTCGCCGACGGGTCGATGAACCTGATGGGCGCGCTGCGGCGGACGATGGCCACCTCCGGCTACTCGGACCTGAAGGAGTTCCAGCGGGTCGAGGTCACGATCACGCCGGGAGGACCGGCGACACCGGCCCGGTGAGCTTCCGCCCGGCCCCCGCTGGGTAGCGTTCAGATCGTGACCACCCATGCGCTCGGTGCAGCCAGGCTCGGCCCAGCCGAGCGGGTGTCGGCCCTCGCGGCGATGGGCGGCAGCGAGCTCCAGGTGCTGGTGGTCGGGGGCGGGGTGGTCGGCGCCGGGGTCGCGCTGGACGCGGCCACCAGGGGACTGTCCACCGGGCTGGTCGAGGCGAGGGACTTCGCGTCCGGTACTTCCTCCCGGTCGAGCAAGCTCATCCACGGCGGCCTTCGCTACCTCGAGCAGTACAACTTCGGCCTGGTCAGGGAGGCGCTGACCGAGCGGGCGCTGCTGATGCAGCGGATCGCGCCGCACCTGATCCGGCCGGTCTCGTTCCTGTTCCCTTTCACCCGCTACGGCTGGGAACGCGCTTACGTCGGGACCGGGGTCAGCTTGTACGACGCCCTCAGCGTGGCCCGGGGACAGGTCCGCGGCCTGCCGTTGCACCGCCAGCTCAGCCGGCGGCACGCGCTGCGGCTGGCCCCCGCGCTGCGCCGGTCGGCCCTGACCGGGGCGCTGCTGTACTGGGACGCCCAGGTGGACGACGCCAGGTACGTGATCGACCTGATCAGGACGGCGGCCGGGTACGGCGCCCAGGTCGCTTCCCGCACCCAGGTGACCGGCTTCCTGCGCGAGGGCGAGCGGGTCACCGGGGTACGCGCGATCGACCTCGAGTCGGGCAACGAGCTGCAGATCAGGGCCCAGCAGGTGGTCAACGCCACCGGCGTGTGGACCGACGAGATCCAGGCCATGGTCGGCGGCCGCGGCTCGATCAACGTGCGTTCCTCCAAGGGCGTGCACCTGGTGGTGCCGCGAGACCGGATCCAGTCCAGCACCGGGCTGATCCTGCGCACCCCGGTCAGCGTGCTGTTCGTGATCCCGTGGGGGCGGCACTGGATCATCGGCACCACCGACACCGGGTGGGCCCTGTCCAAGGCGCATCCGGCGGCGAGCCGGGCCGATATTGACTACGTCCTCGACCAGGTCAACCGGGTGCTGGCGGTGCCGCTGACCAGGGACGACGTCGAGGGCGTGTACGCGGGCCTGCGCCCGCTGCTGGCCGGGGAGTCGGACGAGACGTCCAAGCTGTCCCGCGAGCACACTGTCGCCCACCCGGTGCCCGGGCTGGTGATGATCGCGGGGGGCAAGTACACCACCTACCGGCTGATGGCCAGGGATGCGGTGGACGCGGTCGCGCACGGCCTGGACGGCAAGGTCGCGCCGTCCTGCACCGACCAGATCCCGCTGGCCGGGGCGGACGGGTACCAGGCCCTGTGGAACTCGCGGCATGCTATCGCGAGGACGTCAGGGCTGCACGTGGCCAGGGTCGAGCACCTGCTCGGCCGGTACGGCTCGCTGGTCGGGGAGGTGCTCGACCTGATCGCCGCCGATCCCGCCCTGGGCCGCCCGCTGGCCGGCGCCGAGGACTACCTGCGGGTCGAGGCGGTGTACGCGGTGACCCACGAGGGCGCCAGGCACCTGGAGGACGTGCTGACCCGGCGCAGCCATATCTCGATCGAGACATGGGACCGCGGCCTGTCCGCGGCCGAGGAAGTCGCGGCGCTGATGGCGGGGCCGATGAAGTGGCGGCACCGGCAGGTGAGCCGGGAGCTGGAGAACTACCGCACCAGCGTGGCGGCCGAGCGCAAGTCGCAAGAGGCCGACACCGACACCGACGCTGACGCGATCCGGCTCGGCGCGCCAGAAATCGTGCCCGTGGTCATGCACGAAGGCGTCCCGCCGGGCGGCCAGCCGAACGGCGGCGGGCTGGGGCCGCCCGCGGCGGAACCGCCGCCCGCCAGGCCAGGCCCGGGCGCCCGCCGCGCCGACGGGCCGGCGGGACGATCCAGGACGGGCGCGGCCGGCAACTAGACTTCCGCCATGCCCGCCAACCGCGTCCTGTCCGGCATCCAGCCGACCGCTGACTCGTTCCATCTCGGCAACTATCTCGGCGCTGTCCGCCAGTGGGTCACCTTGCAGGACACCCACGACGCGTTCTACTGCGTCGTCGACCTGCACGCGATCACCGTGCCGCAGGACCCGGTCGTGCTGCGGCGCCGGTCCAGGGTCGCGGCCGCGCAGCTTTTCGGGGCCGGGCTCGACCCGAAGCGGTGCACGGTGTTCGTGCAGAGTCACATCCCCGAGCACGCCGAGCTGAGCTGGGTGCTGAGCTGCCTGACCGGGTTCGGCGAGGCAAGCCGGATGGTGCAGTTCAAGGACAAGTCGCAGAAGTCGGGCTCGGAGCAGGCCAGCGTCGGGCTGTTCACCTACCCGATCCTGCAAGCGGCCGACATCCTGCTGTACCAGACCGACCAGGTGCCGGTCGGCGAGGATCAGCGCCAGCATCTCGAGCTGACCAGGGACCTGGCCCAGCGCTTCAACCACCGCTTCGGCCCGACGTTCGTGGTGCCCGGCCCGTACATCGTTGCTGACGTGGCCAAGATCGCGGACCTGCAGGACCCGGTGATCAAGATGAGCAAGTCGGCGTCGACCCCGCAAGGCATCATCGATGTCCTGGAGGAGCCGTCGTCGATTCGCAAGAAGATCGGCCGGGCCGTCACCGATACGGGCGCCGAGGTTCGCGCCGACGACGAGGCGAAGCCCGGCGTGACCAACCTGCTGCGCATCTACTCGGCCCTGGGCCGGGCCAGCGTCCCGGCCCTGGAACAGCAGTACACAGGCTCGGGATACGGCACGTTCAAGAAGGACCTGGCTGAGGTGGTCGTCGACGCGCTCGCGCCGATCCGGGAGCGGACGGCGGAAATACTCGCCGATGAACCTGAGCTGGACCGGATGCTTGCCGACGGCGCGGCCAGGGCCAGGGAAGTAGCCGCCGCGACCATGGCCAGCGTCCGGGCCAGGGTCGGCTTCCTGCCGGCCCGCTGACCGGCCGGCAGGCGGACGCAGTGACAGATCCTGATGGCCGGCGTCGGCTGGCCGAAGTGCTGGGATTCAGCGCCGACGAACTCGCGGCCAACCGGGCGGGTGAGCTGTCGGAACGGCAGCTCACCCGGCTGCGCGAGGCCCGGGCCGAGCAGCGGGCCCGGTCGGGCGGCCGGACCAGGACGGCCGCGATCACCGCGGCGATCGTGCTGGTGCTGGTCGCCGCGGTCGTGCTGCCGCGGCTCTTCGGATCGGGCGGCAAGTCCTCCGCCGACATCCCGTTCCTGGTCGCGGCGGTGGTCCTGATCGGGCTGCTGATGTGGCGGTCCGCGTCCAGGGCCGTGACCTCGGTCAGCAGCCTCTCCGGGGGTGCGCTCAGCCAGGCTGAGGGAGTGGCCAAGACCAGGCGCCAGGGCGCTGCCGCCGACCCGGCGGTCGCGGCTGGCCAGTCCCCGCAAGCCCGCTGCGAGCTGTCCGTCGGCGGCACCAGGTTCACGGTCTCCGCGGCGGTGCTCGCCGCCTTCACCGACGGCCGGGCCTACCGGGCGTATTACGTCGGCCAGGGTCCGCGGGCCACG
This sequence comes from Streptosporangiaceae bacterium, assembly GCA_051004215.1. Taxonomy (GTDB): domain Bacteria; phylum Actinomycetota; class Actinomycetes; order Streptosporangiales; family Streptosporangiaceae; genus Chersky-822. The sequence continues at coordinate 2,385 of JBPCKO010000299.1, read as the reverse complement.
ATCTTGTCGGCCGAGCAGATCTAGCCGGCTGGCCCTCCGGCCGGCGGCTTGCCCGCCATCGCCTTGCGCCGCAGCCAGGTCAGTCCGGCGAGCACGATCGCGCAGAGCCCGCCGGCGATGCTGGCGGTAAGTTCGGCCGAGCGCTGGCCGCCGCGGGCAGGGCTGCCCAGCGTTCCGTCCGTGGCGAGCATGTGGTGCCCGGCCTGACGGGCCTGCGGCTGTGTTGTCTGGCGAGCCTGCGGCTGGGCGGCCGTGCGCACCGGGGCCAGCGGCGGCACCAGCGTGCCGACCGCGCTGACCTTGCCGTCCATCCCGAAGCCCCAGTTGAGCAGCTTCTCCGCGGAGGTGATCTCAGTCAGCGGCGTCGCGTGCAGGATGGTCACGATCAGCGTGACGCCGTGCCGCCTGGCCAGCCCGATGTAGGTCGCCCCGGCCTTGCTGGTCCAGCCGATCTTGCCGCCGATCCCGCCCCGGTACCTGGTGAGCAGGTAGTTCTGGTTGATCAGGGTGACCTTCTTGCGGCTGCTGACCGCGAACCGGGCGGTGCGCAGCGAGTCGTATTGCATGAACGCGGGCAGGCCCAGCGCGGCCCGGCCGATCAGGGCCAGGTCGTAGGCGGACACCACCTGGCCGGCCGCGGGCAGGCCGTTCGGGTACTTGGCCACCACGCCATAGGCCTGCAAATGGTGCGCCTCGGCGTTGACCAGGGCCATCCCGTGGGTGAACGAGCCGCTGGCCTCGACCAGCGCGACGGCCGCGTCGTTGGCCGAGATCAGCAGCAGCGCGCGGAACAGGTCGGCGACCCGGTAGCGGTGCCCGGGGACGAGGCCGACGATGTTCGGTTCGACCGACGCCGCCCGCTTGCTGGCGGTCACTATCGCGTCCGGGCTGAGCAGCGGCAGCATGGTGATCGCGGTCAGCACCTTGAGCGTGCTGGCGGGCGGGAACAGCCCGTGCGGGTCTTTCGCCGCGAGCACCTGGCCGGTTCCGGCGTCGGCGATGACGTAGGCCGAGGCGGGGACTCCCGGCAGCGGCCGGCTGCCCCGGCCTGGCTGGCGCACCACGATGCCGTGGCTGGCCAGGAGCGGGCCGCCAACCTGGTCATCCGGCGGCCGCGCGGGTCTGCCGGCCCGCTGGCCGCCGGCGCCTGCCATCTGATCCGCCGTCATCTGCACCGGCGGGCCCCAGGCCGGAGCCGGGCCCCGGGTACCGCGCGCGTGGCTTCGATGCACATGGCCGGGCAGGCCTCGGCTGTCCGATCCGACGACGACCCCGGTGGCGGCCGTGGCCGCGATGACGGCCGCGAGCAGAGCGCCGGCCTTTCTCGGTGTCTGCATCCGGTTCCCATCCCGCGAGCGGAGCAGGCCCGGCCCGGCCGGGCGTGCTTCAGGTCTGGGCAAGATGTTCCCCGGAACATCCCCGCCGTACCCGGGGGCAATCCTGCCGTATGCCCGCAACCGGCGCGAAACGTGCTTCCGGCTGGCAAAGACTGGCACTGCCGCGGGTTACGAACTGCCCGGGGTCAGCCGGACTGGGGCCGGACCAGGGTGCCGACCGCGCCGACTCGCCCGTTCTCGGCGAAGCCCCAGGTCAGCAAGCGCTCGGCCGAGGCGATCTCGGTCAGCGGGGTCGCGTGCAGGATGGTCACGATCAGCGTGACGCCGTGCCGCCTGGCCAGGCCGAGGTAGGTCGCGCCGGCGGCCGATGTCCAGCCGATCTTGCCGCCGAGGGCTCCGGGGTACTGGGTCAGCAGGCCGTTCTCGTTGACCATGTGCACCGGGCCGAACCTGGTCCGGTAGAACATCGCGGACCGGGTCCGGTCGTAGCGCATAAAGGCGGGCAGGCCCAGCGCGGCCCGTCCGATCAGCGCAAGGTCGTAGGCGGACACGACCTGGCCAGGAGCGGGCAGGCCGTTGGGCATCCTGGCCGTCACGTCGTAGGCGCGCAGGCGGCGGGCCTCGGCGTTGACCAGGCTCATGCCGTGCGCGAACGACCCGCTGGCCTGGACCAGCGACACCGCCGCGTCGTTGGCGGAGATCAGCAGCAGGGCGCGGAAGAGGTCGGCGACCCGGTAGCGGCGGCCAGGGATCAGGCCGATGATGTTCGGCACCATGGACGCCGCGAAATTGCTCGCCGTAATGGTCGCACCCGGCCGCAGCCTGGGCAGCATGGTGATCGCCGTCAGCACCTTGAGCGTGCTGGCGGGCGGGAACAGCCCGTGCGGGTCTTTGGCCGCGAGCACCTGGCCGGTCCTGGCGTTGGCGATCACGTAGGCCGAGGCCGGGACCGCGGGCAGCGGCCGGGCGCTCCCGGCCACCACGATTCCCGCCGAGGCGAGCGCCCGCCCGCCGACGTCGCGGCGGCCGGCCGCGCCACGTCCTGGCC
>JBPCKO010000298.1:0-6354 GCA_051004215.1 Streptosporangiaceae bacterium | reverse complement strand
CCGCCGCGCCGGCCGGCGCGGCGGGCCTTCGATCGTCCGGAACATCCTCATCCTGGGCATTGTCTCCCGGCGTCAGGCGTCGGTGCGTACGAGCCGCCCGGCCGCCGCGCCGACGAGTACCAGGGCGTAGCCGCACAGGAGGGCGAATCCCGTCCACGGAGCCAGGGCGTTGGTCACGCCAGTTGCCCCGCCCCAGAGCACGTCGCCTGCGCTGGTCGGCAGGTATTGCGCCAGGTCGCTGCTGACCGAGGCGGGCAACAGCGCCGTGAGCGGCGGAACTACGAAGAACACCGCGGCGAAGGTGGGCGATTCCGGCAGCAGTGCTGCGCAGCAACGCGCCGAGTGCGACGCCGATCATCCCGGCGACGGTCACGTAGAGCGCGGCGCCAATCACGGACCGCAGGGCGCCAGGAGAGGAGATGGACACCCCGAGATGGTGCCCGCTCAGCAGGGCCTGCCCGACGAAGAACGCGCTGGCGCTCGCTATCAGCGACACCGGGAAGATCGCGCCCGCGAAGACAGCCAGCTTGCCCCACAGGACGGGCAAGCGCCGGGGAACGACGGTGAGGGAGGAGCGGATCGATCCGGTGCTGTATTCCCCGCTGGAGAACATGACGCCCAGCACCCCGAAAGCGATCACTGCGAAGGTAACGCCCGCCAGGCTGGTGGAAACCGGGTTAACGGCCCCGCCCGCTGCGCGGCCAGGGGGGCCCGGCGCGTGGTGCTGGCTGGCGGTGATGGCCGAGATCAGGGCACCGAGACCGATCACCAGGACGACGCCGGCCAGCATCGTCCACAGGCTTGAGCGCAGGGAGCGGAACTTCGTGAACTCGGATTTCACAACCCGGAGCGGGGTCACCCGGAGAGCAGGCAGCGCCGGGCGCGGGACCGCGGCGAGCGTGGCGACGGCGCTCATCGGGCCACCGCCATCTCGGCGGGCCCACGGGAGCGGAAGTCGACAGTGCTGTCGGTGAGCCTCATGAATGCCTCCTCCAAGGAAGCGTGCGTGGCACTGAGTTCGAAGACGGGCACGCGGGCTTGCCAGGCGGCCGTGCCGGTCTGCTCCGCGGTCAGGCCTTCGACGCGCAGCACGTCGGCGTGCTCGCTGGTCACCGTGACGTCCTGTCCGAGCAGCAGGTCCCGCAGCCGGGCGGCCTGCGGGGTCCGTACTACGACCGCACCGCCGCCGGCTTTGTCGACGAACTCCCCGACCGTGGTGTCCGCGATCAGCCGCCCGCGGCCGATCACCACCAGCCGGGTTGCGGTCTGGGCCATCTCACTCATCAGGTGCGAGGACACGAATACCGTGCGGCCCTCGGCGGCGAGGTTCTTCAGCAGGTTCCGGATCCACAGAACCCCTTCGGGATCAAGGCCGTTGACCGGCTCGTCGAGGACCACAACCTCGGGATCGCCCAGCAGCGCCGCCGCGATGCCCAGCCGCTGGCCCATGCCGAGCGAGAAGCCGCCGACCCTCTTGGCGGCCACATCAGCCAGCCCTACCATGCCGATCAGCTCGTCAACGCGGCGCCGGGTGACGCCGTTGGTCTGGGCTGGCGCCAGGAGGTGGTTGCGGGCCGATCGGCCCGGGTGCACCGTACCGGCCTCCAGCAGGATGCCTAGCTCGCTCATGGGTGCCTGGGCGGCGCGGTAGTCCTTGCCGTTGACCAGGACCCGGCCGCCGGTGGGCTGATCCAGGCCGGCGATCATCCGCATGGTGGTTGACTTGCCGGCTCCGTTCGGGCCAAGAAATCCGGTCACCACCCCGGGCTGAACGACGAAGTCCAGGCGGTCGACGGCCAGCTTGCGCTCATATCGTTTACTGAGGTTTCTGACTTCGATCATCGAAAGACCCTTCGCTGGTCATCGTTTGCTCCGCTGCCCCTGAGGCTAGGAACGACCAGCTACGTGGCACATCAGCCGACCGGCCGCATGTTGGATGCCTGCGTATGCCTCCAGGCCTACCTGGCGCGGCCGGACCTCGGGTGTTGGCCGGGCCATAAACGGTTTGCAGGCCCGTTCGGTGCGGCTAGCTGCTTGCGAGGACGACGTGGACTTCCTGGGGGAACCTCAGCCCTTCGTCGCGGTCGGCGTAGGCGGCCAGGTCGGCACTGACATCGTCGGCGACGGCCTGGATCAGGCGGTCCTTGCGGTCGCTATCATCACCGCTGATCAGGGTGGCCAGCGGCGTCGCCGCCAGCTGGATCCGGACGTAGCCGGAAGCTGAGGGGAACCGGATGATCTTGGTGACGGTGCGAATTTCGATGTCCCCGTAGGCGGCGGCCGCGACCAGGGCTCGTAGTTCGCTGGTGTCGGCGAGCGCGTGCTCCGTGCGCTTGGCCGCGGACGCGCCGGGGCCTATGCGGCGGTCGAGGGCGGCGACCAGGGCGCGGGCGGCCGGGTTGTGCTGGATCGGGCCGAAGACGCTGACGGCCAGCCGCCCGGCCGGGACCAGCACGCGCCGCATCTCCGCGAGCGCGGCTGGGCGGTCGGGAACGAACTGCAGCCCCAGCTGGCAGAGCACTACGTCGAAGACCCGGTCGGAAAACGGCAGCGCGAGCAGGCTGGCGCGCTGCCACGCGACGGGCGCGCCATCCGGAGCGGGGAGCGACCGGGCGACCGGGCGACCGCCAGCATTCCGGGATTGATGTCCAGCGCCGCGACCCGCCCCGTCACTCCCGCCCGCCCGGCTGCCTCCCGGGCCACCACACCGGTGCCGCAGGCCGCGTCCAGCACCCGGGCGCCCGGGCCTAGTCTCGCCCGGCTGGCGAGGTCAGAAGCCCACGGGGCCGTCACGGCCGGCACGAGATAGCGCTGATACAGCTCAGCCGCACCGGCACCGAGCTGCCACTTTCCTGGTCGCCCATCAGCTCATGACCTCCGGGCGAATCGTTCGCCTGCGGGTGCGCCCCACCCCCGCAGGACGCTCACCAGGGACGGGTTTCCACAGCGACAGTACCGGCCCGGTGGAGCCGTGTGCGCGCTGCGACCGGCACCGCACCTCTGACCGGGACGGAGCCCGCCACCCGGCTGAGCGGCCAGGCACCGGCCGCCTGAGTTAAACGGCGCTGGCGAGTTCGGCGAGGATCGCGGCGGCCGGGCCGGCCGCGGCATGCCGGTATCCGGTGCCGGCCCACAGGTGCACGCGTTCCGGGTCGCCGGCCGCGGCGGCCGCCTTGCGGATCCCGGACGTGAGGTGATGCAGCGCCGGATACCCGTACGGGGCGACCGATTCGTAGTCGTCGATGAACGCGTTCCGCAGCCCCCTGGCCGGCCGCCCGGTGAAGGCATGGGTGATCACCGTGCCCGGGCGGCCAGGATCGGCCAGTGCCGCCCGGTGGGTAGCGGAGGTTCCGGCTTCGTCGCAGAGCAGCAGGGCGGTGCCGACGGCCACGGCGTCCGCACCGGCCAGAAGCACGGCGGCGACATCGGCGGACGTGGCGATGCCGCCAGCCGCCACGATAGGCAGCGTGATCGCCTGCCGGACCGCGGCCACGAGTTCGGCTGCGGTCAGCGCGGCGGCCGGCCGCTGCGGCGTGAAGGTGCCCGAGTGACCTCCGGCCGCCGCGGACTGGACGGCGACCGCGTCCAGGCCGGCCTGCGCGGCCGCCATCGCCTCGGCGGGCGAGGTCACGGTCTGCACCAGCAGGGCGCCCGTCGGGCGGAGCGCCCGCAAGGCGGCGGCCGGCGGCAGGCCGAAGGTGAAGCTGATGACCGGTACCGGCCTGGCCAGCAGGAGGTCGATCTTGTCGTGCCAGCGGTCGTCGTCCTGGACCGGGCCGCCGCCCGGCCGGGCGGCCTGATAGCGGTCCGCCTCGCGCCGCATGAGCTGCGCGTACTGCCGGAAGGCGGCCGGGTCGGCCGGCACCGGGTTCGGCGAGAAGAGGTTCACGCCGCAGGGCACGCCCGCTTTCCCGACGGCGTCGAGCTGAGCCGCGAGCTCGTCCGGAGCCTTGTAGCCCGCGGCGATGAACCCCAGGCTGCCGGCCTTGGCCGCGGCGATCACCAGGTCCGGCGGGCCCGGGCCGCCCGCCATCGGCGCGGCCAGCACCGGCAGCCGGGCACCGAAGTCGAAGCGCGCCATGCGTCCGATCCTACGAGCGGCCGGGCGGGCGCCTTGGCCACGGCGATGAAGTCGGTCGGCAGCTGCTGCTTGTGCTGGCGCCGGCACCAGGGGTCCTCGGTGCGAGTCCAGTCGCGCCGCGACCTGAGCGCTACCGCTGGTGCAGTTCCGAGGGCTCGCAGGCCCGGCGCAGGAACGCGGTCGCGCGGGCGAACGTCTTCCCGACGGGCCGCCCGGCGAGCTGGGCCTGGTACGAGTGGTACCGCGACATCTCCCACTGCCGGGCGCGTACGGTCAGGGCCGGCGCGACCGGTTCGGGGACCGCAACCCAGGTCCAGCTGCCCACCGTCCCGGCGGCGTCAGCGGCCAGCGGCGCTGGCTGGATGAAGCTGGCGAGGTCGTCGTAGGCCATCCGGTTGCGCACGAACCGCAGGCCGCCGAAGGTGTCCTCGGTGACCGCACGCTTCGAGGCGCTGAGCCCGGCCAGCAGGTCACCGTATGCGTCGGCCCGATAGCGGACCAGGGTGGCATCGACCATCGTGACCCACCAGACGGCCTCCCCGACGATGGCGAAGCCGTCCTGAGGGTCACAGCCCGGAACGTCGCCGAGCTGCTCGGTCGCCTGCCACATCGCGGCGATCGACCATTCCAGGGTGTCGGCCCGCGGGGGCATGTCCTCGGCGTGCTGCCGGTTCCAGATCACCCGGCAGTCGGCCGAGCAGAACCGCGCGTGCTCGCGCCGCGGCGTGAACACCTCGCCGCACTGATCGCATCGCCGGTTGTCTGCCACCATGTCGTTGCCCTGAGCCGCGTCGTTGCGAGTCCCGATGTATATCCCCAGCCTACGTCCGCTCCGGACGGCCTGATCCACGCGCAGGTGCCGTGGGTTCCGGATCGCGCAGGTCAGCTTCCGCCGGCCACGGCGTCACGGATGACGCCGCCTCGGCCCTGACAATAAGCGCCGGGATTAGCGCCCGCGTGCTGCCCGGGTAATAGCTAGCTGAACACTCGGTTAACGGGCGGTGTGCGGCCTTAGCTCAGGCGGCGGGCTCGAGCAGTACCTTCACCGCGCCCGAGCGACGCGAATCTTTGATAGCCAGAACGGCCTCGTCCCAGTGCTCCAGCGGGAATCGGTGGGTGATCACCGGGGTGAGATCCAGGCCGCCGGCGATGAAGTCGAAATAGTGCTCCATCGCGTGCTTGGACACGCCGTTGACCTCCTCGATGCCGAATCCGTTCGAGCCGATCACGTGCAGTTCCTTGAAATACAGCGGGGTCCACTCGAATCGTTTGGGCGGCTCGACGCCGGAGACGACGAGCGTCCCGCCGGTCGCGAGCAACCGCAGCGAGGTCTCGACGGTCTCGGTGGATCCGATCGTGTCGTAGACGACCGCCGGCCCGTCCTGGAGCCAGTCCCGCTTGCTCCACGGGTGCAGCGGCGAGGTGGCCGCGCGCCCGGCGACCTGGGCTACCAGCTCGTCGGGGACCGAGGACAGCACGGCCTGCGCGCCCAGGCGGGTGGCGAGATCCGCGCGGGTCCCGGGCCGGGTCGCGGCCCAGATTTCGGAACCCGGGTACAGGTGGCGCAGCAGCGCGATCGCCGCGAAGGCCAGCGTGCCCGATCCGTAGACCAGGACCGGCCGGCCGTCGGCGGGCGGCGCGAGCAGGATCGAGCGGAGGGAGACGCTCACCGGGTCGGCCAGCACGGCGGCCTCATCGGACACGCCGTCCGGGATCGGGAACAGCTGCGAGGTGTGCGCCGCGAACCGCTCGGCGTGCGCCCCGGCCGCGGCGGCGCAGTTGCCGATGTGGATGGAGACCGGCAGATTGCCCGAGCGGAAGTTGCGGCACCAGGGGTAGCGGCCCTGGGTGCAGGCCGGGCACGGCGGGTCGATGCCGCGTGGCCCGCAGGACAGCCACGGGTTCAGCACGACGCGCTGGCCGGTGTCGGTCCGCCGGCCGACGGCCTCGTGGCCGAGCACGTGCGGGAACGACACCAGCGCGGTCAGCGGGTTGTCCCGCGCGCCGTTGAGCAGGATCTGCTTGACGTCAGACCCGCACAGCCCGGAGAAGGTGGTGGTGACCCGGAGCCAGCCCTCGCCGGGCAGCGGCAGGTCGTCGACTTCCTCGATCCGCACCGGGGCGACCCGGGAGACGAACGCGCGCCGGTCGACCCGCCCGCCGATGGTCGATGCCGCCTCGCGGGCCAGGTTATGCCGGAATACCAGCGCCTTCACGTGACCTCCTTACCGCGGTGGGCAAAACCTACCAAGCCGGGCCGCACGCAGGTAGGC
>JBPCKO010000297.1:0-33134 GCA_051004215.1 Streptosporangiaceae bacterium | reverse complement strand
TTCCTTGCCCCTTCTGGGAGGACTTCGTCACCATGGGCGCCCTTTTCGTCGTCCCGGCGCCTCCGCTGGAGTTCCCCGCGGCGCTCTTCCGCGCCGCGGCCCTGATCCCCGGGGTCGTTGTCGTCCGGCCCGCGACCGACGCGATCGGCCGGCCCGGCGTCGCCGTCGCCCTCACCTACGACGGCGTCCGGTCCGAGTGGATCTTCAGCCGCCGGTCGCTGCGGTGGCTCGGCGAGCGGGACGTCAGCGTCGCGACCGGCAAGGTCACCGGCGAGTCAGCCATCCTGAAAGCCGGATTCGTGAACCGCCCGGGCCAGATCCCGCCGGGCTAGAACCCGCCGAGCCCGCTGTCGGCGCCCAGGGCGCCCGGCGCCTAGGGTGACAACGGTGGCGGTTCAGGTGATCGTGCTCAACGGCACAGCCAGCGCCGGCAAATCCGCGATCGCCCGGTGCCTGCAGGCCGTTCTGCCCGATCCGTGGCTGACTGTCGGCATCGACACGCTGATTCGGGCCATGCCGCGCTCGACCCAGGACGGCGGGGACGGCATCGAACTCGCCCCGGACGGCCAGATCACCGTCGGCCCCCGGTTCCGGGCGGTGGAAGCCGCCTGGATGACCGGCATCGCCGCGATGGCCACGGCCGGCGCCCGGCTCATCCTCGACGAGGTGTTTCTCGGCGGTGTGACGGCGCGGTCGCCACCGGGCGGGAACTCGCCCGCGGGGACCGGGTCACGGGCATGGCCGCGGCGCAGGCGGACCTGGTGCACCGGGGCGTGACCTACGACCTCTCGGTGGACACCACCCGGGCCGAGTCGCTGGCCTGCGCCCGGGTCATCGCGGCGCGAGTCAGGTGAGCTGGACACCATCGCCTGACCAGCCCGCCCCAGATCGAGCCGGTTACCTGGACTCCAGTTCGGCCAGGTCGCGGACCGCATACCGGTAGTGCTCGATCTCCTCGTCCATCACCACGCTGATGCAGTCGATCACGGTGCGCTCCTCGTCCGGGTAGCCGGGCGCGGGTGAGCGCCCGCACCGTCGTCCCAGGTCGGCATCGCTCAGGCCGGCCACGATCCGCCGCATCACGGCCATCCGGTCTGCGCGGGCGGCCAGGATCTCGGCGTAGCCGGGTTGCGCAGCCAGCTCGATGCCGAGCGCGGCCGCGTCCGCCGCCGGATACCAGCTCTGCGGCAGGCCGAGAGGGTGGTAGGGCATCGGCTCGTCCAGCACCGTCCGGCTGGCCCACGCGTCGGTGATGAAAACCAGGTGCCGGAGTGTCTGCTCGAATGACCACTCTTCGTCGACCGGCTCGGCCAGCGCAGCGGCAGGCAGCCGCCCGGCTCGCTGGCCGGCCTCGGCCCACAGGCGCTCGATGGTGTCCCATATCGCCCGGACGTCGCCGGCCGTCTGACCCGCACGGAACTGCACCCGCTCCGGGTGCCGCCGGTCCAGTTCGGCGCTCACGAACTCACTCACGTCGACGCCGTTGACCGTGACGTTGCTGAGGTAGCCGGAGATGCTGACGTTGACCAGCCACCCGTCCCGGATCGTGACGCCGGTCAGGTCGCAGTCGGTGAACCGGGCGCCGCGCAGGTCCGCGGCCTCGATCCGGGCGCCCCTGAGTTGCCCGTCGCCGTTACCTTCGCCCGGGTAGAACCGGTGCGGTCCGAACTGGGCGTCGTCCGGGTCGCCGGGCTGACCTAGGGCGGGGACTGGAGCGGCCTGGTCGTCGGATGCAGTCATGGGCGGATGCTAGCGCGGGTCGCGGACGACCTGCTTCCTGGACTGCCCGCGCGGTCAACCTCGGGGTGCCGCACCCCGGCCCACCAGCGCCCGCGCTGGGCGCTGGAAGACCCCGATGACCTCTGCTAACGACCGGAGCCAGGCGGGGGAAGTTCCCGCCGCTGGGTGAATCTTTCGAGCCCGGGGACGCGACAGAACGTCACGCCGGCTGGCTTGCGAGATCGCGGACACCCCCTATCCCCGGCACGCCCGGCTCCAGGCCCAGGTCCCAGACGGTGGACGTGAAGACCCGGTACTGCCGGCCGAGCCGGGTCACCTCGATGCCGAGCCGCTTGGAGCCGGCGAAGACCGGCAATACGAAGCCAGCCGCCTCGCCTGTTCGGCAAAGCGGCTGGTCAGGAGCGGAGGCTCGGGGATTTGAACCCCGGACGGGCGTGAACCCGAACCGCATTAGCAGTGCGGCGCCATAGACCGGACTAGGCGAAGCCTCCCCGACGACCGCGAGAGCACCCCGCGGCAGCCGTATCGCGAGCTGGCATCCTGTGCCGGCCGCTGGATTAGCGTACCGGCAGCCGAGCGGAGCCCGCAAAGCAGTCGCGTTTTCATGATCAGGTGGACTTGTTGGCTGCACAGCAGAGTAACTCCCCCTGATCATGGTCCCCGGGCCTCCAGGACCGGGGCGACCCGGCGTCGGGAGGCACGGGGGCACGCGGGGGCGCGGCGGCCAGGAGGCGCGGGGGTTAGCTGGCCTCGATGACTTCGTAGTCGCCGCGGGAGTAGGCCTCGCGGATCTTGGTCTTGGCGAACTTGCCGACACTGGTCTTCGGGACCTCGGTGATGAACGACCAGCGCTCGGGCAGCTGCCACTTCGGGACCCGGCCGCCCAGGTACTCGCGCAGGTCGGGCGCGGTCGTGGTCGCGCCCGCGGCGAGCACGACGACGGCCAGCGGCCGCTCGCCCCAGCGGTCGTCGGCCACCCCGATCACCGCTGCCTCGACGACGTCGGGGTGAGCCATGATCACGTTCTCGAGTTCCATCGAGGAGATCCACTCGCCGCCGGACTTGATCACGTCCTTGGCCCGGTCGGTGAGAACCACGTAGCCGAGCGGGTCGATCGTGCCCACATCTCCGGTGCGCAACCACCCGTCGCGGAACTTGGCCGGGTCGTCGTCCTTGTAGTAGGCGCCGGTGATCCACGGCCCCCGCACCTCGACCTCGCCGACCGCCTCGCCGTCGTTCGGGAGCACGCCTTCGTCGCCGACCAGGCGGGCTTCGACCTCGCAGATCAGCCGGCCCTGGGTGTCGCGGTACTTCCACACGTCGTCGCCGGTCGCGCCGACCGGGGCGTGCGCGACGCTGCCCAGCGGGGAGGTCTCGGTCATCCCCCAGGCCTGCAGGATCGTGACGCCGAGCTCCTTCTCGTAGGCCTCCTGGAGCGCGTGCGGCACGGCCGACCCGCCGCAGGGCACGATGCGCAGCGAGCTAAGGTCACCTCCGTTGGCCCTGACGTGCTGCAGCAGGCCGTTCCAGATCGTCGGGACCGCGCCCGCGACCGTCGGCCGCTCGGCCTCGATGAGCTTGACCAGCGGCTCGGGCTGCAGGAACCGGTCCGGCATGATCAGGCTGGCGCCCGCCATGACCGCGGCGTACGGCAGCCCCCAGGCGTTGGCATGGAACATCGGGACGACCGGCAGGACGCGGTCCCGCTCCGACATCGCGAACACCGAGCCGGTATTGACCGCCATCGAGTGCAGGTGCATCGAGCGGTGGCTGTACACGACGCCCTTGGGATGGCCGGTCGTCCCGCTCGTGTAGCACATCGCCGCCGCGGACCGCTCGTCCAGGTCAGGCCAGTCGAACGTGGCCGGCTCGGCGGCGAGCAGCTCCTCGTAGGAGTGCACCTCGCGGCCCGGCCCGGCCAGCGACTCCAGCGCCGCGGCGTCGGCCGCGCCGGCCCGGCTGGCCACGAGCACGTGCCGGATCGCGGTCGCATGGGGCAGCACCTGCGCGAGCAGCGGGACCAGGCTCGGATCGACGATCACGACATCATCGCCGGCGTGCGTGGCGATGTAACCGATCGTCTCCGGCTCCAGCCGCAGGTTCAGGGTGTGCAGTACCGCGCCCATCGAGGGAATCGCCAGGTACGCCTCGAGGTGCTCGGCGTTGTTCCACATCAGCGTGGCCACACGCTGATCGCCGTCCACGCCGAGCGAGCGCAGCGCGTTGGCCAGCCTGGCCGCCCGGGCGCCGGTCTCGGCGTAGGTCTGCCGGCGGGTTCCGTCCGGCCCGAAGGTCACTACTTCGCGGCTGCCGTACACCGTGCTGCCGTACTGCATGATCCTGGTTACGGTCAGCGGAACATCCATCATCGTGCTGCGCACGGAAACCTCCTGCTAACTGCGTCGCCCGCCGCCTGCCCGGGCCGGCCGCCGCACTTATCCCTGGGGTGGATAGTCCCACGTTGACGGCGAAACGTCACCGGGTGGGGCTCACATCCGGGAGTTCAGCCGGGCCATCCCCCGCCGCTCAGTCCGCGAGCAGGTCGGCGTCGGTACGGAGCTTGGCCACCGCCCTGGATACCGTGCTCTTCACCGTGCCCTGACTCACCCCGAGCACGTCGGCCACCTCAGCCTCGGTCATGTCCTCGAAGTAGCGCAGCACCACTGCGGCCCGCATCCGCTGCGGCAGCCGGTCGACGGCCCGCTGCAGGGTGTCGTGCAGCTCGGCGTTGCCCGAGGTATCGAGGGCCGGCTGGTCCGGGATGTCATCGGTGGGATACTCGTCGACCCTCCGCCGGCGCCACCACGAGATATGCGTGTTGACCATGGCCCGCCGCACGTATCCGTCCAGCGCATTGCGGTCCTCGATCCGGCTCCAGGCCTGGTAGGTCTTGGCCAGCGCGGACTGGACGAGGTCCTCGGCGTCGGCGAGGTTGCCGGTGAGCAGGTAAGCCGAGCGCAGCAGCGCCCGGCCCCGGGACGTGACGAACTCCCGGAACTCGGCGTCGGTCCTGGCCGCGTCGAGCTGCCGCGGCACCGTCTCGTTGTCAGCCGTCGCCCCGGTGTGGTGTTCGCGCAGAACACCGTGATCGCCCCCGACGCTCACCCCTTAACCGTACCCACGACACTCCGTGCATGTCCCACTACCCGTGGTAATGCCGTGCAGGTCAGTACGCTATCTGCGGAAGGTCAGTCTCGACCTGCTCCGCCCCCATAGGTGTCCTGGTCAGACCTGACGTCCGGAAGATCGCGAAACCGCTTGACGCGAGTTCGATCACTCATCAGGGTCGAAGTTCATAATGTGATTCACGAGAACGTAATCACGCACAGAGATGGCCGCGCCGAATGCGCGGGAGGGGGTGTACCGGTGGATGCGCCGGGGGTGTGCTGCGAGCGCTGTCCCGTGGCGACGCTGGCCAATACCCGGCACCTCGCGCGGCGCAGGCTGCTGAAGGCGGCCGTCTTCCACCCCCAGGCCGACGCGCCCGCCGACGCCGCCTTCCGGCCGGACCGGGACCTCCCCGGCCAGGCGGACGCGACCGCCGGAGCGGAGATAGGTGACGACGACGGCCCTCGAGCGCTCAGCGCGGGGGATTCCTGGCCCTTCGATGGCCGGCAATCGACCGCCGGCCACGATCCGTACGACGGACAGCTCGCCGGGCCAGGGGACCTCACCGGTCCCGGCCGCGACGCGCGCCCGTTCCCGGGCGGGCTGACGATCCCGCGCCAGCCGGGCCCAGGCCACGACAACGCCGCGCACCGCGGCCCGGTCCACCACCACGGCCCGCGGTACGCGCCCGCGGCGGCCTACCCCGCCGGCAATCTGTACCGGGCGGTGACGGGCGAGGTCATCGACGTCAGCCCGCAGGTGGTCGTGATCGGGGACGGTCGCGGCGAGCGCCGGTTCGCGCTGACCGCGGACTCCAGGGCCTGGCGGGGCGGGCCTTTAGATCCTGCCGCGCTGAACCGGGGCGACCTGGCGACCATCAGGTTGCTGCCGAACCGGTCCGGCGTGGCCGACCGGATCTGGGCCAACATCGGCCGGGTCACCGGCACCATCGTGGGCCGTGACGGCGATCGCCTGCTCGTCGCCGAGAGCCGCGCCAAGGCGCCGCAAGCCGTGATCATCCCGGCTCACGCTCGGGTCAAGGTCCAGGTCAGATACCCGAACCTGCAGCGCGGCTACCTGCTCGACATCATCGGCCTGCGCCGCGAGGACTACCTCGAGGGGCTTTCCCCGGCCAGCCCGCAGCCGAACTACCGCAGCGACCTGGTCCAGAAGGACCGGCAGCCGCCCGCCCGGCTCGCCGACAGCATCGCCGGCTCGGCCACCTGGCACGACTTCGCTCACGAACCGTACGGCGTCCTCGGGGTTTCCTATCCCGCGATCGACCCGGCTGCCTCCTGCCGGGAGGACTCCATCGCCGGATTCCCGCCCGGCCAGGCCCCCGCGTTCCGCGACCTGCCCTACCTGGCCGTCGGCTCCGCGCTGCTGGTCCGCAACGAGTGCACGGGGATCTCCTGCACGCTGCCGGTCACGGGCTGTGCCCCGGTGGCCCGTCTGTTCAATGACCGCTGCGTAGCCTGCGCGAACTCCCCCCGTGGCCGGGTCGCCGACCTGACCGTAGCCAGCTTCATCGCCCTCGGCGGCGAGCTCGATGAAGGCTGCTTCAGCACGACCCTGACGATCGGGCGCTGACATGCTGACCGAGCTGGGCGACATCCAGGTCCCGGTGCTCGCCGTCATGCTGCTCGGCGGCTGCTCGGCCAAGGCCGCCCGCGCGATCCACCGGCGCTCGGTCAGCGCGGGCCCCGGCCCGACCGCGCTGTTCCCGCTGAAGCTGCGCCCGGTCGCCGCGGGCACGCTGTGCTCGGTCGAACTCGGCATGGGCATCGGGCTGATCCTGACCGCCGGCCGGTTCGGCCACGGCACCGCCCCGCTCATCCGGATCGGAACCTGCCTGCTCTTCGTGGTCGCCACCTGCGCGCTGATCGAGCTGCGCAGCATCAGGCCCGACATCGGCTGCGGATGCTTCGGCGAGTTCAGCTCGACGCCGATCAGCGGCCGGACGCTGGCCAGGTCGATCCTGCTGGCCACGGCCGCGGCCGCCACCATCGGGCTGCCCGCGATGATGCCGGACCAGATCGCGGCCCACGCCGGCGTCCTGCTGCTGATGCTGTTGGCCGAGCTCGCCCTGTTCGGGCTGCTGTCGCCGGAGATCCGCGACGTGCTCGTGCGGATCGGCTACTCGGTCCCCTGCGAGCTGCGGGTGACCAGCCCGGAGCACACCATCGCGGCGCTGGAACGCAGCAAGCAGTTCCGCCGCCATACGGCGCTGCTCGCCCGGCGGGAGCCGCTGGACGTCTGGCGCGAGCTGTGCTGGCGTTACGTCGCGTACCCGAGCCGGTACAACGGGACCGACGCCGAGCTGGTGTTCGCTGTGTACCTGCAGCAGCGACGCCCGGCCGTGCTCGCCGTGCTGGTCGACGCCGCGACCGGCGCAGTCATCCCGTGGCCGGCGACCTCGGTGCGCCCGGCGGGGTGGCGGCTGCCGCTGCTCCGCCGGCGCGGCAGTCACGCCGCCCCGCAGCCCGGCCGGACCGAACTGCCCGGCAGGCTCGGCGACCGGCGCGATCAGCCTGCCATCCCGCACCCGGCCTATGCCGCCGGTGCCGGGCCCGCTGGCCGGGAGCGGCCTGACCGGCCGGCAGGACCACTATGAGGAGTTCTAGCCCTCTCTTGGATTTTCCTTAGAGAGCGCGAGAAAGCGTCAGAAGGCTCCGCTGGCCCCGCGCATCCGTCAGCCGGGCTGCGCGCGCAGGAACCGGCCGAAATGGGGCACCGTGAATGCGATCAGCCCGCGCTCCGAGCTGTAGATCAGGCCCTTCTTGATCAGGCTGTCCCGGGCGGGCGACACGCTCGACGGCTTGCGGCCGAGCTCGTCGGCGACCCGCGCGGTCGGCACCGGGTCGTCGCCGAGCAGCGCCATCGCGCGCATGTACTCGCGCTCGGCCGGCGTCGCCCGCTCGTACCGGCTGCCGAAGAACCCGACCGCCAGCTCCCCCGCCGCCATCGGCGCCGCGACCGCCACATCGGCCGTGGTCACCGGGCTGGCCGGCGCGACGTCCCAGGTCACCTTGCCGTACGCCTGCACGAAATACGGATAGCCGTCGGCCGCCGCATACAGCGCGTCGAGCGCGTCCGGCTGGAAATCGGCCCCCTCGCGCCTGGCCGGCGCCAGCAGCGCAACGTCGGCGGCGTCCCTCGCCAGGCGATCGATAGAAACGTAGCGGAACAGCCGCTCCGAGTAACTCTTGCTGGCCGACAGGACCGACGGCAGGTGCGGCAGCCCCGCGCCGACGACGATCAGCGGGCCGCCGTTCTGGGACAGCTCGTGGCAGGCGGCGCACAGCGCGGACACATCGGGCGCGGGAATGTCCTGCATCTCGTCGATGAACAGGGCGATCCCCACGCCGAGGTCGGCCGCCACCGAGGCCGCGTCGGTGAGCAGCTCGGTCAGGTCGATCTCCAGGTCCCCCGAGTCGGCCCGGCCCCTGGCCATCGGCACGTCGATGCCCAGCTGGCTGATCGCGGCGCCCGTGTTCTTGCCCGACTTGGGGTCGCGGGCCAGGAACGCCTTGAGCACGCCGAGGAAGTCGTCAATGCGTTCCGGCGCCCGGTGCCGCGGCGCGAGCTCGCGCACGGCCATGTGCAGCGCGCCGCCGATAGGGCGGCGGATCGACTGATCGGGCCGAGCCTCGATCTTGCCGGTGCCCCACCGGCGCTGCATCGCCATCGACCGGAACGCGTTCAGCAGCACGGTCTTGCCGACGCCGCGCAGGCCGGTCAGCACCATGCTGCGCTCGGGCCGGCCGCGGGCGACGCGCTCGAGCACGACCTCGAACTGCGCGATCTCGCCGTCCCGGCCGGCCAGCTCAGGGGGTCGCTGCCCGGCGCCCGGCGCGTAGGGGTTTCGCACGGGGTCCACGGCATAGGAGCCTATGGCCCGTTCTAGCGCCAGCCCTAGATTGGCGTAGAGACCGGTAGCCGGCGTGTCGCGGACGCGCGATCGTCCAGCTGGCGGAGCCCCGCCCCGCCCGCCTCACAAGGGCTCGGCCCACCTCGCCCCGGCTCGCGTGGCCACGGCTCTGAATCTATGGGTTGAGTTACCTTGCTCTGGCGATAGAAAGTCCACCCACAGATTCAGACTAGGTGCCATCTGGCTAGGTCTGCTGGCGCTGGCCCGGCTGACTGAGGCGGTTCAGGTACTCGTTGTAGGCGGCTAGCTGCGCGTCGTCATCGTCGATGTCGGTGGCGGCGGCCGGTGCCGACGGGGCGACCGTCGCCCGCCGCGCGGCCTCCAGCCAGCCGCGGGAATGAATCCGCGCCCGGGAGTCGGTGGCCCAGAGCAGGAACACGAACATCATCATCGCGAACATCAGGCCGTCGCCGGCCACCCACATTGCCGCGCCCGCGGCATGGAGGTCCCCGACGGCGGATCCCGCCCAGGCCGGGCGCGGGCCGGTCACGATCCCTGGCGTGCCCGGGTTGCCGTAGCTGAGCACGAGCCCGGTGAAGGTGTCGACCGGCATGATCAGGAACAACAAGATCAGCTTGGCCGGGTACGACAGGCGCCACCTGATCGGCTCGGACCCGACGATCGGGAGGAAGAACAAGTAGCCGACCACGATGAACAGCACGTGCTCGCCATCGTGGGCGACCTGGTTGTCCGCGACCAGGCTCGCGAGCCCGGTCAGGTGCAGCACGACAATCGTGGCCGCGTAGGCGGCGAACCCGAAAACCGGCCAGGTCAGGAACGTCACGACGCGGGAGCGGATGATCTTCTTGACCCAAGTATGCAGCGGGTTCCGGCTGGCATGCAGCAATAGCGTGATCGGCTGCCCGACGATCAGCAGCGGCGGCGCGACCATGATCAGCATCAGGTGCTGCACCATGTGATCCCAGAACAGCACGTCGTCGTAGCTGCCGATACCGCTCTGCAGCGCCAGCACGATGACCGCGAGCCCGGCCAGGAACGTGACCGTCCGCGAGGCCGCCCATGGCCGGGCCGGATGACGCCGGGCGACCCGGATGACGCCCCACAGGTACAGCCCGGCGAGCAGCACGACGGACACCGTGACGGCGGGCGCCGCCTGCCATTGGGTGAACACCGCCTGCAGGCCGAACGGGGGAAGCATCGATCCTCCTTCGCCAGCGAGCCTACCCACCCGTCACGCAGGCCCGGATCAGTAGGTCAGCTGGGACTCGGAGGGCCGGCTGGCGTGGAACCTGTGCGGTGTGCTGCCACGGGTTCGCTAATCCCGGGGGACCGCTGGCAGCCTCAGTCGGATCCTGGCGAGCGTGTCCTCGCCCTCGGCGAGCAGTTCGCGCGCCCGCTCGAGTTCGGGTTCCATGGCGGCAGACGCAACGTAGCCTGGTGCGTAGGTGAACCCGGATGGGCGCCGGCGCCGAACGCTGGCGGCCGGATACGCTGGCCAGGACGGCAAGATCTGACGCGAACCGTCGTCCTTCGCGATCACGACCCGCGCTTCCAAGGTGAGCAATCTGAGCCCGAGCAGCCGGGCCCGAACAAAGGCGCCGATGACGATGTCACCTGGCCGCGAGCTTTGTCCTGGCCGGTTGTCCCAGCGCATCGCTAGTCTCGCGACCGGCTGCCGCGGCCAGGTCGCGAGGAACTAGCGTCGAACTGGTTTCCGTAGGCTTCGATACGCTGCCGAAGCCCGGAGTCCTCGAGCTTTCCGGCTGCGCCGCGAGCGAGCTCCTTGATCTGCTCGTACCGCTCGAGACCCGCTCGTGACCCGAGCACGTAACCGGCGCCGAACAGCGCCACGGCCGTGAGCTTCACCTGCCCTCGTGATGGCGGATCGTAGAGATCGCCGCGCTAGCAGCAGTGGCCGCGACCGCCCCGCCGACGACGCCCAATGTCACCTTGGCCGCCTGCCGCACGCTGCTGGCCGCCGCGACGTTGGCCGTGGACTCGATCAATTTCTCCCACCTGCTCTTGCGCCTCAGCAGCTTCACCTGGTCTGTCCTTTCGCTCGTTTGCTTGATGGCCCAGCTCCGGCGGCGAACTTAAAGTCGCTGATCGCCGCGATGAGCCCGCTCTTGTTCATCGACGTGGCAACGGGGGCTCCGCGGCGGCGGCCGAGGCGCAGTAGCTCGCTCTTCGTCAGCTGCTCCAGGCGCAGGCCGCCGTCCCTGGTCACCGCGGTCACGAGGTCTTGCTTGCTCATGCCCTCGCGACCGTCGACCTCGAGCTCGCGGGCTAGCCGCTGCAGGTCATTCCTGGTCAGAGCGTCCAGGCCCACATCGCGGCTTACGAGGTGACCGGGCCGGCCCTGTGGCGCCCGCGACGTGGTTCGACGGCTGCCGCCGCCGACGTCGCGCGGCCGCCGGCTCGCTCCGCTCTTACGCACGCTGGCGGTCCGCTGCCGTACCTGACCGGATTCGCTGGCGCGCTGCTCGGCCTCGCCCGCCCGGTTCTGAGCCTGGGCAGCTAGCCGGTCGGCCACCCGGCTAGCCTCAGCGGCGGCCCCGCGGGCCGCCTTGGATGCCTGGCTGGCCAGGTCCCTGGCAAGGACCATGCTTTCATTGGCTGCTTTGATCGCCGCGCGAGCTCGCTCTTGGGCCTGCTCAGCGGCCTTATCGGCCGCCTGGCTGCGGGCCGCGGCCGTCAACTCGGCCTTCTCGATCCTTCTGTGTGCCTCGGCCTCACCAGCCTGGCGTTCCCGCTTGATGAGTTCTTCCGCCTCAGCGCGAGCTTGCCAGACCTTCTCATCCCGGTCACGGATTACCTTGGCCACGATGTCAGCGGCCGTCCGCCTGGCCCTCTCGACCCGAGCCGCGACATTGTCCTGCATTTCCTGGCGGACACCGCGCACGAGTTCTCCTGACTCATGTTCAGTCCGGGCCGCCTCGTCCGCGCTGTCCTTAGCTGTGACAGCCAGGCCCAGCGCCTGCTTCTCCAGGCCGCGCGCCCGCTCAGCCGCCGAGTCGGCCTGTCGCATCAGGCCGGAAACGGAGTCGTGCCCGACGCCTGGAACCACCGCCGCCACGGACTCCTTCGCCTGCCGGGCCCGCCGCCTTGCGCCGGATCGCGCCGAGCCGACGCTCTCGGCCGCCGAGGAGGCCGTGCCGACCAGGTTGTCCGTGATCGTGGAGGCAGCACCGGAAGCTCCCGTCGCAGCCGATACGGCTGGCTCGATGCCCTTGGACACGAGCCAGGCCGCGTTCGCGGGAAGCTCTCTCAGCCCCATCATGGCCGCGGTCGTCAAGTGCCGTACCGGTCGTACCTTGCCCATAAGTCCCCCATCGGCCCCATACTGGCCTGCGTGCATGTCCGTGAATTGGCCATACCCGGGCGATCATGGCCTACTCGTCTTGGGCGGAGATTCGCCAGTTCAGCGCCCTGGACGAGGTCGGGGATAGCCGGCTAAGGCCCGTTTTGCGGGCGCCACCTACGCCTGCCGCAGTGACCTGCACAGTTTGTGACGAGCTGGCCAGCCGCCTCAAGGTCGTCCCGCGCGCGTGCCTCGGTCCGGCGAGCAGTGCTGATCACTCGGACGCGCGTCTGGCCTGGGCGTTTCGTGTTTAGCTGGAGTCGCCTGAACTAAAGAAGGTGGCGAAGCGGCCGGCAACTGCGGGGACCACGAAAATCGCCCATGCCTCCAGCGCGACATCGACGACCTTCCCGGCGGCGGTCACCGGATTGGTCATCGACGACGATACGGTCAGAAGTTGAACGGCGGTGAAGAAGACTGCATCACCGAAACCGTGAATCTCGCCGCCCTTCTTGCCGCCCTCGAACATCCATATCAGCACAGAGCCAGCGGCCAGACGGCGTCATAGCTCGCCGACTCCGGACCCGGCGTTGAGGGCCGTTGGTCATCCTTACTCCCGGTCTCGGCCTTGACGAAGTCAGCTCCGCCGTTCCCTGGCTTCACGGGGGAGAGGCCTGAAGCACCGCTCGACCGACGAGGTGCGCGTAGCGTGGAGATCTGATGAAGCGCTATGCCAACTGCATCGACGGCCAGGAGCTTGCCGCCGACGAGCGCATCGCTCGGGCAGCTGGGGGCCGGCCGCGTATGAGAAGCTGGGAGTCGACGTCGGGCCGCTCGGCCGGAGCCCAGCGTCGAGCCCGCGGACCAGTCGCAGACCGGCGAAATGCCAGTCGAGCCCTGTTCCGGCATTACCGCAGCTAGGAGGGTTCGCCTAGTGGCCGATGGCGGCGGTCTTGAAAACCGCTAGGGGGCGCGAGCTTCCTCGTGGGTTCGAATCCCACACCCTCCGCTCAACCGGCCCGAACGCGTCCTGAACTGCGACAACACCATGACCGCTCGTTGTACTTCCGGTGGGCAGCCGTAGGCCGCCGGACGCCATCGCAGGCGGCTAGGCACGGGACATGTGCGGGATGGCGACATCGGCATTCCCCCAGGTGACATGGCCCGTCTGGCGGTGTCATGCCAGCAGGCCGCTAATCCTGTGGTTGGCGATCTCATCGTCACCGTCGATGCAGTTGGCGTAGACCCGCAGGAACACGTCAACCGAGTGCCCGGCGCGCTTGGCGACCGCTGGAGCCGGGACACCGGCAGACGGGCAGCGCAGTCGCCGGGCAGCGACAGACGCCCCTAGTGCCAGGCCAAGACGCTGGATACGTGATCGCCAGGACTGCCCGGATCGGCATAAACTTCGCGCACATGCGAGACGATCAGTTCGGCCAGTCGCTTGAGATGCTGGATAACGGCTGTCTTCCTGATCCGGCAGCCGGGGCCGAGGACGTGCTGTTGCTGCTGGCTCAGCGCTACGCGTATGTCTTTCCCAGTGATTCCACGCTGGCAATGCTCGACGGGCTAGGACCACTAGTTGAGATCGGCGCCGGAACGGGATACTGGGCACACAGGCTGCGCTCGATCGGCGCGGATATTGTCGCCTACGACCAGGCGCCCCTCGCCAGCGAGCGAACCAACAGGTATCACCCGCCGACCCGGCCATGGACCTGCGTCGAACAAGGCGATCAGACCGAGTTGTCCAACCACGCCGACCGAGGCCTGTTCCTGTGCTGGCCGCCGTTGTTCTCGTCGCTGGGTGACTGCCTGACGTACTACCGCGGGGACACCGTCGCATATATCGGGGACGGAGGTTATCGCACCGCCAGGCTGGACCACCTCCACGAGGCCTTCACGAAGGTTGCCATGGCACCGGTCAGGGCACTCGATCCCTACCCTGGGGTCAGGCCCCAGCTCACGATCTGGAAACGAACGCCAGGATGAATGTGATCAATGCAGCGGGCCGCGACCAGTTGAATGGGCTCTCCCCTCGCAGCCTCGCCGTCCTGGGTGGCACCGGGTAGGCAGCCGCAGGCCACCAGGAGCGGCCGCGAGCCGCTGGTCGCGGGACCTACGCGACGGTTACCGAGCTGCGACCGATTAGGTTCGGGCCGGCCCGCGGTCAAAGTCGCGCGCGGCCACGCGTCGAGGGCGACAAGCTAGGAGGAGGACTCAGGTGCGAGACCGGAAGCTGACGACATGGCGAAGCTGATCTATTCGGCGATGGGTTCGCTCGACGGCTACGTCGGGGACGCCTCGGGCAAGTTCGAATGGGCGGCGCCTGACGAGGAGGTGCATGCGTTCGTCAACGAGCTCGAGCGACCGATCGGGACCTATCTCCTCGGGCGGCGGATGTACGAGACGATGGTCTTCTGGGAGACCATCGATCCGGACGGCGCCGGGCCGGCCGTGGGGCGGGAGTTCGCGGCGATCTGGCAGGCGGCCGAGAAGGTCGTCTACTCGCGGACGCTCGAGACGGTGACAAGCGCCCGGACGCGGATCGAACGCGAACTCGACCCCCGCGCGATCGAGCGGATGAAGCAGAGCTCGGGTTCTGACATCACCATCGGCGGCGCCGAGCTCGCCGGTCAGGCGATCGCCGCGGGCCTGGTCGACGAGCTGCAGCTGCTGCTCGTGCCGGTGCTCGTCGGCGGTGGCAAGCGAGCGCTGCCGAACGACGTCCGCGCGCGGCTCGAGCTGCTCGACGAGCGCCGGTTTCAGGGCGGGGCGGTCTTTCTGCGCTACCGGGCGCGCCGCTGACGCTAGGCGGCCGGGCCTGGCCTGTCAGGAGTCGGTGTCGTGCACGAGGCCGCCGGGCCCGGCGGACACGAGCGCCTTTCTCGCGCATCGAGCGGGCCGTCTCCTGAAGCGCAGGCGGCCGCTGGACGGCGATGATTCCCAAGGTCGAGGCGCGTCTACCTTGCAGGGACATCACCTACAGGGAGGGATCGAGCGATATGGCGCGAACTCAGTACGACCACCTGTGGCCGTTGGCGCACGCCGAGCGCGCCGCGCTGGCGAAGGATCTGGCCGGCCTCGGTCCGGAGCAGTGGCGGCACGACACCCTGTGCGGGGAATGGACGTCGAGCAGGTCCTCGCCCACCTCACCGCGGCGGCGAGCCTTAACCAGTGGCGGTGGCTGCGCAGTATGCTCGGCGCGCGTTTCCGCCCCGCCGTGCACAACCAGCGACGGCTGGCTAAGCAATGCGGCAGCACTCCCGCTGAGACGCTCGCTCGGTTTCGCGCCGTCATCAGCAGCACTACCGCACCCTCGTCGCACACCCCGGCCTACCTTGGCGAAGTCATCGTGCATGCCCAGGACATCCGCCATCCGCTAGGGCTCGACCGGATGCCGAGCGTCGACGCGCTGACGCCCGTGGCCGACTTCTTCGCCCGCCGCGACTTCGCCGTGGCCAGCCATACCCATGTAGCCGATCTGCAGCTGCGGGCCGACGACGGGCCGTTTGCCGCGGGCACCGGTCCCCTGGTCTCCGGATCGACCCTCGCGCTGGTGATGAGCATGGCTGGCCGCGCATCGTACCTGGCCGGGCTTGACGGCCCCGGCGTGCCGACCCTGCGGTCACGTATCCAAGCCTCCGCATCTTGAACCACCGGGGGCTGCCCGCATCACCGAGCGCTGAGGCCGGGAGGTCGGGTAGTGCTCCGGATCGCTCAGCGCGGGCCCAGCCCGGTCTGGCCGTCGATCAGCTCCCTGGCGATGTCCAGGTGACCGGCATGGCGAGCGGTTTCCTCGATCACATGCAGTACGACCCAGCGCACGCTCGGCGGTTCGTCCATCTCCGGGTCGCCGTGCCGGCCGCGCGGCGGTGCCGTTAGCGGCGTCACCGCCAGCACCGCGTCGGACCGCGCGCACTGATCGCGGTAGTAGCCGATGACCGCCGCTGCGGGCCGGTCACAGAGGAACGCGGCGTACGGGTCGTACGCGGGCCGGCCGTCGTCCCACGGCAGCTCGGTACGCGCGTTGGCCACGACCCCCTGGAACCAGTGTCGCTCGGCATGGCCCAGGTGCTCGACCAGCCCGGCCGGCGTCCAGCCCGTCGGCACGGCCGGCCGCTGCCACGCCTGCTCGTCAAGGCCAGCCACGATGGACAGCACCACATTGCGCTGGGCCTGGAGGTATTCCAGCAGGGCCCGCTCCTCGCTGTCTTCCGGCTGGCTCGTCATCGTGCATCCTCGGCGTACCGGTCGTGGTGGCGTAGTTCGACGCTCTCGTCCTGGCGGCCCAGCGGCGTCAGGTCAAGGCGCATGTCGGTCCCGCTCAGCACGTCGGTCACCGGCCCGTAGCCGGACCAGGTATGCAGGACCGCGTCCCCGTCCCGGTGAAAGACGCTGATACCGCCCTGCTCGCCGGGCCGGGCGAAGTAGGGCTCACCCATGGCGACTAGTTCCTGGGCGGTCCGGTAGTTGTATTCGATGGGCCTGACACTCTCGTCGAGCGTCGCGTGGAAGTCGTAGTTGAAGTCACTGCCGTGCGAGGAATACCACGGGAAGGTCCAGCCCATCCGCTGCCTGAACGGCTCGATCTTACTGATCGGCGCCCGCGATATCGCCGCGAACGTGGTGTTGCGGGCCTGCAAGTGGGCCAGCGGACCGATGCTGTCAGCCAGGAAGGAGCAGACCGGGCAACCCTCGTCCCAGGCCGGGTCGAACATGAAGTGCTGCACGATGAGCTGAGTCCGGCCCTCGAAGAGATCCAGCAGGCTCGCCCGGCCGTCCGGCCCTTCGAAGACATAGTCCTTGACGATGGCGACGGCCGGCATCTCCCGGCGCCGGCTCGCGATCTGCTGGAGCGTGCGTACGGCCTCCTCCTCGGCGGCTAGCAGCTCCTTGCGGGCCGCCACCCACTCGGCGGCCGGGACAACTCGCGGGCTCATGGCATCCTCCGGGAACAGGGTGGGCTCCGTTGCCACCGCTACGAGGTTGGACGCAATCCGTCCCCAGAACTCATCGCCGCGCCGTGGCCCGGCTACAAGGCGGCCGGGAAGCCGAAGTACGTGAACAGCTCAGGAAACACAAAGCAGTGCAGGCCGGTGATCAGGCCGCCGCCGGTTTCCAGCACCTGAAGCGCCCACGGGTGGTAGCCGCCGCGGCCGTCCGGGCGGTACTGCGCAAAAGCGCCGCAGCCGTTCGCCGCGGTAGGCAGCAGCCGCGAGCCGCGGCATTCCGAGCCAGGTCCCAGCATCCACACCCGGATGTCGTCCTGGCCGCGCAGCCACAGCGGCAGCGGCGGCATCGAGTTCACCGCGTCACTGCGCAGCAGCGCGGTCAGCCGGGGCACGTCGTAGGACTGGAAGGCGGCGACGTACTCCGCCAGCAGGGCCGGGTCGGTGCCGCCCGGAGCCGCGTCGTCCGCCCCGGGCGACGGCACCGCGGCCCGGGCGCGCTGCAGCGCGCTGTTCGCCGAGGCCACCGAGGTGCCCAGCAACTCCGCGGTTTCGGCGGCCGAGTGCTGCAGCACGTCGCGCAGGATCAGCGCCGCGCGCTGACGCGGGGTGAGCCGCTGCAGCGCGGCCACGAACGCGAGCCTGACCGTCTCCCTGGACACGACCTGTTCGGCGGGATCGGCGCCGGCATCGGCGAGCCTGGCGTCGGCGATCGGCAGCACCCAGGTGCGCTCGTCCAGCGGCGGCGGGATCCGGGCTCCGTCAGCCCGCGTGGGCGGCTGCAAATCCATCGGCACGGTCCGGCGGCCCGGCTTCCGCAGCATGTCGATGCACACATTCGTGGCGATCCGGTGCAGCCAGGTGCGCAGCGACGAGCGGCCTTCGAACCGGCCGAACTCCCGCCAGGCCCGGACCATCGTGTCCTGCACCGCGTCCTCGGCGTCGAACGGCGAGCCGAGCATCCGGTAGCAGTAGCCGGTCAGCTCGCGGGTCAGCCTCTCGTACTCGGCCCGCTCCATCCCGCCGAAGATGGGGCTAGCCTCCGTCTCCCGCTCCACCGTCATGGTCCGAGCGTATTGCCTGGGCGTTCTGCGCCGATCGGTCAGGACCAGGCGGCTTGCCCGCGGCCGCACGGGACACGTCATTTCGATGAGCCGCAACACCAGTACGGCCGACCCTAGACTGGAGCGGCACTGCGCCGGATGGGGGCCCTGATTCCCGGGCAGGCCGTCGCAGAACGGGATCGGGGAGTTCTATGACCGCCGACGGCACTTTCATCGACCTTGACCAGCTCCAAGGCGGCGGCCCAGTTTTCGCGGCCGCACTCCGAGGGCTCAACGAGCGGATCGCGCGGCCGCAGTTCCGCTCGCCCGGCCGCCTGGCTCACGATGGCCGGGGCCGCACCCCCGCCCCGCCCCCGCCCTAGAGTGGACCGCATGTCCGGGCTGCGGCTGGAACGCCTCACACGAGAGAACGTACGGAACGCCTGCTCGCTGCAATTGCGGCCGGACCAGGAGGGACTTGTCGCGCCGGTGGCATGGTCGCTGGCCGACGCTTATGTCGCGCAGGACATCGCGTGGCCCCGGCTGGTCTACGCCGGCGACGAGCTGGCCGGATTCGTCATGGGCGCCTTCGACGCGCAGAACCCCTCTGACCTGTATCACGCCTACCTCTGGCGGCTGAACATCAGCGCGGATCACCAGCGCGCAGGCGCCGGGCGGTTCGCCGTAGTGGCGTTCTGCACCGAAGCCCACCGGCGCGGGTACGACCGCGTGACCGTTTCCTATCACGCCGGCCGGAACGGACCGGAGGGCTTTTACCAGCGGCTCGGCTTCCGGCCGACCGGCGCCATGAATCACGATGAAGTCGTCGCCGAATGCCTGCTTGGCGCGGGCGGGGCGCTGCCCGGCCCGGCTGTTCCCGGCCCGGCATCCTGACCGTCAGGTCATCGCTGCGGGCGGTGGTCGGCAAGCATCGCGACCGTCTGCTCGACCCTGCGGCTCCGGGTCTCGGCCTGCCTGGCCTGCTCGACCCAGGTCACCCAGGCCTTCCGGCGGCTGTAGGAGAGCGGCCCGAAGAACTCCGCCGCTTCCGGTCTCGCCGCCATCGCCGCGGCCAGGTCGGCCGGGACATCGACCGTGCGGGGGGCCGTGTCGGCGACGATCTCCACGTCGAGCACGTCCCCGGCGGTGACTCCGGCCGCATCTCTGACCGCCGCGCTGACCGGGATCATCGCGACGCCGCCCATGACGCCGACCGTGGTCCGGTAGAGGTGACCGTGGATGGTCACGGCGACGGCCGGCCGCCGGCCTCCGCCGAGGGCGTCGAGTACCTCTGCGGGGACGGTGATGCCGGTCGCGGTCTTTCCGCCGCGCTGAAGTTCGTCCCGGAACATCACCTGGCCGCCTCCGCTACCGCGCGCTCGGCGCGCCTAGTACCCCGGTACAGGTCGACGGCGACCGCCGTGAGCCAGCCACAGCTGATGATGACGGCCGCGGTGAAGGCGAGGTTGACCGCGACGGAGCCGGCCCCGCTGGCAATCCCGGCGAACGCGGCAGCGAACACGGCTCCGACGACGCGCGATGCGACCGCGGCCCGGCCGTCGCCCTGCCGCGCGTACATCCGCGCGACCACGAAGCAGGCCGCGATCAGGCAGGCGAACCCGGCCGAGCCGAATAGCAGGTGCAGCGCGCCGTGCCCGGTCAATGGGGCGCCCGGCCCGGCGGGGTGCCTGGCGGGAAGCCGCCGGCGGCATCGGCCCGGAATACGCCCGCGCCGATCAGGGTCACGCCGTAGCCGGCCAGCAACCTCGGTGCCCAGGTGCCGCCGGGTGCTCCAGGCCCCGCCGCCCGGCCGAACCCGGCCGCTCCGGCGATGATCATGCCGCCGGTCAGCATCAGGTTCGTCGTCTGGATCCAGCCCAGGTGGCCGAGCGCGAGCAGGCTCCACTCGTCCCGGGCCAGGCTGAACCCGCTCCGCGACACGGCCTGGGCCAGCCCGACCGCGACGTAGAACGGCCCCGCCAGGGCCAGGTAACCGAGCAGGCTACGGGTGACGTTGCCGCCGCCGGCCGAGCAACTCCGCGAGCCCGGGCGAGGCGGGCTTGTTTCTGTCGCTGTGGTGACGGACATGATTCGCTCCTCGTAGTCCCGGCCGGCCAGGCGCCGCCGTTCCGTCATGAGAACTAGACCGTACAGTACTCGTTCAGGTACTGGACTGTCTAGTACTATGTGAAGCGTGAGCGAGGCAGGCACGAGCGAGGCAGGCATGACCAGCGGCCGGACAGACCGGAACCGGCGGCTACGTCGCGCAGGCGACCGACCGTGACTCAGGCCGGAGCCGAACTCGGCCGCTCAGCCCGTAAGCGCCAGGTCATCATCGAGACCGCGACCACGCTGTTCCTGCGAAACGGCTATCACTCGACGAGCATGGACCAGATCGCCGCGAATGCCGAGGTCTCCAAGCAGACGGTGTACAAGAACTTCTCGGACAAGGAACAGCTGTTCAGCGACATCGTTCTCGGGGTCACGAGAAACTCCGAGGCGATCATCGAGAACCTTACCGCGGTGCTCGGCAGCACGGAGATCCGCACGATCGAGGACCTGGGCGCGGTGCTGACCCGGCTGGCCCGCCGATATCTCGACGGAGTGCTTCAGCCGCACGTGCTGGCCCTGCGCCGGCTCGTCATCGCCGAGGCCGAGCGCTTCCCTGACCTGGCGAGAAGCTACTACGAGCAGGCACCGGCCCGGGCCATCGAGCTCATCGCGGCCCATCTGCGCGACCTGACTGGCCGCGGCCTGCTCCAGGCCAGCGACCCGGAACTGGCAGCGGCGCATTTCGCCTATCTCGCGCTGGCGATTCCCCAGGACAAGGCTCAGTTCTGCCCGGCCGAGCAACCAGGCGAGGCCGAGCGCGAACGGCTGGCCACCGAGGCCGTCCGCGTGTTCCTCGCGGCCTATCGCGAGCCGACCGCGGCGAGCTGACGGCCGGGGGATGAACCCCGGCCGTAAGCACGCCGGCCATTCCGGACGCCGACGTCAGGAGGCCGGTGCGAAGTCGACGTCGCTGGCCTCGACCGTGCCGGCCGTCCGGCCCGGCGCGGTCTGATACTGCCAGTACAAGTTCGTGTGCGCGATGACCTGGCCGGGCGGCGGAGCCCCGTAGGCACTCAGGTCCTCGGTCGTATGGGCGTCGCTGACCAGAATCGCGTCATACCCCCTGGTGAACGCCCCGTGCAGGGTCGACCGGACGCAGGCGTCGGTCTGCGCCCCGGTCACGATCAGCCGCCCGGCTCCCAGGCCGGCCAGCACGCCCTCCAGCGTGGTGGCCTCGAACGAGTCGCCGTAGTTCTTCTCGACCAGCGGGTCACTTTCCGCGGGCTTCAGCTCGGGCACGATCTGCCACTTGTCGCTGCCGCGTTCCAGGTTCTCGTCGGAGTGCTGGACCCAGACCACCGGCACGCCGTCCTGGCGCGCCTTGTCGACTACCCCGGCGATCGTCGCGACGACCGCGTCGCGTTCGTAACTGTCCGCGACAACCCCGTTCTGCACGTCGATGACGAGGAGTGCGGTGTTCGGCCTGCCCTGCAGCGTGGTCAACGGTCGCCCCTTTGCGGTCGGTTCCTCGGTTACCGGTTTCAGGCTAGCCCGGGGTGCCGACAGCGGGCCGGCCCCGGGCAGCGGAGCGCCCGCCACGGCCGGCGCTTAGCCCCGGCGGGCGCGGGCCCGCCGCTTGCCCTCGTGCATGGCCTGGACCCGGGCGACCGGGATCGTGTGCCCAAGCTCCACGAGGTCGGCGCTGAGCGACTGCGGGCCAGGCATCAGGTCCGCCCAGGCGTCGCGGCCAGCCAGCAGCGCCGGCGCGGTGTGCACGGTGAAGTCGGACGGGCTCACGGCGTCGAGATCGTCCCAGCTCACCGGGAACGAAACCGGCACGCCGGGCCGCAGCCTCGGGCTGTACGCGGCGGCCACGGTCGCGCCGCCGGCTCTGGTCGAGTCGAGGAACACCTTGCCGTGGCGGTCTTCCCGAATGAACGCGGTGGTCGTGAGGCCGGGGTCGAGCTGCGCGGCCCGCTGGCCGAGCGCGCGGGTCGCCGCCGCGACGTCCTCCATCGACGCGGGCTCGATCGGCACGAATACGTGCACGCCCTTGGCTCCGCTGGTCTTGACCGCACCGGACATGCCGACGTCGGCGAGCGCCTGGCGGACCAGGTGGGCCGCCTGGACGGCCATCGGGAAGTCATCCGCCGACGGGGGGTCGATGTCGAGCACGAGATGCGTCTGGTGCTTCCAGTCCGGAGTCCTGACCAGCGCCGGGTGGTACTCGACGGCCCGCTGGTTCGCGAACCACAACAGCGTGCGCCGGTCGTCGCACAGCGCGTATGACACCTCGCGCCTGGATGTCTCGGCCCACAGGGTGACGGTCTTAACCCAGTCCGGGGTGTACTTGGGGACGTTCTTCTGCATGAACGGGTCCTGGCCGCTCAGCACCCTGATGACCGACAGCGGGCGGGCCTGCAGCACGCCGACGAACGGGCCGGCCACCGCGTCCAGGTAGTCGACCAGGTCGCGCTTGGTCGCCTCGGCGCCGGCGAACAGCGGCTGGTCAAGGTTGGTCAGCGAGACGCCGTCCCGCTGCTCGCCGCGCCCGGAGTCAGCTGCCATAGTCAAACAACAATGCCAGCGAGTCGTCGAGCTTGCGGAGGGTGCCGGCCGAGACCCGGCCGACCGGGTCGGCGCCGAGGCGGCCGCGCCGCACCCGCAGGACCGAGTAGGACTCGAGGTGACCGGCCACATGGTCGTCCTGGGTCAGCGCGACGACATACGGGGTCTCGGTCAGGTCGGGACGGTCGCTGACCCGGACGACGACGGGATGGCCGGTGATGGCGCTGAATCCGTCGTTGCTGACGATGACTACGTAGCCGGCCCGGGCGACTCCCTTATGGGCGTAGACGTCGCCGCGATTCACGCAGCGCCCTTCCCCGCCTCCGGGTTCGGGAAGTCCTGCTCGCTCGCCTCGGTCCAGGCCGCCCAGGCGTGCCCGGTGCCGCGGTCGAGCTCGGCGACCGTCGCGGCCGCGTCGCGCTGCACCTTCTCCCTGGCCGACCGGGACATCCAGGCGGACATCGGCAGGCCGGCCAGCTCGGCGGCCGCCTTAGCCTGGCGGTAGGTGCGTTCGTCCATGCTGATGCTGAAGGTCTTCACAGCCATGTCCATAACGTTATCAACATCGTGTCCGGGCCGAGATCTGGTAGAGACATCCGGCTACTGATTTCACCCGCGGGCGGCAAGTCCGGCCGTGCGGCCGGCCGCCGCGCCGCGGCCAGGACCGGTTACGGAACAATCGTCGCATGCGAGCGATCACTATCCCCGCGCCCGGCGGCCCCGACGTCCTGACGCTGACCGAGGTTCCCGATCCCTTCCCCGGGGCCGGCGAGGTACTCATCGACATCGCCGCGGCCGGCCTGAACCGGGCCGACCTGCTGCAGCGGCAGGGGCTCTACCCGCCGCCCCCCGGCGCGCCGCCGTACCCGGGCATGGAGTGCTCGGGCACGGTCGCCGCGGTCGGCGAGGGCGTGACCCGGTGGCGTCCGGGCGACGAGGTCTGCGCGCTGCTCGGCGGCGGCGGGTACGCGGAGAAGGTCGCGGTCCCGGCCGGGCACGTGCTGCCGGTGCCCCAGGGCGTCGGCCTCGTCGAGGCGGCCGCCCTGCCCGAGGTCGCGTGCACCGTGCACTCCAACGTGGTGACCCTCGGCCGCCTGACGGCCGGCGAGACCCTGCTGGTTCATGGCGGCGCGAGCGGGATCGGCTCGTTCGCGATCCAGTTTGCCCGCGCGCTCGGCGTGACCGCCGCCTGCACCGCGGGCACCCCGGCCAAGCTTGACCGGTGCCGCGCGCTCGGCGCCGACCTGGCCATCTCCTACCGGGACGAGGACTTCGTGGCCGCGCTGAGCGAGTTCACCGGCGGCCGCGGCGCGGACGTCATCCTGGACGTGATGGGCGCCTCCTACCTGATGCGCAACCTGACCGCCCTGGCCAGCAACGGCCGGCTGGTGATCATCGGCATGCAGGGCGGCACCAGGGCCGAGATCGACCTGAACGCGCT
This sequence comes from Streptosporangiaceae bacterium, assembly GCA_051004215.1. Taxonomy (GTDB): domain Bacteria; phylum Actinomycetota; class Actinomycetes; order Streptosporangiales; family Streptosporangiaceae; genus Chersky-822. Next base: position 9,040 of record JBPCKO010000297.1, on the reverse strand, counting down.
GCTGCGCAAGCGGGCCAGCCTGATCGCCACCACGCTGCGGGCGCGGCCGGAACCGGAGAAGACCGCGATCGTGGCGGCCGTGCACGCGCAGGTCTGGCCGCTGGTCGAGTCGGGCCAGATCCAGCCGGTCATCGAGGCCGTGCTGCCGCTGGCGCAAGCCGGGCGCGCCCACGAGCTGATGGAATCGGGCGCGCACACCGGCAAAATCCTGCTGCGCGTCTAACCCGCGGCCCCGGTGATGCGCCAGGCCCGGCGGATCGACAAACTAGGGGGATGACTGAGCACAGGGAGCCCGGGTCCGAGTCGCCAGCCAAGGTCGTCGTCGTCGGGCCTGACGGCATCGCGACGGAGACCGACGTCATCCCCGACAACCCCGGCGAGCGCCTGGTAACCGACATGGTCGAGCAGCCCGCCAAGGTCATGCGCGTCGGCAGCATGATCCGCCAGCTGCTCGAAGAGGTGCGGGCGGCCCCGCTGGATGAGAAGAGCAGGGCCCGGCTGCGGGAGATTCACACCAGTTCGATCAAGGAACTCGAAGACGGCCTCGCGCCTGAGCTGAAGGAAGAGCTGGAGCGGCTGTCGCTGCCGTTCGCCGAGGACGAGGTGCCGAGCGAGGCCGAGCTGCGGGTCGCCCAGGCCCAGCTCGTCGGCTGGCTCGAGGGGCTGTTCCACGGCATCCAGACCACGCTGTTCGCCCAGCAGATGGCGGCCAGGGCCCAGCTCGAGCAGATGCGCCGGGCGCTCCCGCCCGGCATGATGCCCGGCCAGGAAGAGTCGCTGCCGCAGCAGCAGCGCACGTCGGGCCCCTACCTATAGCCGTCCGGGCCCTGGGCCTGCGGCCGGACGCTACAGCGAGCCCCGCCTGACCTGGTCCAGCCACTGCGCGGCATCGGTGAACTGCGCGTCCGCGCGCGCCTCGAGCGCGCGCCCGGCCACCGCGGGCGCGGACTCTCCGGGCTCCCCGGCCATCGGGTAGCTGCCCAGGAACCGCACGTCGGCGCAGGTCCGGCGCAGGCCCATGAGCGCCTCGCCGACCTTCGGCCGCCGGACATGGCCCTCGCAGTCGATGAAAAAGCAGTACCGGCCGATGCCCTCGCCGGTCGGCCGGGACTCGATCCGGCTCAGGTTCACGCCCCGAACCGCGAACTGGCTGAGGATGTCCATCAGGGCGCCCGGATGATCGTCGGCCAGGAAGGCAATGACCGAGCTCCGGTCGTTCCCGGTCGGGGCGGGCAGCGGTCCGGGCGGCCCGACCTCGACGAACCTGGTCACGGCGGCGGGATTGTCGTTGACCCGGCCGGCCAGCACCGCGAGCCGGTAGTAGCCGGCGGCGAACCGGCCGGCCAGCGCGGCATCGATCTCGCCGTCCGCGACCTGCTGGGCGGCATCGGCGTTGGACAGGGCCGGCCGCCACATCGCGTCCGGCAGGTTCCTGGCCAGCCACCGGCGGCACTGCGGCTGGGCGACCGGATGCCCGCCGACCACCTTGACGTCCGCCAGCCCGGTTCCCGGCCTGGCTAGCAGCGCGAACTCGACCGGGACGATGACCTCCGCCTTGATCAGCAGCTGCGATCCGGCGGCGAGCTCGTCCAGCGTCGCGTTCACGCCCCCTTCGACCGAACTCTCGATCGGCACGACCGCCCGCTCGGCCGAGCCGGAGCGGACCGCATCCAGCGTCGCGGTGATAGAAGCGCACGGGACCGGTTCGATCGCGGACCCCCCGTGCAGCGCGGTGACCGCCTGCTCGCAGAACGTCCCCCGCGGCCCGAGGTAGGCGCAGCGGCCGGCCGCGGTCACGCGGTCACCCCAGGGCGCGCGCCCAGCCCGGCCGCGTCGCTGGCCGCCGGCGCACCGGCTCGACTCCTCACGCGGCCTCGGCCTCCCCGCTGACCTGGCCGGACGGCGGGGCAGCGGCGGCATGCCGCCATGGCTGCCTGGCGGCCAGCGCCCGGGCCACGCCGAGGAGCTGTCGGGCCCGGTGCAGCTGGGCGCCCAGGTCCCGGCCGGTGGCCCGGTGGGCCAGCGGCACCTGCACCTCGGCGATTCGGAGCCCCTGGCGGAGCAGGTCGATGGTCAGTCCGGTCTCGGCGCCCCAGCCGGACGCGAGCGGGCGCCCGGCCTCGAATGCCCGCCTGGTCAGGCAGCGCTGGCCGTTCAGCGGCTCGGCCGGCCGCCAGCCGGTCGCCCGCTCGATGCCGGCCCCGGCCAGGCCGACCACCAGGCCGTGCCCGCCTAGCTGCACCCGCTGCGCGAAGACGGCGATGGTCATGTCCGCGGTTCCGGCCCTGACCGGCTCGGCCAGCGGCCCGGCCTGGGCCGCCGTGTCGCCCAGGTCGGCATCGAGGAACAGCAGGTGGCGCGGGCGTTCAGGTGCCGGTTCCGGCCCGGCGGCGGCGGCAGCGGCACGCTCGGCCTCGATCACCAGGACCGCCTCGGCCCCGGTCTCCAGCGCGGCGGCCTTGCCGCGGTTCCTGGCGTGCCGCACTACGGTCGCCCCGGCCGCTGCCGCCGCCCGCCCGGTGCCGTCGTCTGAGCCGTCGTCAACCACGACGATGATGTCCGCGCCCGCGATCCGGGCCGCGGCCCGGACCGTAGCGCCGATCCGGTCGGATTCGTTCCTGGCTGGGATGACGACGGCCAGGTCGCCACCTGGCGACATGGACGTGATCTTAATGGCGCGGCTTAGCTGCCGACGGCCTGTGCCGGGTTGTCGGTCACCGTGAAGACCGCTTCCAGCCCCGTGACCTGCAAGATCTTCCTGACCGCGGGACGAGGCGCGGCCAGTTCCAGGTCACCGCCGCCTTCCCCGGCCTGGCGGTGCGCGGCGAGGAGGACGTTCACTCCGGTCGAGTCGCAGAAATCTACCCCCGACAGGTCAACAACCAGGCGGGCCGGCCCGCTGGCAGCCAGAACCCGGGCCAGTTCGCGCTGGAGCCGGGGCACCGTGTACAGGTCGATCTCGCCCTGCACCGACATGACGACGTATTCCCCCTGCTGCCGGCATGTGACCTTTAGCTCCACGTCCCGCACATTACTCGCCCTCGCTGGGATCCACCACCCGCTGCCATCGGCTCCGGGGCGGGCCCGGACGTGCGCAAAGGCCGGCTGGCAAAGGGTTTCCTGGTGCCCCTGATGCCGGGCTGAAAATTTGGTAAAGGATTCGTGATCTGCGGTGTGTTGTGGCGAACGAGACGGTCTTAGGCGCCTTTACCGGGCGAATTCCGCACCTTCGGCCCGGCCATCTCGCCGCCGCCGGAAGCCGTTCGCAATCAAGGCCGGCCGCCCGATCAGGTACTGGCTGAGCGCGTCAGGTCCCGGCCCGCCGCGTCAGGTCCCCGCCCTCCGCGTCAGGATCCGGGCCCTGCCGCGTCAGGTCCGTGCCCGTTCGGGCCGCGCTCGGCCGCCGGAGCCGGCGTACCCTGTTGACATGGCGCGGATCTTGATGTTCATCGCGGCGGCCGCCGCGATCCTCGTGGTGATGTGGTTCTTGCTCTGGGGCTTCCTGCACGTGCTAGTCATCGTGTTCTGGGTGGTCCTCGTGGCTGTCCTGGGCTTGGGGCTGTACCGCGTCGGCCGCTGGTCGGGATCCCGCGAGTAGTCGCGGGCCCAGTTCAGCCCAGCGGGGTCAGCTGGCCGGCCCGGCGGGAGTCGTCCGCGGCGGGTTCCGGCCCGGCGGCCCCGGCGGCCATGGCCGGGACCGGCGCGACGGCTGGCTCTCGGTCGCCCGAGCCGACTCCGGCTAGCCCGGCATCCGCCAGCCCGGCATCGGCCAGCCCAGCCTCATCCAGCCCGGCCACGGCCGAGCCGATGGCCTGCTCACGGCTGGCCTGATCCTGCACCGGCCGCAACGCGGGCTCGCGGTGGATCGCCGCGCACATCCCGCGCGGGCCGCCGCGGAACGCGCCAAGTTCGCTGCCTGGCACGGCGATGATCTCGAATCCCGCGTCCGCGAGCCTGGCGTTCGTCTCGGCGTGGCGCTCGTTGCAGACGGCGACCCGCGGCCCGATCGCCAGCGCGTTCCCGCCATCGTCCCACTGGCCCGCCCCGGCGCCGCACCGTGAATCGAGGCCGGTGTCGATGACCGTGAGCCGCTCGGTGCCGAGCGCCTCGGCCGCGGCCTCGAGGAACGGGCGCGGCCTGGATACCCGCAGGTCCTCGCCCTTCGCGGTGATGCTGAGCGCGGTCAGGGTGAAGGCCAGCGCCGGAACCATGATCACGGTGCCGGTGTCCACCACCGTGCAGACGCGGTCCAGGTGACCGCCGTCGCCGCGCTGGTTCATCGGCACCGCCAGCACGGTGGTCGCCACCCCGGCCGCGAGCAGGTGCGCGGCCAGCCGTTCGGCGCTGGCCGGAGTGGTCCGGACACCGACGCCCACCGCCACCACGCCAGGACCAAGCAAGATCACGTCACCGCCGTCGAGCTGCCCGCGGCCAGCGTCGAAACAGAAGCGCAGACCGCCGAAGCGGGGATGATGGCCGTAGATCACGGCCATCAGGTCGCTCTCGCGCCGGCGTGATCCCGGCAGGCCGGCGACGACCGCCTGGTCTCCGATCCAGGTGCTCGAGTCCTTGGTGAAGACCAGGTTCGGCAGCGGGTCGATGACGAAGTCGTGCGGGTCGAGCAGGTCGTAGACCAGGCCGTGGCCCGACCGCAACTCGGCCGGGGTCAGGCCGGCGATCAGCGCCGCGGCGAGGTCCTCGGGCGACAGCGACTCCAGGTGCTCGCGGACCGCCGCGCCGAGGACGTCCCCCGTCTCGGCGCAGGCAAGAACGGACGCGATCGCCTCGTCCCTGGCCGACGCGTACTCGAGTACGTCCTGCAGAAGCTCGGTGACGTAGAGCACTTCCGTACCGTGATCGCGCAGAACATCGGTCAGGACATCGTGTTCCTGCTGGGCCCGGGCCGCCCAGGGCTGGCCGTCGAACCGGAGACGACCGCGGGTCCGCGGGGTGACCCGCTTGAGTTCGGAGCCTGGCCGGTGCACCAGCACTGTCCTGAGCGAGCCGATTTCGCTGTCAGTGCCAATGCTGTAGGTCACGATTCCCCCGGCGGTCCCCTTCGCCATGCCCCCCGGCCGGCGCACCCTGATGCAGTATCACCACTCCGGGCCGGATTACGCATCGCGACCTGATTAGCCCCGCGCGGCCGATGCCGGCCGGGTCGCGCGGGCCGCTGCCCGGGGCGCCGCTTAGGGCGCTTAAGGACCGGTCAGGCCGAAGCCGACCACGGCGCTGGCCGGATCCCAGCTGACCCCGGGATCGGCCGCGTGGCCCACCTGAGCGTCCTGGACCAGGCCAAGGGTTCCGCCGGAGGAATTGCCGTCCGCATTGCCCGCCTGCTCACGCGGTGCCGGCAGCACGGCCCAGACCGTCATGCCGACCTCGTCGGCCCGTATCCCCCAGGTCTGGCAGAGGTGCTCGACGATCGACAGGCCGCGGCCGCTGACCGACGACGCCGACGGATGGCCGGCGTGCGGCACGCTCGGGCTGCCGCCATCGCTGACGGCGACCTCGACCGAGGTCCCGTCCACGGCCCAGGCCACCTGGAGCCGCTCGCCGGGCAGCGGATAAGCGTGCAGGATCGCGTTGCTGAGCAGTTCGCTGATGACCAGGGCGGCGTCTCGCACTGCCTGGTCGGACACGCCGGCCGCGCGGAGCTCGGCGGACAAGGCCCGGCGCGCGAGCGCGACGCTCGCCGGGGCACACGGCAGGTGGACGACTCTCGACGTCCTCACCTCCTGGCCACCCGCCCCGGCACTGTGGCGGCGCCTTCGCCCGGTGCCGCAGGGTTGCGATGCCCGACTCCGGGGCGCTGGAAACCGGTCGGATTCGAGACACCCGTCACACCCGTTGCGGCCCCTCCCGCCCCGGCCGGCCAGCCGGAACGCGCAGCGCCTAGCCGGCAAGGGATTGCGGCCCGTTAACCGCCGCTTGACGCTCCGTTGGCTTTACCGGATCGTTACAGATAGCGTCAGCCGGAACGGCTCGCCGGTGACCACTGTCGTCGGCCAGGTCACTGTTGGCTGTCCGCAGCGGGTCAGGGACCGTTCCTCGGGTACAGTCGGCGCCGTGATATTCGCGCGCCCCGGCCGTCGGCCATGCCCGGTCCCCGACGCATGAGGTCGTCGCGGAACGGCTCGCCCGGCCAGGTGCTCGACTGCGCGGCCCAGCCGGCCGGACCGGATCTGGCGGCCGGGACCACCGGGGCCGGCGACGGCTCGCTGGCGGCCCTGGCGGCCCAATACGGCCTGCGGCCCAGCGCGGAGCGGCCGGCCCTCGGGGTGTACCTGCGCGAGCTCGGGCGCCGGTGGAACTTCATCATGGAGTTCGCCACCGCCCGCAACATCGCCATGTACACCGAGGCCAAGCTGGGCCAGCTCTGGCAGGTGCTCGCTCCGCTGCTGAACGCGGCCGTCTACTTCCTCATCTTCGGCGTCATCATCCGTGGCGTCAGCCGCGGCGTGCCGGACTACCTGCCATTCCTGGTCACCGGCGTGTTCGTGTTCAGCTTCACCCAGCGGACGTTCATCTCCACCTCGAAGGTGATCACCGACAGCCTGCCGCTGATCAGGGCGCTGCAGTTCCCGCGCGCGTCGCTTCCGCTCGCGTACGTCATGATCGAACTCCAGCAGATGGCGATGTCGCTGGCCGTGCTGTTCGTGCTCGTGCTGGCCGAAGGGGAGTCACTGACCTGGCACTGGCTGCTAGTCATCCCCGCGGTGGCCCTGCTGACCGTGTTTAACGCGGGCCTCGGCCTGTTCGCGGCCAGGACCGGCGCCCGGGTCAACGACTTCGCTCAGCTGCTGCCGTTCCTGATGCGAACCTGGCTCTACTTGTCCGGCGTCATCTACAGCGTGCAGCAGTTCGTGGTGCAGCACGCCCAGCACTACGGCTGGGCCACCACGCTGCTGCAGGTGAACCCGGCCGCGGTCTACATCACGCTGGTCCGCAATTCCCTGCTGGCCTCGCAGCGAGCGAGCGCGTTCGGCGCCGCGTCGACGAACCGCGCCATCTGCTACGCCTGGGCCGGGGTACCGGGCCGGCCACCAGGGGTCTCGCCGGCCCGATGGGCGGCGGCGACCGCCGCGGTACGGCACAGCGAGCAGGCCGGCGGCCCGAAGCCGCTCTATTTGTACGGCAGCGCGTACTGCCATCCGACTTTCGTCTCAAGCCACCTGTGGGAGTTCGGGGTCGGCTGGGCCGTCGTCGCGGTGCTGTTCGGCTTCTGGTTCTTCTGGCGCAAGGAGGTGTTCTACGGCCGTGGCTGAGACCGCCGTGGCCGCTGAGCCCACCGTGGCCACTGAGCCCACCGTTATCGTCGACGGCCTGCACGTCGTCTACCGCGTCTACGGAGCCGGTGGTGACCGGGGCACTGCGTCGACCGCCCTGTTCCGCATCCTCGGCCGCCGGACCCGGCCGGCCATCCACGAGGTGCGCGCGATCAAGGGCATCACGTTCGTGGCCAACCGCGGGGACGCGATCGGGATCATCGGCCGCAACGGCTCGGGCAAGTCCACGCTGCTGCGCGCGATCGCCGGGCTGCTGCCGCCCGAGACCGGCGTGGTCTACACGAGCTGCGACGCGTCGCTGCTCGGGGTCAATGCCGCGCTGCTCGAGGATCTGACCGGGGAGCGGAACGTCGTGCTCGGCTGCCTGGCCATGGGGATGAGCAAGAAGGAGATCAAGGAGAAGTACGAGGGCATCGTGGGTTTCTCCGGGGTCGGCGAGTCCATTCACCTGCCGATGAAGACCTACTCCTCTGGCATGGGGTCGCGGCTGCGGTTCGCGATCGCGGCGGCCAAGGACTACGAGATCCTGCTCATCGACGAGGCGCTGGCCACCGGCGACGCCGAGTTCCGGGTCAAGAGCCACGCCAGGATCGACGAGCTGAGGCAGCGGGCCGGCACGGTTTTCCTGGTCGCGCACGACCTGGAAGAAGTCGAGGACACCTGCAACCGCGTCATCTGGCTGGACGGCGGCCGGATCGTGGAGCAGGGCGAGGACGTGATCGGCATCATCGACCGTTACCTGGAAGCCTCAGGCGGGGAGAAGGTGCACCGGGACCCGGTGACCAGGAAGCGGGTCAGCGCCCCCGACCCCGCCTGACGTCGGCTCCCGCCCAATCCGGCCCAACCCGGCCCGGCTGGCCAGGCCCGCACCCGCCACCGCCCCCCGCTCGCGTCCCGCAGCCGCCGCCCGCCAACTCGCACGTGCCACCACCCTTATGAACCCGCACCAAGCCCGCCCGCGCCACCACCCGCACGAAACCCGCCACCATGCCCGCACCGCCCGCAGGAAACCCACCGGGCCCGCATTCGCCGCTACCACCCGCCGGAACCCCATCAACCCGCACGCGCCGCAAGCGCCCGGTATGAAACCCGGGTTTGATACGCGATTTTGTGTATGGAACCCCGGTTTCATACAGCAGCCGGAGCGGGCGGCTGGTCAGTCCAGCTTGGGCTTGCCCTCGTCGCCGGGCGTGCGGGGGCGCGGGAGCCGGTGCAGCATTGGCGGGATGCGGCGGCCGTTCGCCGATGCCGACCGGCGCTCCTTAGTCCCGCGGCCGTTCGTCCCGCTGCTGTTCGTCCCGTCCGGCCTCGCGCCCGCCGAGTCGCGGGCGGCCGCAGCCGGACCGTCCGAGACCGCGCCATCCGAACCTGCGCCACCCGAGGCCGCGCCACCCGAACCTGCGCCACCCGAGCGTGTGTCACCCGAACCAGCGCCACCCGAGGCCGCGCCACCCGAGACGGCGCCACCCGAGACCGGATTGGGAGGGGCGGCGTGCGCCGCAGCGTTGTCGACCCCGGCCTGGCCAGCAGGCGCGCCTGGGCTGGACACGTCAGAACCGCCGACGGTTCCCTGGCCGGAGCCGGCCGGCGCGGCGACGCCCAGGCCGGTTGTAGCCGCCTCGTTGCCGGGCGACCCGTTGCCGGCCGACGCGGGACCGGCCGACCCGTTGCCGGCCGACACGGAACCGGCCGAGGCGGAACCGGCCGAGGCGGAACCGGCCGAGGCGGCGGCGGCCGAGGCGGCGGCGGCC
>JBPCKO010000296.1:0-14102 GCA_051004215.1 Streptosporangiaceae bacterium | reverse complement strand
GGCCCGGCCGCAGCGATGGCCGGCGGCGGCGCGCCGGCGGCCGGGCGGCGGTCGTGAGCACGCTGGTGCCCGCGGTCGGGTTCGGCATCGTCACCGCGTCCATCCTTGCCGTGGCGGGCGTCGGGTTCACCCTTCAGTTCGGGGTCACCAACATACTCAACCTCGCTTACGGCGACACCATGACCGCCGCGGCGTTCATTGCCTACCTCGTCACCAGGGCCGGGGTCAGCGTCTGGCTGGCCCTGGTGGCGGGCGCCGCGTTCGGTGCCGCTTTCTCCGTGTTGCTGAACCGGTTCCTGTACACGCCGTTTGTCCGGCACGGGACGCGCCTGTTCGGCATGATCATCGTGACCGTCGCCGTCAGCCTCATCCTGCAGAACGGCCTGCTCGCCATCTTCGGCGCTAACTTCTTCAGCTTGCAGATGGCCAGGCCCGCGTCGGTGCACGTCGCCGGGATGGTGTTCACGACCGCCCAGCTCGCCATCATCGGCATCGCGATGGCGGCCATGCTGTTCGTGCACCTGCTGCTCCGCTACACCAAGCTGGGCAAGGCGATGCGTGCCACCGCGGCCGATCCCGAGCTTGCCCGCAACTGCGGGATTGCCACCGACCGGGTCATCGACCTCGCGTGGGCCATCTCCGGCGCGCTGTGCGGCCTGGCCGGCGTCATCCTGGTGATGAACGTGACCGCGTTCACGGACACGACCGGTTCGGCGTTCCTCATCCCGATCGTTGCCGTGGCGGTGCTCGGCGGGATCGGCCAGCCCTACGGTGCCATGCTCGGCGCGCTGGTGATCGGGCTCGCCAGCGAGCTGGCCGCCGCCATCATCAGCCCGGACTACAAGGACGTCGTGGCCTTCGTAATCCTGGTGATCGTGCTCCTGGCCAGGCCGCAGGGCATCCTGTCGGAGATCGCCACCCGCAAGGAGGTCGCAGCGTGAGCATCGCCTGGCAGTTCTACATCTCCACGCTGCTGATCTACCTCGGCGTCGACGTGATGGCCTGCTGGGGCCTGAACGTGCAGTTCGGCGTGGCCGGGCTGGTCAACTTCGCCTTCATCATCTTCCAGGCCGCGGGTGCCTACACGGCTGCCGTGCTGACCCTCGGGCCCGCGAAGCCCGCGAGGCTGGGCGGGTTCCAGCAGTACATCGGCGGCGCCCACTGGCCGTTCCCGCTGCCGGTCCTGGCCGCCGGGCTGGTCGGCGGCCTGCTGGCCGGGGTAGTCGGCAGCGTCGCCATCCGCCGGCTGCGCAGTGACTACGAGGCGATGGTCATGCTCGTGGTATCGCTGATCGCGACCAGCGTGGCCGCCAACCAGGTCGGGCTGGTGAACGGGCCGAACGGGCTCGCCCTGGTACCCAAGCCGCTGGTGACGATCGTGAGCCTGTCACCGATCGGCTACCAGTGGCTGTTCGCCGGCATCACCGCAGCGGTGTGCGCGTGCGTCTACTGGCTCGTGCACATAGTGACCAGCTCGCCGCTCGGGCGCACGCTGCGCGCTGTCCGCGACAACGAGCAGGCCGCTGCGGCGCTGGGCAAGAACGTCACTGGCCTCCGCATGGTCGCGTTCATGCTGGGCGGGGTGATCGCGGGGATCAGTGGCGCCATCCTGGTCGAGTTCATCTCGGCGTGGTCGCCGGGGTCCTGGCTATACCCGGAAACGTTCGTGTACTTCACCGCAGTCATCGTCGGTGGCTCGGGGAACAACCTGGGGGTCATGGTCGGCGCCCTTCTCGTCCCGGTGGCTTTCCTCGAGGCGACCAGGTTCCTGCCCCAGTTCGGGCCGCCAGGACTCATCGACGCCCTGCAGTGGATCGTGGTCGGAGTCCTCGCCCTGTTGTTCCTGTGGTTCTGGCCCCGCGGCGTGATTCCCGAGCGGCGGCGGCGCTTCCCGGCCGCCGACGCGGCCGCGGCCCGACGAAGGCCGATGCTCACCAGGACCGGCCGATGAGCCAGCCTGCCGATGCCACGCTCGTGGTCAATGACCTGCACCGGCATTTCGGCGGGGTCCGCGCGGTGAACGGCGCGTCCTTCACGCTTCCGCCCGGGCAGATCACCGGCCTGATCGGGCCGAACGGCGCCGGTAAGTCGACCGTGCTCAACATCATCGCCGGTGCCCTCCGGCCGGATACCGGGACCGTCTCCTATCGCGGGCAGGACATCACCGGCCTGCCGTCGTACCAGGTCGCCCGGCACGGGATCATCCGCACCTTCCAGCTGGCGGCCGAGTTCGCGGCGCTGACGGTGCTGGAGAACCTGCTGGTCGCAGCGCCCGGGCAGCGGGGTGAACGGCTCTGGCAGGCGGCGCTCGGCCAGCGGTACTGGAAGGCACAGGAACGGGCGAACGTCGAACGGGCCAGGCAGCTGATGGCCCGCTTCGACCTGTCCGCCAAGGAGGACGAGTACGCCGGGAACCTCAGCGGCGGCCAGAAGCGGCTGCTCGAGCTCATGCGCGGGCTGATGGCCGCGCCCACGCTGCTGCTGCTCGACGAGCCGATGGCCGGGGTGAACCCGTCGCTGGCCCGGCGGATCGAGCGGCACCTGCTTGACCTGCGCGGCGAAGGACTCACCATGCTCATGATCGAGCATGAGCTCGCAGTCGTCGGGCGGCTGTGCGATCCGGTGGTCGTGATGGCCCAGGGACGTGTTATCTCCCGCGGGACCATGGCCAGCGTGCGAGCCGATCAGGAGGTGCTCGATGCCTACCTCATCGGATAACCCGCCGCCCGGTCCCGCGCCGCGGCCGGCCGCCACCCTGTGCCTGCAGGATGTGGCGGCGGGCTACGGCGGTGCCGCGATCGTCGCTGGTGTGAACATCAGCGTCGGGCCGGGGGAAGTGGTGTCGGTCATCGGGCCCAACGGCGCAGGAAAGTCAACCTTGCTCAAGGCCGTCACCGGCCGGCTCCCGGTCATGACCGGCACGGTCACCTTCAAGGACCGCGACATCACGAACCTGCCCGGGCACGTGCTGGCCCGGCTCGGACTGGGCTTCGTGCCGCAGGTCAAGGACGTCTTCGAGACGCTGACGGTGAGCGAGAACCTGGAGATGGGCGGCTACCTGATGGCGAAGCATCAGCTGACCGCCAGGATCGACGCCGTCCTGTCCGCGTTCCCCGCGCTGGCCGACAAGCGGCACCGGACCGCGAGCAAGCTCAGCGGGGGCGAACGGAAGATGCTGGCGGTGGCGCGGGTCCTGATGCTCGATCCGGCCGTGCTCGTGCTGGACGAGCCGACCTCCAACCTGTCCGCGGATCTGTCCAGGATGGTGCTGCGGGACCAGGTACGGCACCTCGCCGACTCGGGCACGGCGGTCCTGCTGGTCGAGCAGAAGGCGTTCGAGGCGCTCGGCGTATCCGACTGGGCTTACATCCTGGTCGCCGGGCGGGTCGAGATCGCCGGCCAGGCCAGCGAGCTGATCGCCCGGCCCGACATCCGCGAGGTGTTCCTCGGTCACGCCGCGCCGGACGGCGGGCCCGCGGTCCGCGCGGTCGGAGGCCACCGACGGGAAGGAGACTCCGGCCCGTAGACGTGATCCGGCCGGAGCGCAGGGCCGCCCGGCGGGCACTAGCCGGGCACGCCCAGCGCGGCCTGGCAGTGCCAGACCCCCCCTGTCGGCGGCCGTCGCCACCGCGGCCCGATGAGGCGCTGGGGGACGCTTCACCTGGCGCCGATGATACGACGGACAACGCAGTGTGCCGGTTCCGTGATCCGCGTCACCACGTACGTGGCTGCAGGCCCGCGCTCAACGTGGCTGGCGGCCTTCGCCGGTCGGCTAGCTGTCGCCGGGCTGGTCTGGCCAGTGCCAGCTGGTGACCTGGCCGTCGGCGATAGTTACCGTTCCTGCCTGGGCGCCGCCCGGGCGCCAGACGACGTAACCTCCGGTCGGCAGTCCCGGGTAGACGGCCGCGAACATCACCAGATCCGCGGTGGCTCCGGGAGCACTGGTACCTGAGGTCGCGTTGATGGTGCGGCGCCGGACCAGGGAGTGTGTCCGCCGCCCCGCGGGATCGCTGGCCGGGCTTATCTCGATCTCGGCACCGTCAAGGTCGGCGGGAGCGTACAGCACGAGCGCGCCCACCCCTGGGCCTAGGTCGAGCACGACGCGCTCGGCGCCCGGCGCAGTGGCCGGGCTGCCGGGCGCGTCGCCGCGGGCGTCCGATTCGCCGGCGTGCTCGGTCACGACGGGTTGTGGTAACCGTCGTATGGCACGCCCATGTACGGGAACCAGGACAGCGGCTTGCTGGACACGCTCTTGTTGGTCAGGCCGTCGGTGATGACCTTGGCGGCCGCGTCCACCTTGTACTTCGGATCGATGAGCGGGTACGTCAGGCCGGCCAGCGCGCGCAGCTCGATGGTGACGACATCGTCGACGATCCGGCGGCCGTTGGGGAATCCGGCCGGGTCACCGCCGAGGAGCCCGAGGATGTTGACCTTGCCGGGCGCCGCGGGCCGGATCGACGTGTTGAGCCGCAGCATGTCTGCCTGCACGGCACCGGTGAAGTTGGTGAATCCGGGAATGATGCCCTTGGGTATGCCGGTCAGCAGGATCGCCTCGATGTCGGCCCTGACCTTGCCCGACTTGTCGAGCGCCGCGAGGTGCGGGAACACCCCCGGATACAGGACCGGGAGCAGGCCGGACAGTTCCGGGTGCGCGTAGTAGTGCGCGAACTGCTTGTCGTGTACCGGAAGATGCCGGTTCCACCGGTCCTTGTCCGCCAGCGCGATGATGACCTCGTTGATCAGCGGGTTGCCGAGCCTGGACACCTGGGAGAACGGGCCGCTGTGCAGTCCCGCGTCCCCGCCGTCGGCCGAGATCCGGACCCGCGGCCTGCTCGCGGTGGTCCACACCCCGATGGTCGGCCGGCCTGCTGTTACGAGCTGGGACTTCGGAACCTGGATCGCGATCGAGTGGACGTTCAGCTTGTTGGTCGCGTTCACTCCTGGCTGGCTAACCAGGCCCTCCATCTTTCCGAAGATGTTCAGCTGCTGGAACGGGCGCAGGTTACCCAGATCAAAGATCGACCCGAGGTCGACGTAGAACTCCTCGGCCCGTTGCCCGGCGAAGGCTTTCATCCCGTTGGGGAGGGTGTTTACCGCCTTGCTGCCCAGCCGCTCCTCATAGTGCGGCGTGGACAAGATCCCCACGTTGCACGGCGGGCACGGGAGGTTGCGGCCGAGCACCCGGGAGCCGTGCCGGTCCACTCTGGTGACGCTGTAGAACTGCTTGCTGTTCCAGCTCGGGTCGCTGAGCGACTTGATCGGGCCGGTATTGTACAGAAAGCTCCCGGGCGTTGACAGCTTGGTGTGGAAGCGGAACTGATAGGTGATGTCCGCGCGCCCGTCGCCGTCGTTATCGACGTGAATCTCATAGAGCACGTCATTGCCGAACTCGTAGAAGTTCGGGCCGCCCGCCGGGGATTCCAGCGGAATGTAATTGGCGATCATGGTGACCGTGCTCGGACGGTCCGGGCTTACAAACGCATAAACATCGGTGCTGTCGGCGACGGGATCTTTCGAGATCTCCGGAGCCTCACGGTGTGATGACATGAGTAACCTCGCTAAAAGTGGCATACAGCTACGAATGGGATGGACCGATGATCCGGTCAGCCCCGGCTCACCCGGTCCAGGAGCCTGGCCAGATCCCGGTCGTGCAGCCGGACCTGGCGAGTGCCGCGGAACACGTCGATCTGCCCGGTCCTGGCGTCCCTGACATGAACGACGAACTGATCGCTGGCGTCCGCGGCCCCATCCGCGGCAGCGTCTCCCGCGATGGTCTTCGCGCCCGTCCCATGGGCGGCGAGCCCGCCCAGGGCGGTGACCGCCACGGTCGCCGCGCCGGCTCCGGCGGCGGTGCGAAGAACCGACCGTCGTGACGGAGGCCCTGCGCTACGGCCAGCCGTTGCGGCCGACACGGGATCCGATTCCGCGGGGCCAGATGATTCGGCTGGCGAGCCCAAGTGATCTTGACGTGGCATGGCATTCCCCTCCTGAATAGCCTGGCGGCTGTCGGTCAGCGCCGGTCGCGCTGACCTGCCCATCCGGCTGAAAGCCGCCGCTCCGCGACGCCGCCATACGGCGCCCGGCAGCCGCCAGCCCTTAACTTAGCGAGTTCATGTGGTCGCTGTCAGTTCCACTCCCAGGTGTGTCGGTTACTGACTGTGCGCCGGTTAACCCGGCCACCAGCTGGGACACCCTCCGCCGGGACGCCGGCGGCGAGCAGCCAGGCGAGCGCGCGCCGCATCCGATTCCTTCGGATCGAGGTCATGTTGCGTATTCGTGGGCACGGGCATTTCGGATTGGCCAGCCCCCGAACTGGCCGGCCGTTGAACCAGGAACCTTGACCGGGCCGCGCTACCCCGATGTTCCGCGATCTTCAGCCAACGGCTTGAGGCGCGCTGGCGGGCATCGGCGGGCTGGAGGTGCGGCGCGTTTTCAGTGGCCGGGGCTCCCCTGGAGCGACTAGAGAGAGAACCTGCGGAACAGCGGCTCTCAAGTTTCCGAGCTGAAGCGCATGAGTAGGTCGGCCTGTGTGCGATCACCCGCGCGGCTGATTTGACTTCCGATTCCGACGATGAGCGAGCATGTGCCCGGCAGGAGATACTGGTACGATATCTAGTACCAGTGGTTGAGGAGGCTGCTCGTGTCCATCACTGCCAGCGAAGCCCGCAAGAACCTGTTCCCGCTCATCGAGAAGGTGAACGACGACCGCACGCCGATCGAGATCACCTCACGCCGCGGCGATGCCGTGCTGCTGTCCCGCGCGGATTACGAAGCGCTGGAGGAGACCGCGCACTTGCTCCGCGTCCCGGCCAACGCCAGGCGGCTGACCGAGAGCTTGCAGCAGGCTCTTTCTGGCCAGCGCGAAGAGCACGACCTGGCCCGGTGAGGCTGGTCTTCACTCCCCACGGCTGGGAGGACTACACCTACTGGCTTTCAGCAGACCGGGCCATCCTCAAGCGGATCAACCGCCTGATCGACAACGCACTGCGGGACCCCGGCGCCGGGATCGGAAAACCCGAACCACTTCGCCATATGCTCGCAGGCGCATGGTCTCGGCGGATCAGCGAAGAGCACCGGCTCGTTTACCTAGTCGAAGGCGATGACCTCGTCATCCTGCAAGCCCGATTCCACTACAAGTAAGGTGCGAACCCGGCGGGCTCTCTAGCTCCCGGACCTGGCTTCGACTAGGTCCAGGGTTCTCATACGGACACCTTGGTGGAGCTGAGGGGATTCGAACCCCTGACCCCCTCGATGCGAACGAGGTGCGCTACCGGACTGCGCTACAGCCCCAAGACCGGGAGCCAGCGTACCAAACCCGGGGCACCTGGCACGTCTTCATATCCGGCGCCCGCGCGCCGGGACAGCAACTGGCGCCCGGGACAGCGGCCTCAGTCGCCAACGGCCCGGACGGCGGCGTCGGCGTACTGGTCGTACAGCTGGTCAGCGTCGGCGACCCGGCCCGAGATGTCGATGATCTCGGCATCGGGTTCTGGCTGAGCCAGGCTGGCCTCGTAGGCGTCGCGGTCGGCCAGGGCCTGCAGGTGCCGCTCGTACGCATCTGTCCTGGCGTTCTCCCAGGCCGAGCGCTTGCCGGCCAGCTCAGCGTCGGCCGTCGCGATCTCGCGGAGCAGCATCACGTAGAGAACCAGCAGTCCGGCCGGCGGGACGCAGATCCACCAGGACACCAGGCCGAGTGCGGTGAACGCCGTGGTCACGAGCGTCATCCCGGCCAGGATGGCGAGCATGCGGCGGCGGGCGTGCAGCATCTGGTCCCGGCTCTGGGACGGCCGCGGAGCCTCGGGGCCGGCCTCACCGGCGACCGGGGCGTACTCCTCGTCGCCGTACTCAGACTCCGCGTACGAGGCGGCGACGTACTCTTCCTCGCGGTACCCGACCTCGTAGTACTCGTAGCCGTCCCCGGCGTACTCGCCGACTTCGACCTGCACGTCGGTCGCGACCGCGACCTCTACGTCCGGCTCGGCCAGGTACTCCTGCGGCGCCCCGCCGTCCACGCCATCCGAGGAGTACGACAGCTCAGCCTCCGGCGAGTCGGCCGGGCGCGCGTGCGGGCGGCGGACCCAGGCCGGGACCAGGAACCCGGCCCAGATCGCGATGATGGCCAGGTACAAGATCGCGCTGCTCACGACCGCCCCCAGGACCACAAGACAGACCAGGCGGGCGACCAGGCAAGGCCGGAACCGCCGACGCGAAAACGGCTGAGAACAGGCTGCGAGGGCGTGATGTAGTACCTGGTCACGTCACGCACGGTAGGCGTCCGAACCGCGATTCACGAGCATGCGGCGCGGTGTGTCGCGAGATACCTCGATGCGCTAAGGATTTCCGGACGGTCCCGTGGTGAGCCTTTGACCCTCCGGGGCGGAGCCGGCCCCGCAAGGGCAGCGACTCCACGATGCGCAGGCTAGCCGATCCGCTGCCGGGTCGCACGAACCGCGCTGCGCCAGCGTGGCATCAGCCCGGTGATCACGTCCTCCGAGGTCAGCGCGTAGCAAATGTGGTCACGCCAGGCGCCGTCGACATGCAGGGACCGCTTCCTGATGCCTTCCTCGTGAAATCCCAGCTTCTCCACGACCCGGCGGCTGGCCCGGTTCTCCGGCCGGATGGTCGCCTCGATCCGGTGCAGCCCGACCACGGAGAAACAGTGATCCATCGCCATCGCCAGCACGGTCGGCGTCACGCCGCGGCCCGCGTAGTCCTGATCGATCCAGTACCCGACGCTCGCCGTCCTGGCCGAGCCCCAGATGATGTTGCCGACCGTGAGCTGGCCCGCGAACCGGCCGTCCACCAGCATCACCCACGGCAACGTCAGCCCGCGCCTGGCCTCGCGCCGCATCGTCCGCACCATCGCGACGTACGGGCCCAGGTTGGTCTGGTAGAGCGGCGTCTCGGGATTCGTCGGCTCCCACGGGCGCAGCCACTCGGCATTGCGCACGCGGGCCTCGCGCCACGGCTTGGCGTCCCGGCCCGCGAGCGGGCGCAGCGCTACCTCCGAGCCGAGCAGGGTCGGCTCGGTCAGCGTCGCCGGCCATCCGCGCGCATATGCCACTGCACCATCATGGCGCTTCCGCGCGCATGTGCGCTATCTGGACGCCAGGAACGGGCCGGGCTCAGCCGGCCGGCCGGGGGTGATCTCCGCCCGCGGCTTGATCCAGAGCATGATCCAGAACTGCTCGCAGGATGCTCATGCCGTCTTTCACGCCCCCGGTTGACCCGGGCAAATTCACGATCAGAGTGGCTCCGGCCAGGCCCGCGAGCCCCCGCGACAACATGGCCGAGGGAATGCCCGCGCTGACCCCGGCCGCCCTGATCGCCTCGGCGATCCCGGGGATCTCCCGGTCCACGACCAGCCTGGTCATCTCGGGGGTGAGATCTCCAGGCGTGAGGCCGGTCCCGCCAGTGGTCACGACTACGTCATAGCCGGCGTTGACCGCCTCGCGCAGGGCCTGCTCGACCGGAGCGCCGTCCGGCACGACCTGCGGGCCGTCGGTCTCGTACCCGGCCAGCCGCAGCAGTTCCGCCAGCACGGGTCCTGACTTGTCAGCGTAGATCCCGGCCGACGCCCGGTTCGAGACCGTGACCGCCAGCGCGCGGCGCGCGGGCGAGGCCGGCCGGGGCGAGGCCGGCTCGGGCGAGGCTGGCGTTGGCGTCGTCATGGCCGGGTCCAGCGTCCGGTCTTGCCGCCGGTCTTCTCCAGCACCTTCACGTCGCTGATCACCGCGGCCGGATCGACCGCCTTGACCATGTCGATCAGCGCGAGGGCGCCGACGGTGACGGCGGTGAGCGCTTCCATCTCGACGCCGGTGCGGTCCGCGGTCCTGGCCGTGACCTCCAGGTACACGCCGTCATCGGCGACCGCCAGGTTGACGGCGACGCCGTGCAGGCCGATCGGGTGACAGAGCGGGACCAGATCGGGAGTGCGCTTGGCCCCCTGGATGGCCGCGATCCTCGCGACCGCGAGGGCGTCGCCCTTGGGGACGGTGCCTTCCCGGAGGGCGGCGACGGCCGCGGGAGAGAGCAGCACCCGCCCGGATGCCGTCGCGGTCCGCGCGCTGACCTCCTTGGCCGAGACGTCCACCATCCGGGCGTGCCCGGCCTGGTCCAGGTGGGTCAGTCCCTGGCGTCCGTCGGCCGCCGCAGGCACCGCCTCGTCGCTCGTCCGCGCCTCGCTCATGGCAGCTCCAGCACCTCCACGACTTCCCCCTCCGGCAGGCTGGTCACCTGATCCGGGACCACGATCAGCGCGTTCGCCCTGGCCAGGGACGCGATCTGATGCGAGCTCTGCCCGGTCAGCGGCGTCACCGAGCCGGAACCCCGGTCCAGCACCCCGCGCAGGAACGACCGCTTGCCCTCTGGCGAGGAAACCGGCCCGGTCAGCCGGGCTCGCAGCGAACCGCCGTGGTCTGGCCGCAGGCCCTGCAGGACCCGGCCGGCCGGGAGCACGTACAGCCGGAACGACACGAACGCCGAGACCGGGTTGCCGGGCAGCGTGAAGATCGGGGTGCCGGGCTCGTCGCCGATCATCCCGAAGCCCTGGGGCATTCCCGGCTGCATCGCGACCTTGCGGAACGAGACCGAGCCGAGCTTGCTGAGCGCGGCCTTGACCACGTCGTGCTCGCCCCCCATGCTGACCCCGCCGCTGGTCACGAGCAGGTCCGAGTTCGCCGCGGCCGCCTTGATCGCCGCGAGCACGACCTCGGGCTCGTCGCGTACGGTCTCGTGCCGGACGCCGTCCAGGCCGGCCTCGCGGGCCGCCGCGGCGAGCATGAAGCTGTTGGAGTCCCAGATCTGGCCGGGAACCAGCGGGGAACCTGGCGGGATCAGCTCGTTGCCGGTTGAGATCACGGTCACCCTGGGCCGCCGGCGGACCGGGACGACCCCGTGGCCGGCCGCGGCCAGCACGCCGATCTGGGCTGCGCCGAGCCGGGTTCCGGCCGGCAGCAGCAGGTCGCCGGGCTGCGCGTCGTCCCCGGCGAGGCGGATCGCGTTGCCGGGCTTGGCCGCCTGCCGGATCTGGACGGCCGTCCGGCCGTCGTCGGTCCATTCGACCGGGACCACCGCGTCCGCGCCGGCCGGCAGCAGCGCGCCGGTCATGATCTTGACGCAGCGGCCGGGGGAGACCGTGACCGAGTCCGTATCGCCCGCCGCGACCTCGGCATCGACCGGCAGCGTGACCGGGTGGGCCGCGGACGCCAGCTCGATGTCGGCGGCGATCACCGCATAGCCGTCCATCGCGGAGTTGTCGAAGCCGGGCAGCGCCCAGGCCGCGGTCGCGTCGGCCGCCAGCACGGCGCCCTCGGCCTCGGTGATCGGCAGGTCTTGCGGCGGCAGCGGCGTCAGCGCCGCGACGATCTCGCTCAGGTAACTGTCGACTGACTGCATCGCCATGTCCCGCCGTTCCCGCCCGCCCCGTCCGGGCGGTCCGTATTGTCCGCCGCCGGGCCGGTCCGCCTGATGCGTCCGCGACCGGCCGGCGGCCTACTTCAGCGTGCTGACATACTCCCGCAGCCAGGGTACGAAGTCGGGCGCGAGGTCCGGCCGGGCGCACGCGAACTCCACCGTCGTGCGCAGGAAGTCCAGTTTGTTACCGGTATCGAATCGGCGGCCGCGGAACAGCACGCCATGCACGCCGCCGCCCTCGGCGTGCTTGCCGCCCCGGTCAGCGACGGCGAGCGTGCGGAGCGCGTCGGTGAGCTGGATCTCGTTGCCGCGCCCGGGTGGCGTCTCGCGCAGCACGCCGAAGATCGCCGGGTCGCAGACGTAGCGGCCGATCACGATCCAGTTCGACGGCGCCTCGCTGGCCTCCGGCTTCTCGACCAGGTCGGTGACCGCGACGATGTCGGCCTCGTCGGTCGGCTTGAACGCCGCGACGCCGTAGGCGGACACGCTGTCGGCCGGGACTTCCATCAGCGCGATGATGCTGCCGCCGAACTTCTGCCTGGCCTGCAGCATCCGGTCCAGCAGGTCGTCGTCCGCGCTGATCAGGTCGTCCCCCAGGAGCACGGCGAACGGCTCGTTGCCGACGTGCTCGGCCCCGCACAGCACCGCGTGACCGAGCCCGCGGGGCCGGTCCTGCCGGACATAGCTGACATCGGCCAGGTCGGCCGGGGCCTGGACCGCGGCCAGCGCCTTGTCGTTGTTCTTCGCGCGCAGCGCCTGCTCGAGCTCGTCGTCGTGGTTGAAGTGGTCCGCGATCGACTCCTGCCCGTCGCCGGTCACCAGCAGGACGTCGTTGATCCCGGCCGAGGAGGCTTCCTCGACCACGTACTGGATCGCGGGCTTGTCCACGACCGGCATCATGACCTTGGGCGTCGCCTTGGTCGCGGGCAGGAACCTGGTCCCGAGCCCGGCGACCGGGACGACTGCCTTGGTGACGGCGCCTGTGTAAGCCATCCTGTAACCCTAACTAGCCCCCGGAGTGGAGGCCCTCGTGAGCGGCATGGCCGGAAACGATCACGCCGCGTCGCAGGTTAGACCTACCCAGGATGCCCGGAGTATGCCCGATCAACGCCTGGCCGAGCGCAAGTCCGTGCTGCGCAAGCAACTTCTGGCAGCCAGGGTAAGCCTGAGCGTAGCCGACCGGCGGACCGCCGGACGAGCCTTGCGCGACATGGTGCTCGAACTGCCGGAAACCGGCATGGCCGGGACGATCGCCGCATATATTTCGGTCGGCTCCGAGCCGGAGACCAGGGCGCTTCTGTTCGCCCTCTGGAAACGCGGCAGCTATGTGCTGCTGCCGGTCATGACCGCCGCCAACGACCTGGACTGGGCGTCCTACGAGGGCCCGGACTCGCTCGGGCCTGGCCCGCACGGGCTGCTCGAGCCGACCGAGCCGGTACGCGGGACGGCGGCGATCACGAGCGCCGACCTGATCATCGTCCCGGCCCTGGCCGCGGACCGGCGGGGCAACCGGCTGGGCCGCGGCGCGGGGTGTTATGACCGGGCGCTGGCCCAGGTCGGCCCGGCCGTGCCGACCGTCGCGCTGCTGTATGACCACGAACTGCTGGACGACGTCCCCGCCGGTCCGCTTGACCAGCCCGTGCGGGTAGTTGCGCAACCAAACGGAGGAATCACCAGACTCGCGTAGCCGTTGCTAACATTTAGCAGTTGAGCGTGCCGAGTGCTAAGGCTCGGGCGCTGGGAGTCCTGGGAGGAAAGCGTGCCGACGTACCAGTACGCGTGCACCGAGTGCGGCGACCGGCTCGAGGTCGTGCAGCGTTTCAGCGACGACCCGCTGACGGTCTGCGCTGCCTGCGGCGGCAAGCTGCGCAAGGTGTTCTCGCCGGTCGGCATCGTGTTCAAGGGTTCCGGGTTCTACCGGACCGACAGCCGTAAAGCGACCGGCTCCTCGGCCAACGGCAAGTCCGGCGGCGAGAACTCATCCGGCTCGGACTCGGGCTCGGAGTCCGGCAAGAAGTCCGACTCCGGGGCCAAGGCCGGCGCGGACTCGTCGTCTTCCTCGTCTTCTTCTTCGTCCAACGGGTCGTCCGGCGGGTCGTCTGGCGGGT
The DNA here is from genome assembly GCA_051004215.1 of Streptosporangiaceae bacterium. Taxonomy (GTDB): domain Bacteria; phylum Actinomycetota; class Actinomycetes; order Streptosporangiales; family Streptosporangiaceae; genus Chersky-822. The sequence continues at coordinate 579 of JBPCKO010000296.1, read as the reverse complement.
CGTCGTCCGGCGGTGACGGCTCCAAGGGCACCAAGTCGGCCGGCTCATCCGGGACGAGCTCGAAGGTCGCCTGAGCCGCGGTGAGCGCTCAGGCGAGCATCGGCGTGATCGGCGGCTCCGGGTTTTACGAATTCCTCGACGACGCGGCCGAGGTCGCCGTCGAGACCCCTTACGGGCCGCCCAGCGACGCGCTCACGATCGGGACCGTGGCCGGACGGTCGGTCGCGTTCCTGCCCCGGCACGGGAAGGACCACCGCTTCCCGCCGCATCGGATCCCGTACCTCGCGAACCTCTGGGCGCTGCGCTCGGTCGGCGTCCGGCAGGTACTCGCGCCCAGCGCGGTCGGTTCGCTGACCGCGCAGTACGGCCCGGGCACGCTGGTCGTCCCCGACCAGATCGTGGACCGTACGTCCGGGCGGGCCCAGACGTATTACGACCACGGCGGCGCCGTGCACGTCCAGTTCGCCGATCCGTATTGCCCGGCGGGCCGGGGGGGACCGGGGGGCGAAGGGGGGGGGGGCGCGGGGGGGGGGGGGGGGGGGGGGGGGAGGGGTGGCGGGGGGGGGGGAGAAGGGTCTC
>JBPCKO010000295.1:0-4523 GCA_051004215.1 Streptosporangiaceae bacterium | reverse complement strand
CCCGTGCCCGCGCCCGCAACGAAGGGCCGACGTGGGCCTGGGCCAGCAGTGACTGGATCGGCCGTGCCCGGGTCGGCGGTGCCCGGGTCGGCCGCGCCCTGGCCGGTCGTGTCGGAGCCAGCAGCGACAGGGCCGGCGCGTGGGGAGGGCGAGGAGATGGCGGCCTGGGCCGCCGCCCCGGTGCTGGACGAGGGAACGACTTCGGCGCCGCCGCGGGCTACAGGTCCCGCGCCGCGTCAGTTCCCCGGCCTGCCGGCTCGCTCGTGGTGGGTCGGGCGGCAGCCCGGCCGGCCGGTACCCGGCGACCCGGTCCGGCGGGACGAACACGGCGCAGTGGGCAGCCCGGCCCGCAGGCCGGCCTGGCCGACTAGTTCCTGGAAGTCAGCGCCTCCGCTGCCTGCCGAAGCACCAGACGTCAGGCCCGACGAGGTGTCGGCGGCCGTGCCCGAAGTACCCGCGGGTCTGGCCGTGCCCGCCCGCCCGGTCTCGGCCACGCCGCCGCGACCGGATGTTGCTGGCGCCCACGGCGCCGCCGACCCGATTGCTCCAGCCCTCCCGCGCGCGACCCCGACGCTGCCCGCGGAGGCCGCGGAGCCTGCTGCCGAGCCCACGGTGCTGCCGCGCGCGACCCCGGCGATTCGCACGGAGCCTGCAGCCGCGCCCCCGGCGCCGCCGCGCGCGACCCCTGCCCTCCGTGCGGAGACGGACCCGCGGACCGGGCCGCCAGCGCGGCCGCAGGTCACCGTGGTGAACCCGGGGGCCGCCCGGGGTGCGTCGCCCGCGGTTGAACGCGCGCTCGCCGGGCCGTCGGCCCGGCGAGGTGATGTCCGGGCCGGGCGGGTCGCGGTTGTGCCCGGCGGGCACCGGCCTGGCCAGCCCGACCTGCTGCAACGAGACAGGTCCCGGGCCCAGCGTCCGATCGGCGCCCCGGCCAGGGTCGTGGTGCTCGGCTGCACGGTCGGTGCCGGGCAGACGATAACCGCCTTGCTGACCGGAGACGTGCTGGCCGGCCTGCGCGCGGACCGGATCGCCGTGCTCGATCTCAACCCGGGCTCTGGCTCGCTGGCCAGGCGGGCCGAGGCGCGACCTGCGCTCGGCCAGGCGGCGCTGCTTGCGCCGTCCAGGCTGGCCGTCATCGCGCCGCCGCGACCGGGGGCGAACGGGCCGTTCGGCGGTTCCCAGCAGGGGCCGCGGGCCGATGCCGAACTGGCCTTTGCGGCCGCGACCGACCGGTATGAACTAGTCCTGGCCGACCCGGCGACGGTCTCGGTGCCGCGGCTGCTCGGGCTGGCGGACCAGCTTGTGCTCGTCGCGCCGGCTAGCGGTGCGGCGCCCGGTGCGGTCGCGATGACGTTCGAATGGCTGGACGCGCACGGCCAGGCCGGTCTCGCGGCGGGCGCGATCATGGTCCTGAACGGGGTCAGCCGGCGCAGCATCGCCCACGTCGAGCAGGCCGAACGGGTGTGTGCGGGCCGCTGCCGGGCGACCGTCAGAGTGCCCTGGGACGACCAGCTGCAGCAGCGGCCGCCCCAGCGCATGCCGGCGGCGGGGGCCGGGACGCAGGCCAGGCAGCACTGGGCGGGCGTGGTCAGCCCGGCGACGGCAGGCGCGTTCACCGCGCTGGCGGGCGTGCTCGTGGCGAGCCTGGCCGGCCGGGCTGACGGGACGGGACGGGCTGACGGGACGGGACGGGCGCCGGCCCGGGGCGGCACGAATCCGGGCTACGAGTCCGCCGAGCTTGGGCAGGGGCACCGATGAGCGGCCGCAACGCCAGGCGGAGCCGGCTGTCGGTCCGATACTTCGACGACCGCGTGCTGCTCACCGAGACGCACGCATGGGCCTATTTCCGGGTGCCCACGATCTCCTACGAGTTCATGACCGGCCAGCAGCGCGAGGCCCTGGCGACCAACCTCACCGTGGCCCTAGCCGGGATCCGGATGGCCGACGCCGAGGTGCACCTGCGCATCGCGCACCGCAGCTACCCGGCCGCCGAGTGGGCGACCGGGCTGCACGCCACCTCCGACGGCGGGCCAGGCTGGGTCGAGTACCTGGACGAGATGTACCGGCAGGTCTGGGCCAAGGACTTCTGGACCAAGGAGGTCTACCTCGGCGTTCGGCTTGGCCAGCGCGGCGTGCGGGCGCAGCTCACCGGCGGGGTGTTCGCCCAGTTCGGCCGGGCCTACAAGGCCAGCGAGCAGCTGCTCGGCCTGGAGGACGAGGCCGTGCCGCGGGGCGAGATCGCGAAGTGGACCGAGCAGGCCGACCGGGTCGGGCGCGCGCTGGCGGCCAGTTCGCTGGCGGCCAGGCATGCCAGCTCCGACGAGGTCGCGTGGCTGTTCCGGCACGCGGTCACCGGATCCCTGGGCGACCCGCCACCGTCGGCGGCCCGTCGGCGGCGATGGGGCATCGGGGAAATCGAGGCCATCGTCGAGGGGGAAATTCACAACGGCCGCACAGTTCTGCAGATGGTGCAGCCGGACGGCGAGTCGTTCTGCGCGTTCCTGTCTTTCTCTCGTTTCCCCGACGTCATGTACTTCCCGGACGGCGAGCCCTGGCTGCACTATGCCGACTCGCTGCCGTTCCCGGTCGAGGCCAGCCTGCGGATGAAGCTGATCCCGCCCGCCAAGGCCAGCAAGGACGTCAGCCGGCGGCTGGCCCACGCCAGGGACATGGACGCCCATATCCGCGAGGCCGGCGTGGACATGCCGCTCGCGCTGGCCGAGCAGATTGAGGCGGCCAGGCTGCTTGAGCACGGCATTACCAAGGAGCGGCTGCCGTTCGTCTACGGCTGGCACCGGCTCGCGGTGACCGCGCCGACCAGGGAGCTGTGCATGCGCCGGGCCGAGGCAGTCACCGAGCACTACCGCGACATTGGCATCGACGTCGTGACCTCGACCGGCGATCAGTTCTCGCTGCTGAACGAGTCACTGCCGGGCGACAAGGTGCGGCTGCCGTCGTACTTGCAGCGCCAGCCGCTCTACACGATCGCGGGCGGAATGCCGACCGCGACGGTGGACCTCGGCGACCGGATCACCAGCGACGCCGGCTGGATCGGCCCGTACATCGGCGAGACCATCGGCCGGGCCCGCTCGGTGGTGCACTTTGACCCGCTGGTCGCGGCGGCTCGCAACCGGCCGACCGCGATCGCGGTTACCGGTGAGCCGGGCGGCGGTAAGACCACGCTGGCGTTGCTGCTCATCATGCAGCTCGCGCTGCGCGGCGTCACCGTCGCCGTGATCGACCCCAAGGGTGACGCCGAGTCCCTGGTCCGGCTGCTCGCGCAGCGCGGCCGGCGGGCCCGGGTGCTGCCGCTGGGCACCGCCGCGGCCGGCCTGCTCGACCCGTTCTCGTTCGGCGACGACCTGGCCGAGCGGCGCACGATGGCCGCCGAGACGCTCCGCCTGCTGCTGCCCGGCATGAGCGAGGAGCGCGAGAGCGCGATGATCCAGGCGGTCGGCGCGGTCGCGGGCACGCAGAAGCCGAGCCTCGGCCAGGTCGTCGAGCACCTGGAGGCGGCCGGCGATGCCGCGTCGAAGAACCTCGGAGCCGTGCTCCGGTCGATGTCAGAAATGCGGCTGGCCCGGCTGTGTTTCGCGCCATCGGGCGGTCAGCGGATCGATGCCGAGGGCTGGACTACCGTGTTTACGCTGGCCGGGCTCACGCTGCCGGAGTCCGGGCTCAAGCGTGACGACTATTCCTACGAGCAGCGGCTGTCGGTCGCTTTGCTGTACCTGGTCTCGCAGTTCGCGCGGCGGCTGCTGAACGGCATGGACCGCCAGATCCCCAAGGCGATCGTGCTGGACGAGGCGTGGGCGGTCACGTCCACCCCGCAGGGGGCCAAGCTGATCCCCGAGGTGTCGCGGATGGGCCGGTCCCGCAATACCTCGCTGATCCTGGTCTCGCAGAACGCCGGCGACCTGCTCACCGAGCAGGTGACCAACTGCATCTCCTCGGTGTTCGCGTTCCGCTCGACCGAACGGGCGGAGGTCGCGAGCGTGATGTCGCTGCTGGGCGTGGACGGGTCGGAGGAGCACCAGGCGGTGCTGCGCAGTCTCGGCAACGGCGAGTGCATCTTCCGTGACCTGGACGGCCGGGCCGGCCGGATCACCGTTGACCTGATTTCCGACGAGCTGCGCCGGTGGCTCGACACCAACCCGACCAGGGCCGGATCGCGTCAGGCAGCGGGGCCTGCGCATAGCCCGGGGGGGAACGGCCAGGGAGGGAACGGCAAGCACGCGGCGCGGGGGCGCCCGCCCAGTCCTATACAAGCGCCAGCCCCCTGACGGCGCGTTCCGATACCCCCCTGGAGCCCCCTTGTTCAGACCCCGCAAAGCAGCGCGTGTGGTCGCGGCCATCCTGGTCCTGCTGGTGGTGTTGGGCGGCCTGATCTTCGCCTTCGGCAACCAGCTCGGGTTCTTCGACGGAAAGAAGCAGCAGGTCACGCTGGAGTCGTACATCGGCCAGCAGCGCGACGTCGCGCGCACGGCGCTCGAGGACCTGGGCTTCGTGGTCGAGTTCGAGAC
>JBPCKO010000294.1:0-2630 GCA_051004215.1 Streptosporangiaceae bacterium | reverse complement strand
TGGCCATTCCAGTTCCCCTCTTGCCCTGTTGCGGTGTGTCATTCTCAGTGCACTGGCCGAAGGCCGCGACCGCCGGCCTGCCCGGGCCCCGGCGGGGCAAGCCGCCGCCGGTCAGGGCAGCGTGATCACCTGGGCCGCGTAGCAGACGCCGGCCCCGAAGCCAATGAGCAGGGCCTTGTCGCCCGATGCTAGCTCGCCCCGCTCAATCATCCTGGACAGCGCCAGCGGGATCGACGCCGACGAGGTGTTGCCGGCGTGCACGATGTCGGTCGCGACCTTCGCCTGCGGAGCGCCGATCTTGCGGGCCAGCGCCTCGATGATGCGCAGGTTGGCCTGGTGCGGCACGAAGACCGCGAGATCGCCCGGGTCGATGCCCGCGTCGGCGCAGGCCTGGCGCGCGACCGGGTGCAGCGCGGTGGTAGCCCACCGGAAGACCGACTGGCCTTCCTGGACGATGAACGAGTTGCGGTCCTTGACCGCGATCTTGTCGGCCAGGTCGCCGTCACTGCCCCAGGCGACCGGCCCGATGCCGGACTCGCTCTCGTCTCCATCCGCCGGGCCGACCACCGCCGCTCCCGCGCCATCGGCGAAGATGATGCAGGTCGAGCGGTCGGTCCAGTCCACCCACTGGGACATTTTCTCTGCGCCGATCACCAGCACATGCTGAGCCGAGCCCGCCCGGACAGCATCGCTGGCCGCGTCCATCTCGTAGCAGAACCCGGCGCAGGCCGCATTCAGGTCGTACGCGCCCGGGGCGGGGATGCCGAGCCGCCGGGCGACCACCGCGGCGGTGTTCGGGATCATCACCTCGGGCGTGCAGGTGGCTACGATCACCAGGTCGATGTCGGTCGCCGCCAGCCCGCTGCCCGCCAGCGCCTTGCCGGCCGCGGCCACGGCCATGTCGGCGACCGTCTCGTCCGGGGCCGCCAGCCGCCTGCTCGCGATGCCGACCCGGCTCCTGATCCACTCGTCGCTGGTCTGCACCGTCTCGGCCAGCTCGTCGTTGGTCACGACCCGGGCAGGCTGGTACCCGCCGAAGGCCAGCACCCGGGCTCCGGCCGGGCCGTGGTGTAGTCGCATGAATTAGTGCCCTTCCTCGGTGCTCGCGTGCACGGCCGGCTCCAGCCGGACCAGCGGCTGGCCCAGGCTCACGGGATCGCCGTCCTCGACCAGCCACTCGATGATCGTCGCCGGGAAGCTGTTCGTGACCAGATGGCTGCCGTTGCGCATTTCCACCCGGCCAAGCTCGGCCCCGGTGCTGATGGCCGCGCCCGCCGCACCGGGGGCCGGCGCGGACCTGAATGTCCCGCCCTGCGGCGCCACCAGCAAGCGCCACTCCGGCCCTTGGCTGTCGGTGTGGACATCGTGCTCGGCCAGCAGCGCCCTGGCCGCGTCCAGGTCATCGGGAGACTTGACCGCCTGCAGCTGGACGCCGGGCAGCCCCCGGCGGGCCAGGCCGGTCAGGGTGCCGGCCGGCGGCAGCTCGAGGAACGCAGTCGCGCCGAGCCTGCGCATGGTGTCCATGCAGGCATCCCAGCGCACCGGCGCGCTGACCTGGGCACAGATCCGCTCAAGCCAGTCCGCACCGGAGCTTGCGGGCTCCCCGTCCCGGTTCGACAGGACGGTGAGCACCGGGTTCGCCGGGGTGATCGTGGCTGCCTCGGCCCGCAGGGCCACCACCGCGGGCTCCATGTGACTGGTGTGGAAGGCCCCGGCCACCTGCAGCGGCCGCAGCCGGGCGCCCGGGGGCGGATCGGCGGCGAACGCGGCCAGCTGCGCGACCGTGCCCGCGGCCACGATCTGCCCGGCCCCGTTGATGTTGGCCGGGGTGAGGCCGTGCCGGCCGATCGCGGCCAGCACCTCGGCCTGGCCGCCGCCGAGCACGGCAGTCATCGAGGTCTCCTCGGCGGCCGCGGCTGAGGCCATCGCCCGGCCCCGCACCCCGACCAGCCGGAGCGCGTCCGGCGGCGAGATCACGCCCGCGATGGCGCCGGCGGCGAGCTCGCCCACGCTGTGCCCGGCCGCGATGCCGTGCCCGTCGTCGATGCCGAGAACCTGGGCGGCCGCCAGGGCCGCCGCCACAAGCAGCGGCTGGGCGACCGCGGTGTCCCTGATCTCGTCGGCCGTGCCGGTCGTGCCGGCCCGGATCAGGTCGCACCCGGATAGCTCAGACCAGGCGGCCAGCTGCTCGGCGACACCTGGCAATTCCAGCCACGGCGCAAGGAAGCCAGGAGTCTGGGCGCCCTGGCCAGGCGCGGCGATGACAAGCATCTTCTTACCTTGCACTGTAGGAGTCCGCCATACGAATAGAGGAGGCTACGAACTTTTCCGCCTGATCGATGTAGGTATTCTACAAACTAGGTTCGCTGCCCCTCGAGCCGGCCGTAGACGATGGCGAGCCAGACCACGAATCCGCCGCGGCCATCGCCCGGGTTGTACCCGGTCAGCTCGGACGCTCGTCGCAGCCGGTAGCGGACCGTGTTCGGATGCACGAACAGCATCCGCGCGGTCGCCTCCAGGGAATTTCCTTGTTCCAGATAGGTAATGACCGTGTCGAGCAGCGCGGCACCGCCGCGGTGCAGGGGCTCGTAGATCCGCTCGACCAGCTCGGCCCGCGCGCTGTCGTCACC
>JBPCKO010000293.1:0-9509 GCA_051004215.1 Streptosporangiaceae bacterium | reverse complement strand
GGCCGGCCGAGGTCAGCTCGGCCAGCCAGCCAGGACCGGCCGCCGGTAGCGCGCTGACGGCCGCGGCGCTGCGCGAGCGCTGGCCCGAGGTACTGGAGACGGTGCGGGACATCAGGCGAACGGCCTGGATCCTGCTCAGCAGCTTCGCCAGCGTCGCCGATATCGAGGGGAACGTGCTGACCATGGCGTTCGACTCCGAGGGGAACGCCAAGGGCTTCGCCAGCAGCGGCAGCGACGGCTACCTCGCCGACGTGCTCCAGTCGATGTTCGGGGTGCGGCCGGTCATCCGGGCGATCGTCCAGCCTGGCGCCGGGAGAGGAGGCGGCCGCCCTGTTCCGGGCGGCCGCGATGACGGCCCCGATAGCGTTGCGGCGCCGGGCGGCGGATCAGGCCACGAACGCGGGCGCGACCGCGCGGCGCCAGGCGATGACGACCAGGCCGGGCCCGCTACGGCGGGCGGCACCTCCGAGGACGAGCCCGCCGCCGCCGCCGCGGCCCGGGGCGAAACCTACAGCGACAGTCAGGCCAGGACCGGGGCGGTCAACCCGGCCGCGGCCGCGGACCGCACCAGCCGGGGAGCGATCGCAGGCTCTGCCCGGTCGACGTCTGCGGCGGCCAGCACCAGCCGGGGAGCGGTCGCACGCTCTGGCCAGTCGACGTCCGCGGCGGCCAGCACCGGCCAGGGAGCGGGCGCACCCTCTGGGCGGCCCGCCTCCGCCGCGGACCGCACCGGCCATGCAGCGGGCCCGGATTCCGGGAGGTCCGGTACCGCCACGGGTCGCAGCGGGCCGGAACCCGACCCGGAGTCGGCACCGGGATCCGCCGCCAGCCGCCGAACCCAGTCGACCGGGGCGGCCGCCGCCCGCGCGGCGCTCGCGGACGCGGCCGGCCGGGGTGGCAGCGGCTCCTGCCAGCGCGGCGCGAGTCCGCTCGGCGACGACCCGCGCTTGCAGACCGACTCCGAGCCGCCAGGTCCTGGCGTCGAGCTGACCGGCACCGACCTGATCGTGCGGGAACTGGGCGGCCAGGTGATCGAGGAGATCAGCGGGTCGTAGCTGGCTCGCCGCGCGCCGCGGGGGTGCCCTGGACGCGGGCAGGCCGTAGGCTCTCAGGAGGTCCTGGTGCGACCGGTCAGGCGACGCCACCGCAAGCCAGGAACTCGCGGCGCCAGTCGATGTGAGGAAGCAGGTGAACGCGCATGGAACCCGGTGGGCTCGACATGCAGCAGCTATTCGCCGCGGCGGCGCAGGTGCAGAGCCAGCTGATGAACGCGCAGCAGCAACTGGCCGAGACCGAGATCGAGGGGAGCGCCGGGGGCGGCGTGGTCAAGGTCACGATCAGCGGCCAGGGTGAGCTCATCGACGTGTCCATCTCGGCCGAGGCGATCGATGCCGGCGACCCGGCCGAGACGGCGTCGACCCTGGAGGACCTGATCCTGGCGGCCGCCCGGGACGCGTACACCGCGCTGGCCGACGTCCAGGCCGACATGATGGGCCCGCTGGCCGGCGGGCTCGGCGGGCCCCCCGGGTCAGAGGGCGCCCTGCCCGGCCTGCCGGGCATCCCCGGGCTGGCCGGCTTGCCTGGTCAGCCGCCCGCCGTACCTGGTCAGCCGCCCGCCGTACCAGGCCAGCCGCCCGCCGCACCAGGCCAGCCGCCGGCCACGCCCGGGCAGCCTCAGCCGCCGGGACCGCCCGGCGGCTCCGGGCACCCCGGCGATCAGGCCGGCCCGGCCGGTCACGGCGAGGACTGAGGTGTACGAGGGCATCGTCCAGGACCTGATCGACGAGCTGGGCCAGCTTCCCGGGGTCGGCCCCAAGGGCGCCCAGCGGATCGCGTTTCACCTGCTCACAGCCAACCCCGAGGACCTGCGCAGGCTCGCGACGACGCTGTTCGATGTCATCGAGAAGGTCAAGTTCTGCCGCACGTGCGGCAACGTGGCCGAGAATGACGAGTGCCGGATCTGCATGGACGTTCGCCGGGACCCCTCGGTGATCTGCGTAGTGGAGGAACCCAAGGACGTGGCGGCGATCGAGAAGATCCGCGAGTACCGGGGGCGTTATCACGTGCTCGGCGGCGCGATCAGCCCGATGGATGGCATCGGGCCAGAGGACCTGCGGATCTCCGAGCTCATGGCCCGGCTGAGGGATGGCGAGATCAGCGAGCTGATCCTGGCCACGGACCCGAACCTAGAAGGCGAGGCGACCGCGACGTACCTGGCCAGGCTGGTCAAGCCGCTCGGCCTGACGGTCACCCGCCCGGCCAGCGGGCTGCCGGTCGGAGGTGACCTGGAGTACGCCGACGAGGTCACGCTGGGCCGGGCGTTCGAGGGACGGCGGTCGCTCAATGTCTGACCAAAGCCGGGTCGCCGGAGCGGGAACCAGGCCGCGCGAGAACGGCAAGCCGCAGGCGCCCAAGGAGGCGGGCGGCGACTGGCGCGGCCTGGCCGACCAGGTCGCCGGGCACGCCGGGAACTTCCTGGACGCGATGGCCGCACTCGGCCGCGGCGAGGGCGGCGACGAGGTCGTGCCGCTGCTGCTGCTCGAGGTCTCGCAGGTGATGCTGGCCGGCGCGCAGCTCGGCGCGAGCCGGGACGTGATCCCGTCAGGGAACGCCGAGCCCGACGTCGGCGCCGACCCCGACCTGGACGAGCTGCGGACCGGGCTGGCCGGCCGGCTGGCCGCGTGCGACGAGTACGCCGAGCTGTTCGATCCGTACCGGGACGGCCAGCCGACCGCGTTCCGGCTCTCCGACGACCTGACCGCGATCGCGGCCGACCTGATTCACGGGCTCCGGCACTATCAGGCCGGGCGGACGGCCGAGGCGCTGTGGTGGTGGCAGTACTCGTACGTGAACCAGTGGGGCACGCACGGCGGCGCGGCCATGCGCGCGCTGCACGCGGTCGTGGCCCATGCCCGGCTGGACGTGGCCGAGGAAGAAATCCCCCAGTAATCGCGGCGCGACAAACGCGCTGATCAGGCTGGGTAGACTCGGGGACCGCCGTCCGGGCTAGCCGAACACCGCCGTGCCGATGTATCGGAGATCGATATAGTGGCGGCATGGTAATTCGCGAGGAGCGGCACCCGTGAACCTGATCGTGCAGAAGTACGGCGGCTCGTCGCTGGCCGACGCGGACGGGATCAAGCGGGTCGCTCAGCGCATCGTCGCGACCCGCAAGGCCGGGCACGGGGTCGTGGTCGTGGTGTCGGCGATGGGGGACACGACCGACGAACTGCAGGACCTGGCCCTCAACGTCAGCCCGCTGCCGCCCGGCCGAGAGCTGGACATGCTGCTGACCGCGGGCGAGCGGATCTCCATGGCCCTGGTCGCGATGGCGATCGCCAACCTCGGTTCCGAGGCCCGCTCGTTCACCGGCTCCCAGGCCGGGGTGATCACCGACTCGGCCCACGGCAAGGCCAGGATCATCGACGTAACGCCTGGGCGGATCAGCGCCGCCCTCGCCGACGGGGCTATCCCGATCGTGGCCGGATTCCAGGGCGTGTCGCAGGACAGCAAGGACATCACCACGCTCGGCCGGGGCGGCTCGGACACCACGGCCGTGGCCCTGGCCGCCGCGCTCGGGGCTGGCTGCTGCGAGATCTACACCGACGTCGACGGGGTGTTCACCGCCGATCCGAGGATCGTGCCCGGGGCCCGCAGAATCCCGCAGATCAGTTACGAGGAAATGCTGGAGATGGCCGCCTGCGGCGCCAAGGTGCTGATGCTGCGGTGCGTGGAGTACGCGCGGCACTACCAGATGCCGATCCACGTCAGGTCGTCGTTCAGTAACCGGGACGGGACCTGGGTCACCGCCCCGGCAGGCCCGCGAGCGCAGGAGAGCGAGATGGATCAGCCGATCATCACCGGGGTCGCGCACGACCGGAGTGAGGCCACGATCACGGTGTCCGGGATCCCCGACAAGGTCGGCGTCGCCGCCAAGATCTTCCGCGTCGTGGCCGGCACCGGCATCAACATCGACATGATCGTCCAGAGCACGTCCCGGTCGACCGGGCAGGCGGACATCTCGTTCACCCTGCCGCGCCAGGACGGGCAGGCGGCGATGGCCGCGTTGCGGGCCGTGCAGGACGAGGTCGGCTTCGACTCCCTGGTCTTCGACGACCGGATCGGCAAGGTCTCGCTGATCGGCGCGGGGATGCGGTCGCACCCGGGCGTGAGCGCGGACTTCTTCGGCGCGCTGGCGGATTCCGGGGTCAACATCCGGATGATCTCGACCTCCGAGATCCGGATCTCGGCCGTGGTCGACGCGGCCGACCTGGACACCGCCGTGACCGCCACCCACCGGGCGTTCGGCCTGGAGGACGGCCAGGCCGAGGCGGTCGTGTACGGCGGGACCGGGCGGTGACCGCGATCTCGATTGCCGGCGGCGTGACCGGCCGCGACGGCAAGCGGCCGGTCCTGGCCATCGTCGGCGCGACCGGTGCGGTCGGGACCGTCATGCGGGACGTGGTGTCGACCAGGCCCGATATCTGGGGTGAGATCCGGCTGATCGCGTCGGCCCGGTCGGCGGGCCGCCGGCTGCCGGTCCGCGGCGAGCAGGTGGCGGTCAGGGAACTGACGGCCGAGGCGTTCCGCGGCGTGGATATCGCCATGTTCGACGTTCCCGACGAGGTGTCCGAGGCCTGGGCTCCGGTGGCCGCCGGGCACGGCGTGGTCGTGATCGACAAATCAGGCGCATTCCGCATGCACCCCGGCGTGCCGCTAGTGGTGCCCGAGGTCAACCCCGACGAGGCTTTCCGGCGCCCGAAGGGAATCATCGCCGTGCCCAACTGCACGACCTTGTCGCTGATCGTGGCGATCGGGGTGCTGCATCAGGCCTACCGGCTGCGCGAGCTGATCGCCGCTTCCTACCAGGCCGCGTCCGGGGCCGGGCAGGCCGGCACCGACGCGCTGTACGACCAGATCGCCGCGGTCGCCGGGAACCGCACGCTCGGCCAGCGTCCCGGCGACCTGCGGGCGGCCGTTCCCGACGCCGGCCCGTTCGGCGCCCCGCTCGCGCTGAACGTGATCCCGTGGGCCGGCTCGCTGCGCCCCGACGGCTGGTCGTCGGAGGAGCTGAAGATCAGGAACGAGACCCGCAAAATTCTCGGCCAGCCCGACCTGCGCATCTCGGCGACCTGCGTGCGGGTCCCGGTCATCACCGGTCACTCGCTGGCCTTGCATGCCGTGTTCGACGCCGAGGTCGATGCCGAGATGGCGCGCAAGCTGCTGAGCGAGGCGCCGGGCATCACCGTGGCCGACCGGCCAGAGGCCGGTGAGTTCCCGATGCCGGCCGACGTCGCCGGGACCGACCCGACGCTGGTCGGCCGGATCCGGCGCGGCCAGGACGATCCGCGGGCCCTTGAGCTATTCGTGTCCGGCGACAACCTGCGCAAGGGGGCGGCCTTGAATGCCGCCCAGATAGCGGAACTCCTGCTCGCCCGGCCGTAGCCTGCCGCGGCTACAGGTGCGCGGCCAGGAAGTACAGGGACGGCGGCAGCTGGGCGTCGAAGAACGAGCCGGTATGGCAGCCGGGCCCGAAGTAGACCACGGCCGTGCCCGGCAGGCGCGCGGCGAGAGCCCGGACCCCGGGGTAGAACGGGTCGCTGACGCCGGCCGCCACCCGCACCGCGACGTCGGCCAGCGCGCCCGCGTGCGTCACCGCGTCGGCGGCCCGGAACGCGGCGGCCGACGCATAGGCGCCCGGGTTCACCGCCCTGGCCTGGGCGTAGCTGGTCCAGATGGCCGGGCTGACGGCTGCGGCGGCGCCGAAGACGTCCGGGTACTGCTCGGCCAGCAGCAGCGCGCCGTACCCGCCCATCGAGAGGCCGAACGTGCCGACGCGGCGATGGCCGAGCCCGAGCCCGAGGCGCTGGCAGCGCGGGATCAGCTCGTCCACCACCATGCCCATCGGGTCGTCATGCGGGTGCGGGTTCCAGTACCCGCCGCCGCCGTCGGCGGCCGCCAGCGCCATCGGCGGCAGCGGCCGCCCCGCGAGGCGCATGGCCAGCGTCCTGGCCGGGCCGAGGCGGCCGAACTCGCTGGAGTGACTGCCGCCGTACCCGTGCAGGGCGATGACCAGCGGGAGGTCGCTGCCCGGCCGGTGACCAGGCGGGTAGGTGATCGAGTAGCCGACCTCGCGCTGCCTGGCCCTGGAGTAGAACGTTCCCCCGATCGACGGTCCCGGCCGGCCGAAGCGGAGCGCTGGCGCGGGCACCGAGCACGCCCCGTCGAGCCGGTCGAGCACGGTCTTGCCCGGCAGCACGCCATGATCCACGAGTTCGGCTCCGCCCGCGCCGAGCACGGCCAGTCCGGCCAGGCCGCCGAACCCGGCGCCGAGCACGCGCCGGCGGCTGAGCCTGCTGGCGGTCACCGCGCGGAGGTTCCGGCCAGCGCGCGGCTGGCCGCCCAGGACTGACGGGTCGCGCACGCCCCGGCGATCGCCGCGAGGGCGAGGACGGCCAGGCTGGCCTGGCCGATGAGCCCGGCCCGCAGCAGCGGCACCTGGTCTGCCCCGGCCCCGGCGACCAGGCAGCCGGTGGCGGCCGGACTGACCGCCATCCAGGCGACCTGCCCGGGCGGGAAGGCGGCCAGGGCACCGGGGTGAGCCCAGTACGACGTCACCCACATGGTGGCGGCCCAGCCGAAGGCCGCGAGACCGCCCGGCACCATCCCGTGCTGTATGAGCAGGTGCCCGCCGGTGCCGGGCCAGCCGTTCTGGAAGTGCCGGCCGCCGATGATCAGCACGCCGGCGCCGGCCGCGATCAGCCCGACGGGACGGCGCAGCGCCCGCGCCTGCCCCCGGGCGATCGCCAGGACACCCGCTCGTACCACCGGCGCGGCGGCCAGGAGGGTGGACACGGCGATCAGGGCGAGCGCGGCCGATATCAAGTCCATCGCTTCGACCAGGCCGGGAGTGCCGGGCGAGGACCACTGCAGCCCGATGGCCAGCCGGGACCAGACCGCGGCGCCCGCGATGGCGGCGGCCGACAGGCTGACCGCGATCGTCGCCAGCCCCGCCCTGGCCGCCGCCGCGGGGTCGAGCGGATGGCCGCCGAGGCCGGCGCTGGCCAGCCTGGCCCGCAGCCCGGCCGCCGCGATGTCGGCGTCGTGGCGCCAGGACCGGCCGCGTTCGGCCTGCTCGGCGATCAGCAATTCGGCGAACTCCTGGCCGTACCGCTGCCGCCAGGAGCGCGGGTAACAGGCGAGCAGCCAGCGGCGGCCGGGCGGGGCCGGTCCCTCGGCGGCGGTCATGCCGGGGCCCAGCCGGCCGACAGGCGCCGCAGGCCTACCTCGGTGGCGGTCCGCTGAGCTTGCAGGTAGGTCTCCAGTGCCGCCGCGCCGGTGGCGGTGAGCCGGTACGGGCGGCGGCGATCGTGACTCTCGACCGCCTCGATCATTCCGTGCGACTCGAGCCGGCTGAGCGCCTCGTACAAGGTGCCCGGCGCGAGCCGGACTCCGGCGAAGGACTCGATGTCCTTGGTCAGCGCGTAACCGTGCTTGGCGCCGTCGGCGAGGCTGGACAAGATCAGGCTGGCCGGCCCGGAGGAGCGGCCCAGCGTCTCCAGCGCACCGGCCGCGTCGGGCGCGGTCTGCGGCCGGCGGGACCCGTCTTCGGAAGTCATGGCGATCACTCTATATCGGATAACGATGGATCGGTAGCCTGGCCATCAGAAGGGCTGACCATTCGTAAAGCTGGCCGACTCTCGCTCGATCAGCCCGAAGTCGAGCAGGCGCCCGAAGCTGAGCTTGGCCGACACCACATGATCTTCACCAAACTCGGAGTTACCTCGCGCAACCGGCTTGGCCGAGCGCAATGGGGGACCGCGGGCTCGCCGTCAACTTGAGCTGGAGCGGGCGAGCCCCGCGCCGCCGGTGGCGGCCCTGATAGGTCAGGGCGACGGAGCCGCCTGCGGCTGGCTCCGGCTCGCCGGGCTGGATGCCGGCATCGGGGCACGTGCCGCCGGGATCGCCGGGTTCCGGCCCGCGCGTGCTCGTGGCAGCGCCGCCGGGCGCTTTACTGGCCATGGATATTCCTCCCGCTGTCGGACGATCAGGTGATCACTTCCATGCTGGCCAGCCGGCCAGCTGGCGACATCCGGGAAATCCCTGGTCTTCACCCCTATGCCCGGCTGGCCCCCGGACGCGGTCGAGCACGGGTGCCGTCCAGCTCACTGGCCGGCGGCCGCAAGAAATTCAGGTGCGCGGTCAGGAACGCGCGGGCCAGCGGGTCGCGCATCCGCCACAGCCCGGCGTCGATCACGAAGTGAGTCATCACCACGCCGAGGTAGGCGCCGAACAGCATCCGCCCCGGTGCGGCCGCGTTGTGCAGGTGCGAAACGGCGCTCAGCGCGGCGCTGCCGATCAGTGCGACGTTGGCCAGCGCGAGTAGCCGCAGCGTGCGCCCGGGCCGGGCCGGCCCGGACGCGACCAGCCCGACGAGCAGCAGGTACTGCAGGCCATGGGCCACGGTCAGGCCGCCTATCGCGGCGTAGGGGGAGGTGAACGCGAAGACCGGCAGTGAGAAGGCCAGCGAGAGCAGGTAGATGACGCTGAACCCCGGCCCGCGTTCACTGGCCGGGCGCCGGGCCAGAGCAGCCAGCCCGGCCGCCGTGGCGATCACGTAGGCGGCCAGCGCGACCCAGGAGAGCGGGTAAGAGACCGGCATCGTCACCCGCAGCCCGAGCCGGCCGGGCCGGGCGACCACGGCACCGACCGCCGACCAGCCGGCCGCCAGCAAGGGCCACCGCTCGGCGCTGGTCAGGGGGCGCACTCGCCCGGCGGCGGCGGCGAGCGCGGCCAGGCCGAGGTTCTGCTTCTGATAGTGATAGAACTGCCAGCCGAAGTAGGGCAGCAGCAGCCACTGAAACGCGGCCGGGCGGATAAGCGACGCCGCGATGGCGGTACCGCCGCCCAGCGCGGCCGGGCCGAGCCGGCATCGCACCGGATGGGCCCGGGCGTACTCGCGCACGGCCGGAACGGTGAACAAGTAGCCGGTCGACGCGATATGAACTGAGGACCCGGTGAACAACAACCAGGTCAGCGCTCTGACCGGCGGGGCGCCGGCCGGCGGCGCGAGGACGATCGCGCTGATCAGCGCGGCGGCGGTGAGACCGGCGGTCAGCCAGAGCCAGGTCCGGGCCAGCGTCATGACGGCAGGTTAGCTCGGAAACCGATCTATCGGCAACCGATGCTTACCGTCGGTGCCTGCCGTTACGGAGCCGGCGGCGTGGGCCGGGTCTTGGGGAACCAGGAGCGCCAGACGCGCACCACCGTCATCCGCGCCCGGGTCGCCAGCTTCGGCCGGACGCCCGGGATGCCCGGTCCGCTCAGTCCGCTAGGCCCGTCCGGCCCGCCCGGCTCGCCTGGGCCCCTCAGTCCGCTCGGCCCGCCCGGCTCGCCTGGGCCCCTCAGTCCGCTCAGTCCGCTCGGCCCGCCCGGCTCCCCCAGTCCGCTCAGTCCGCTCGGCCCGCCCGGCCCGCCCGGCCCGCCCGGCCCGCCCGGCCCGCCCGGCC
>JBPCKO010000292.1:0-4269 GCA_051004215.1 Streptosporangiaceae bacterium | reverse complement strand
TGCCGGGCCGCACCAGCCGGGCCTGGCCGGCGCGTTCGGCGCGGCGGTGTCCGCGCTGCCGCCCGGCACGGCCGACCGGGCCCTGGACACCGAACTGGAAGCGGCCAGGCGCCTGCTGCCCGGTCTGGCCGCGCTACCGGAGGTGGCGGGCCTGGACGACGTCGCCCAGGACGGAAGCAGCGGCCGCCGGCCCGGTTCGCCGAGCCCGGGCGGGGTCACCGGGGCGCCCCGGTCGCCCTGGCCAGCGCCCGCTCCAGGGCACCGGGCTCGAGCCTGGGCAACACCGCGGCCAGGTGACCGTCCGGGCGGACAACGTGCACGCTGGTGTCCGTCGCGGCCAGCGCCGCCCGCAGCGCCCCGGTCCGGTCGAGGCCGGCCAGCGCCCAGGCGACGAGGGGCGCCGCGGTCGCGTCCCGGCCCGCCCGCAGCGCCGTCTCCGCGGTCGCCGGCTGCTCGGTCATCAGCACGAACGCCCCGCCGACCAACTGCCGCAGGCGGCGGACCTGACCGTCCGCGACGTAAGGGGCGTCGGGGCAGATCACCCCGGGCACAGGCGGCCTGGCCGCGCCGGGGGCGACCGGGAACCCGGCCGGCGTGGCTCCGGGTGTCGTCAGCGGGCTCGCGGTGTACCAGAACGGCTCGGCGAGCTTGCCCGAGTCGATCAGCGCCCGGGCCGCCGGATCGGTCAGGGCCCGGTCCAGGATGTCGGCCCGGCGCCCGCGCAAGGCCGGCGTCGGCGGCACGAGAAACTCCATCGTCCGGCTCGTCACCCGCAGATTCTCCTGCGCCGCGGCGGCCCGCTCGGTCGCGTAGCTGGCGAGCATCCCGGGCGTTGCCCACCCCCGGCGGACGAAGGCGAGTTTCCAGGCCAGGTTGTCGGCGTCCTGCGCGCCCGAGTTCAGGCCGCGGGCCCCGAACGGCGCGTACAGGTGGGCGGCGTCGCCGGCCAGGAACACCCGCCCGGCGGCGAAGGTCTCCGCGACCCGCTCGTGAAACCGGTACGCGGTCGCCCAGACGATCTCATGCGGCCGGTCCCCGGTGACCTGCCGCACCCGGGCGGTCAGGCCGCCCGATGCCCGCTCGGCGGCCAGGTCGAAGCCGGCCGGCACCTGCCAGTCGATCCGCCACACGCCGCCCGGGCACTGGTGCACGAGGACCTGGCGGCCCGGATTCCAGGCCGGGTCGAAGAAGAACCGCCGTTCGCTCGGGAACGGCAGGTCCGCGCGGATGTCGCAGATCAGGAACTGATCCTCGAAGGAACGGCCGGGAAAGCCGATGCTCAGCAGCCGCCGCACCGCGCTGCGGGACCCGTCCGCCCCGACCAGGTGGCTGCCGCGGGCGGTGACCGCGTCCGGCCCGTCGCCGGTCCTGACCGTCACTCCGTCCTCGTCCGGCCGGACCCCGGTCACCGGCTGGCCGAAGCGCAGGTCGACGAGCTGCTCGGCCGATACCCGGTCCAGCAGGTAGCGTTCCACGCTGGCCTGAGAAATGTTGATCCACGGCGGCAGGGCGCCGTCGCCCGGTGCGCCGAACGTGACCGAGAACAACTCGGCGTCCCGGTAATAGGTCCGGCCGGTGGTCCAGGTGACGCCTTCGGCCATCATCGGCCCGGCGCACCCGGCCCGGTCAAAGATGTCCAGCACGTCACGCTGGAAGCAGATCGCGCGCGAGCCGGTGCCCGGATGCGCGGGCGCCGCCTCCAGCACGACGGACGGGATCTCCCAGCGGGCCAGCAGCAGCGCCGTGAGCAGGCCCACCGGGCCGGCCCCGGCGATCAGCACCGGATCCTGGTCGCTGGCCCGCATGGCTCAGGCCTGCAGCTGATCCCAGACTTCGCGGTCCCGTTCCGCGGTCCAGATCACCGGGCGCTCGATCCCGGACAGCTCATCCCAGAGCCGGGACACGTTGAACGGCATGCAGTGCTCGAAGATCGGCCACTTGCCATAGCGCGGGGCCAGGGTCTGATGGGCGGCCGAGAACGCCTCCTTCAGGGTGCCGCCGGCCGCGTGCACGCCGCCGACCTGGGCGAGCATGGTGGCCAGGAAGTCACGGGTCTGGCCGATGGCGGCATCGACGGCCGCCCGGCCGCGGGCCGCCGGGCCCCGCCCGCCGATCAGCGCCTCGGCCCCGAGCGCGCCGACCGCGTCCAGCGTGCCCCCGGCCCACTCGCGGTGGAACGCGTCCCCGGTGTACAGCGCGGCCTGGGCCTCGACCAGGTCGCCGGCGAACAGGATCCGCTGCCGGGGCAGCCAGGCCACGATGTCGCCCTCGGTGTGACCGCGCCCGCAGTAGGCCAGCACCAGCTCGCCGCGGTCGCCGCCGAGCTGGATGGTCAGCCGGCCAGAAAACGTGAGCGTCGGCCAGGTCAGGCCGGGAATCGAGGCCGGGTCGCGGAACAACCGCGGCATCCGGCCGAGCTCGGAGTCCCAGTCCTGGCGGCCGCGCTCGGCGATCAGGGCCCTGGTGTTGTCGTGGGCCACGACCACGTCGGCACCGAACGCGCTCGCGCCGAGCACCCGGACCGCGTGGTAGTGCGACAGCACCAGGTACCTGACCGGCTTGGCCGTGTGCTCGCGCAGCTGGTCCAGCCAGCCGCGGGCCGCCACCGGGGTGGCCATTGCCTCGATGCAGACGACGAAGTCCTCGCCCTCGATCGCGCCGACGTTGGGGTCGCCCTCGGCGGTGAGCGCGTAGACCCCGTCGCCGAGCACCTCGAAGCGCTGTTCCTTCTCGGCCAGGTCGGCCGAGGACGCGAATGCCTTCACCGCTTTTCCCCCGCTGTCGTCGTCTCCGCCATCCCATGACCCTACGGCAGGCACCGGCTACCGCCTCCGACTCCAGCTGGTGATCGGGCGCCGATGGTTTCGGCGCCCGATCGGGGGCACGACAATGGCTTGGGTATGAGAAGGTTCGCGCGCCGCATCCATATCAGGCTCGCCTGGATCGCGGGCGTGGTCGTGGTGGCCGCAGTCTCGATCTCGGTGGCGCTGCTGGTGACGCCGATGCAGCAGGTGACGCTGGCCGGACAGACGGTCGGAGTCGGGGCGGCGGCGCCCTCGGTCAGCTGGTCGGGTCCCGGCGAGCTCGACCTGTTCGGCCAGCGGCTGCCGACCACGATGCGGTTCGCCGGGCCGGTGCGGCCCAGGCTCGCGCTGACCGAGATCACGCTGGGCCGCCAGCTCGCGACCGCGTTCGCGCCTGGCGGGGCCGATCCGGCCCGGCAGATCGGCCGCGCGCTGGCCTCGGGCTGGCAGCGCTATTTCGGCTGGGAGATCGTGATCACGGCCGGCTGCGCGGTGCTGCTGACCGGCGCGCTGGCGGGCTGGCTCCGGCTGCCGCGCAAGGGCACGCTGATCCTGCTGGCCACCGGGCTGGTCCTGACCGAGGCGGTCAACATCGGCGGCATCATGACGACCGCCTACACCGCCCCGGCCCGGCTGCGGCACGTCACCTCGATCACCGCGCTGGCCGGCCCGGCGCCGCTGCCCGCCGTGCCCAGGGCCCCGGGCCCGGCGAAACCGCAGGTGCAGGTCGTCGTGATGGGGGACTCGACCGCGGCCGGCATTGGCAATCCTGACCCGCCGCATCCGACTGCGCTGGCCCGGGCCTGCGCGCGCAGCGCCGACACCTACGCGGTCGATCTCAGCCAGATCAACAACTGGCAGGTGCTGAACCTGGCCTGCAGCAGCGCGACGATTCCGGTCGGCATCCTCGGGCCGCAGCCGCTCGGCCGGGTGACCGCGCCGCCCCAGTTCGCGGTGGCCAAGCGGGCCACCAGGGCCAGCTACGTGATCGTCAGCGTCGGTGCCGATGACCTGGGCTGGTCGGCTCTGCTCGAGCTCTGCGCGGTGACGCCGAGCTGCGACAACCAGCCGTCCACGGCGTACTTCCAGCAGCAGCTCAACACCTTCGCGGTGGGCTACTACCAGCTGCTGCGCCGCCTCGCGGCGCTCCCCTCGCACCCCACCGTGCTGGTGAACCTGTACTACAACCCGTTCGACACCAGCCGGCCGTGCCTGGACCAGGTCGGCCTGACCCCGGCCAAGGAACAGTCGCTGATCAAGCTGCTTGACGCGCTCAATAACGTGCTTGCCAACGGGGCCAGGGCCACCGGGCTGATCGCGGTGCGGCCCGACTTCACCGGCCACGCGCTCTGCGATCCGGTGCCCTATGTGCAGGGGCTGCACGGCCGGGCGCCGTTCCACCCGACCCTGGCGGGCGAGCTGGCGATCGCGCTGACCGACGCCGGGGCGCTGCGGGCGGAGCCGC
>JBPCKO010000291.1:0-9648 GCA_051004215.1 Streptosporangiaceae bacterium | reverse complement strand
CACCAGGCTCGCGGCCGGGACGGGGACGCGGGCGGCCAGGCGGCCGGGCCGGGCTAGTCCGCCGGTCCTGCTGATCGCCGCGCACGGGGCTCTGGCCACGATCACAATCCTGCTCGCGCTCCTCGGCGCCGTCGCCGCGGTCGCCGCGCGCTGACCCGGGCGCCGCACGCTAACCCCGGTGCCGCGCGCTAACCCGGACGCCGCGCGCTAACCCGGGCGCCGCTGGCCGCGCTCCCTAGCGCCGGCCGTCCGCGACGCGCTGCTGAATGCCGGCCCACCAGTCCCCGGCCGGGCGGGCGGTCTCGATCCACCAGGTCGCGCCGGCCTGGCGGTACTCGGCGAACAGGCCAGCTTGCGCATCGAGGTCGTCCGCGACCTCGGCCCAGACCACCATGTCGTAGCCGTCCAGGTTACCGCGCTGGGCCGCGATCTGGGCGCTGACCTGCGCGATGTCGGCGGGATCGGGCCTGACCAGGCCGCAGTCGGCCCATCTGATCGGCACGAAGCCGTCCCACCGGGCCGCGCGGGCGATCGGGCCCGGCGCGGGCAGCACGCCCGCCACCCAGACCGGGATGCGCGGCCGCTGGACCGGGGCAGGCGTGAACCGCACCGGGTCCACGGTCAGGTGCTTGCCCGAGTAGGCAAATGGCTCGGCGGTCCACAGCCCCGCGAGCACGTCCAGGCCTTCGTCGAGCAGTTCGGCCCGCTCGCGGTCACCCGACGGCTCGTGGAAGATGCCGAAATCCCCGTAGGCGGGCGAGCCGATGCCGACCCCCAGCACAAGGCGGCCGCCGCTGAGCCGGTCCAGCGTCGTCGTCATCCTGGCCAGCTGCCATGGCCGACGGCGCGGGACCGGGGTCACCACCGTGCCGAGCTTGATCCGGCTGGTCCTGGCCGCGACCACGGCGAGCACGGCCCAGGGATCGAGGATCGGCGGTCCTTCGCCCGAGTTGGAGAACACGATGTGGTCCCACAGGAAGTACCCGTCAAACCCGGCGTGCTCGGCTGCGACGCCCAGGTCGATGAGGGCGGCCGGGTCGGTGCCGAAATTCGGCGCCGCGATGCCGTGCTGCAAGCTGGTCATGGACCGCTCCTTCCGTCGTGGGTCCCGGCGGCTCTGGTGCGGGGTTCCGGCGGCGCCGGTGCTGAGCTCTAGGTGACGCGGCTCACCGGGCTGCAGCCGCGGCTCCCGGCGAGCATCCGCTTCAGCTCGGCCGGGCCGCCCGCGCGTACCCGCAGGTGGGCGCGGGCCAGGCCGCGCTGGGCGGCCGCGTCGCCGGCGAAGGCCCGGCAGCACGCCTCGGGCTCGACGTTGGCCAGGGCGAGGATCGCGCCCGCCCCGCCCATCGGCCCGGCCAGCGCCAGCAGGGCCGACGAGCCGACGTAGACGGCGCCGTCGTAGCTGGACAGCTCGTCGAGCAGGCGGTCCGCGCTGCCGGATGAGTCCTTGATCCCCGCGACCGGCAAGCCGGGCAGCGCCTGCACCGGCACGCCGGGAGCCGAGATCCACGGCACGTGATAGGCCAGCACCGGCTGGCCCGCGGCCGCCTTGGCCACGGCGGCGAAGAATCCGGACACATCGTCGGATCCCGGCGGCGGGTAGGCCAGGATGGCGTCGGCGCCCGCGTCGGCCGCCCTCTCGGTCAGGGCGGTCGCCTCGTCCCCGGTCGCCGCCCCGGTGCCGGCCAGCACCGGGACCTCGGCCGGCACGGCGGAGCGGACCGCGCCGATCAGCCGCCCGCGCTCGCTTGCGGTCAGCGTGGCAGCTTCGCCGGTCGTCCCGGCCACGAGCACGGCTCGCATGCCGCGGGCGGCCAGGTCGGCCGCATGCGCGGCCGTCGCCCGCCCGTCAATCTCGCCCGCCCGGTCGAAGATCGTGACCAGCGCGACCCCGACCCCGCTGAACAGTGCCACCGCCACCTCCACGCACGTAAGGGCGCGCCGCGCTCCGGGCCGAGTGTGTCACGGCCGGCCAGGCCGGCCGCAACCCGTGCAGATCTAGCCCAGACCGGCGTACCCGCCTAGGTGCGCGCGGTGGACGGGGTCTCGTTCACCGTCGGCGAGGCCGAGGTGCTCGGCATCGTCGGCGAAAGCGGCTGCGGCAAGACCGTCACCTGCCGGACGATCATGGGCCTGATGCCGGCCCGCACCGCCTACAGCGCGGGCGAGGTGATCTACCACCCGCGCGGCCCGGGGAACATACTGGACCTGGCCCCGCGCGACCTGCAGCGGCTGCGCGGCACTCAGCTCGCGATGATCTTCCAGGATCCGATGACCGCGCTGAACCCGGTCCGCACGATCGGCGATCAGGTCACCGAGGCGGTCACCGCGCACGCGACGCTGTCCAGGCCGCAGGCCAGGAACCGCGCGTGGAACTGCTGACCAGGGTCGGCATCCCGGCGCCGGCCAGCCGGATGCGGGACTACCCGTTCCAGTTCAGCGGGGGCATGCTGCAGCGAGCACTCATCGCGATCGCGCTGGCGTCCTCGCCCCGGCTGCTGCTCGCCGACGAGCCGACCACCTCGCTCGACCTGATCATCCAGGACCAGATCCTGAGCCTGCTGCTCGAGCTGCAGCGGGACACCGGCATGAGCATGATCCTGGTCAGCCACGACCTGGCCGTCATCACCGAGGTCTGCGACCGGGTTATCGTCATGTACGGCGGCCAGGTGGTCGAGGAGGGCGACACCGCGACGATCATCACCGCGCCGTCGCACCCGTATACCAGGGCGCTGCTCGAGGGGGTGCCCCAGGCCGAGCAGCGCGGGCCGCTGCACAGCATTCCCGGCTCCCCGCCGAGCCTGATCGACGTTCCGGCCGGCTGCCGGTTCGTGCCCGCTGTCCGCTGGCGATGCACGAGTGCACCGGCTGGACCACCGAACTGGTCGAGACGGGCGGCCCGGGGCACCGGGCCAGGTGCTGGCGCCACCACAAGGTCGAGAGGGCGAGGACATGGCAGGCAACCGATTCCGCGTAGGCCAGGCCGGGACGCGCGGATGAGCCAGGGCGAGGTGCGGTGGGGCATCGTCGGAACCGCGAACATTGCCAGGGCGGCGTTCCTGCCCGCGGTCACCGCGGTCGGCGGCATTCCGGCCGCGGTGGCCGGCCGGGACCCCGAGCGCACCCGCGGGTACGCCGCCGAGCACGGCATCGGCCGGGCGATCACCGGCTACCAGGCGCTGATCGACGATGACGCCATCGACGCCCTGTACATCGCACTGCCGAACTCGCTGCACGCGCAGTGGACGATCGCGGCGCTGCGGGCCGGCAAGCCGGTGCTGTGCGAGAAACCGCTCTGCGGGCGGCTGCCCGACACCGAGCGGGTGCTCGAGGTCGCGCGGGGGACCGGCACGCTGCTGTGGGAAGCGTTCGTCTTCCCCTTCGGCGACCAGATGGGCCGGCTCAGGGCGCTGGTCAGCGACGGGGCGATCGGCGAGCTGCGGGAGATCCAGTCCGACTTCCACTTCCTGGTCGGCCGCCCGGAGAACATCAGGCTGTCGGCCGGCCTGCAGGGCGGCGCGCTGCGGGACGTCGGCTGCTACCCGGTCCGGCTGGCCCAGGAGTTCTTCGGCGAGCACGAGAGCGCCTGGGCGGCCGCGACGACGGCGGAGGCAGCGGTCGATCTGGAGACCTGGGGCAGCCTGGGCTACGCCGGCGGCCGGCGGCTGCTGCTGTCCTGCGGGCTGCGCCGCGGCTACGACACGTTCTCCCGGCTGCTCGGCACGACTGGCCAGATCCACGTGACCAACCCGTTCCACCCGGGGCCCGGCGACGAGGTCAGGCTGCTGGCGCCGCGGGGGGCCGGACGAGACGCCTGGACGGTCAGCAGCGACGAGCCGAGCTTCACCGGGGCGGTCCGGCATATCCAGGCCGTGCTGCGCGGCGAGCAGGAACCGCGGCTGCTCGCCACCGAGACCTCGCTGACGACGGCCAGGGCCCTGCACGACCTCGCCGCAGCCGCGGCCGGCTAGCCCAGGTGCACGCCGCGCGGCAGCCAGCGCAGCCAGCGCGGCAGGTACCAGCTGCGGTCGCCGAGCAGGGCCAGCGCGGCCGGCACGCAGATGCCCCGCACCACGGTCGCGTCGACCAGCACCGCGAAGGCCAGCCCGACCCCGATCATCTTCAGGTCGATGGTGGACAGCGACGCGAAGATCGAGAACACCGCGACCATGATCACCGCCGCGCTCGTGACCACGCCCGCGCCGTTGGAGATGCCGCCGACCACCGCGTCCCTGGTCGTCGCGCCGCGGCAGCGCAGTTCGGAGATCCGGCTGAGGATGAACACGTGGTAGTCCATGCTCAGGCCGAAGAGGAATACGAACATGAACAGCGGCACCCAGTCCATCACGCCGCCGAATGAGGTAAAGCCGAGCAGCCCCTGCAGGTGCCCGTCCTGGAAAATCACCGTGATGAGCCCGTAGGCGGCACCGACCGACAGCAGGTTCAGCCCGATCGAGATCAGCGGGATCGCGACCGACCGGAACGCGATCAGCAGCACCACGAACGCCAGGGCCGCGACCATGCCGAACACCAGCGGGGCGGCCGATCTGAGCGTGCTGCGGTAGTCGAAGCTATTGGCAATGTCGCCGGTCACCGCATAACGCACGCCGGCCACCTTGCCGATCGTGGCGGGCAGCAGGCGGCCGCGCAGGACCTGCAAGGCTCGGAACGACGTGGCGTTGCGGCCCGATCCGGCCAGCGGGACCGTGATCACCATGCCCCGGCCGTTCCCGACCGGCAGCGCGGTAACCGGGCCGTGCGCCTTCCCGCCGGGCTGGCTGGCCGCCGCGGTCAGGCCAGCTACCGCGCGGCCCATGGCCGGCGTGTTCACGCCGGGCCCGGTCACGACGATCTGGGCCGGCGCCGGGCCGCCGGGGAAGTCACGCTGGATCATCGACAGCGTCCTGACGACCGGCAGGCTGGACGGCAGGTTAATCGCCGGGCTGCCGATCCGCATCGACAGGGCGGGCACGGCCAGCACGCCGAGCGCCGCCACGGCGATCCCGCCCCAGATCAGCGGCCGGCGTACCACCCTGGAGACCAGCGCGGTCCAGAGCCTGGACCGCTCCGCCCTGGTCCTGGCCTTGCCGAGGAACGGCAGCCTGGCCCGGTCGGCCCACGGGCCGAGCAGGGCCAGCATGGCCGGCAGCGCGGTGAGCGAGCCGACCACGGCCACCCCGACCACGACGATCGTGCCGATCGCGAACCCGGTGAACATGTCAATGCCGGTGAACAGCAGGCCGGCCAGCGAGATCATCACGGTCAGGCCGGAAATCACGATCGCCCGGCCCGAGGTCGCGGCCGCGGTCCGCAGCGCGGCCGCGAAGGACGCCCCGGCGGCCCGTTCCTCGCGTTCGCGGCGCAGGTAGAACAGCGTGTAGTCGACGCCGACGGCCATCCCGATGATGAGCACGACCTCCGAGGTGCCCGGGCCGATCGGGAGCCACCGGCCCGGGATGGCCAGCAGCGAGACGGTCGTGGTGACCGCGGTCCCGGCCAGCAGCACCGGGATGCCGGCCGCGATCAGCGCGCCGAAGACGATCAGCAGGAGCAGCAGCGTGATCGGGACCGAGGTCCACTCGGCGTGCCGGAAGTCCCGGCCCATCATCGCGCTCGCCGCCCGGTCCACGCTCGCCCCGCCGGCCTCGGCTACGGTCAGGCTCGGGTACCTGGCCTGAACCGCGGCGATCGCGCGGACCGCGTGCAGCACCGTGTTGTCGGCGTTGCCGTTCGGGCCGGCCACGTTGAAGGTGACCAGCGCTCCCCCGCCGCCGCGGGCGATCATGCGGCTGCCGCCGGGCCCGAGCGGCGAGCGGACCTGCGCGGCCGTCCCCGGCATCGCCCGCAGCGCCGTGACCACGTCGGCGGTGGCCTGGCGCATGGCCGGGTCGCTGGCATAGGTCTGCCCGGCCGTCCTGGCCTGGATGATGACGCTTTCCGAGGGCGGCGTGACCACATGCAGCCGGTCCAGCATGCGTTCGGCCGTGCCCGACGGTCCCGGGTCGTACTGCGGCGGGCTCTGGGTGCCGAACAGGTGCCCGGCCAGCACCGCGGCGGCCGCCATGAGCAGCCAGGCGACCAGCGCGAGGACCGCGTGCCGGGCGCTCCAGCAGGCGATCCGCTCGGTCACCGGCCGGTGCCCGGCCTGGCCGCTCCCCCGGCCGCCGGCCGGTGCCTGGCCTGACCCCGCCGCCTCCGTCTGTTCGCTGGGAGCGGGATCATCCGCATCGAAGACCAGGACGGGGGGCGGGGTACTCACCTGCATACGACAACCTTCCGGGGGGCGGGGCTATCGGCCAGCGAACCAGGTCAGGCCAAAGTTCCCTGGACGATACCCGCGGCCAGCACCTTCCCCGGCAGCGGAAAAGGAACCATGACCCGGCCGCGATACCGTTCCTACCTTGCACAACCGGGCGGTCGCGTGGGTGCGGACCGGCCGACCGATCTGCCCGGTGTGACCAAAATCACGTTGACGTCAGGCGCTGGCAACGGGCACCGGGCGGGACCGGAAGGGAGACCACATGGGCGAGCTGATCCTGGTCCGGCACGGCGAGACGGCCTGGAGCCGGGAGCACAAGCACACCGGGCGCACCGATATCCCGCTGACCCCGGACGGCGAGAAGGCCGCCGCGGCACTGGCCCCTGACCTGGCCAGGCGGACGGTGGCGGCCGCGTTCGCCAGCCCGGCCGACCGGGCGCGGCGCACCGCGGAACTCGCCGGCCTGGCGAACGTGCGGATCGACCAGGATCTGCAGGAGTGGGACTACGGCGGCTACGAGGGCCGGACCACGGCCGACATCCGGGCCGGCCGGCCGGGATGGAGCCTGTGGCGCGACGGCGTCGTCCCGGGAGACGCCGGGCATCCGGACGAAACGATCGGCCAGGTCGCGGAGCGGACCGACGCGGTCCTGGCCAGGGTCCGCCCGCTGCTGGCCGGCGGCGACGTGGTGCTGGTCGCGCACGGCCACCTGCTGCGCGTGCTCACCGCGCGCTGGCTCGGGCTCGATCCGGCCTCCGGGCGGCTGTTCATGCTCGGCACCGGAACGATGTCCGAACTCGGCACCGAGCACGGCGAGCCGGTGATCGCCGCCTGGAACCTGCCGCCGTCGGAGCGCGGCGAGCGGGCCGGGTCCGGTTAGCGCGCCGCCGGATCGGCCGCCCAGGCCAGCATCAGCGGCTCGCCGGTCAGCCGGTCGCGCAGGATCAGCAGATACGGGCGGTCGAACACGACCGGGATGCTGGCCGACGAGGGCCCGGCGGCGCGGGTACTGACCCTCTACCCGGCCAGAACGGCTCGCTGCCTGGCGTTGCCGGTCAGGCAGACGGCAAGCCCCAGCACGCCGACGTCGCGCAGGGTGAGGTCGGTCAGCCCGCCCGTGACCGCGAGCGTGATCACGATCTGCAGCAGCAGCAGCGACGCGATCGCCGCGGCCAGTCGCAGCGCGATGCCCGCGATGATCGCTACCGCCAGCATCAGCAGGACCCAGCCGTGCACAAGCACGAGGACGATGGCGGCCTGGGACGTCGCCGCGACGCCCGGTACGTAGCCGGTCCACAGCTGCGGGGCGACCAGCTCGTGGTAGCCGAACCAGGCCAGGGTCAGGCCAAGCAGCACCCGGCCGACGGCCGGGGCCCACTCGGCCCCGGCCTCCTGCCCCCGGCTCAGCAGGTCGTTCAGGCGACTGGGGCCCGCGGCAGCGGAGACACGCTGGCTCACTGCACGATCCTTCCCTGCGCATCGGTGACCACGAGGCCGTCGTCACCGAGATTGAAGTCGCTGTTGCCCGAGTCGTCACCGAGCGAGGCCTCGATCACGTAGACCTTTACTCCGGCCGGGTAGAGCCTCGGGGCCGGAGTCTTCTGGCCTGCCACTCCGGCCGCGACCTCGATTGCCGAGCCGCGCTTGATCACCTTGACGACCAGGCCGGTCTCGGCCGACCGGCCGGCCTGGCTGACCGGGCCAGGCCAGACCTGGAATGCGTAGGAGGCGTAAGACTGCGAGCTCAGCTTGGGCCCGGCACTCCCCGCCGGAGCCGGCGAGGACGCCGGCGGCCTGCTCGCGGCCGGGCCCTGGGAGGCGGCCTGCGATGACGACGCAGCCGGAGTCGGCGCTGACACCGTAGGCGACGGCCGGGGCGGCGAGGCGGACGCGCTCGCCGACGCCGGGCTCGAGCCGGCCAGGGCCGGCCCTACGCCGCTATGCCGGCCGGACCATCCGTGCAGGCCGAGCCCGATGCCGGCCAGCGCGGCCACTCCGAGCAGCGCCAGCCCGCGGAGCCCGACGGTGTCGCCGCCAATTCGCATCGTTCATCACGTCCGTAAGCCAGGAGGCAAGCCACACGCCCGGCGCGTTCAGCGCGGCCGGTGCGCGCCGGTCCGACCAGATCAACTTCACGGGGCCAGCCAGGGTTCCAGGTTGGGCGGCGGA
The DNA here is from genome assembly GCA_051004215.1 of Streptosporangiaceae bacterium. GTDB lineage: Bacteria > Actinomycetota > Actinomycetes > Streptosporangiales > Streptosporangiaceae > Chersky-822. Next base: position 1,220 of record JBPCKO010000291.1, on the reverse strand, counting down.
ACCCGGCTGGCCGGCGTCGCTACGCCGCCGCACGCTCGGGCTCGGGCATTCCCAGCAGCCGCCGCGGCACCCGGGTGGTGGCCTGGTATAGCCCGCGCAGCGCGATCGTGGCGCTCAGGTCGGTGACCGGGCTGCCCGGCGCGCCGTATAGCTGGCGCGCCCACCGCGGCAGGCTCGCGAACGCGAGTACGTTGGCCGGAGGCACCACGAGCTTCAGCCCGGTGAACGGCCACGGGATGTCCGGCCGGAACGAGCGCGCGAGTGCCTGCCTGGCCTCGGCGCACGCGAAAAGCTCGGGCCGTTTCCGATCGTAGTAAGCCGCCAGTTCGGCCAGGCTCCCCGGCACCGCGGCCGGGTCGAGACCGACGACCTCCGCGCTGCGGCGCTGCTCGGCCACGAACTGGTCGAGCTGAGCCGCGGTCAGGCCCAGGCCGCACCGCCTGGCCACGTCGGCATAGGACGCGATCTCACCGCAGTGCACCCACAGCAGCAGTTCGGGCTCGTCCAGCCTGATCACCGAGCCGTCCGCGTCGGTGCCGGTCAGGGTGGCGTGTACGGTACGGACGCGCCGCCCGGCGCGCTCCGCCTGCTCGGCGCTCCCGTAGGTCCTGACCCGGACAAACTCCACCGTCCGGCCGAAGCGGCCCCACGCCTGCCCCGGCCGCGCGAAGGCGGTGTTCTGCCAGGTCGCGCGCATCGTCCGCGGATGCAGCGCCTGCAGGTACATGGCTCGCAGGCCGCCGACCCACATCACTGGCTCGCCCAGGACCCGCCAGGTCACCGAGGCCGGGCCGAACAGGCCGGTCCCGGCGGTCTGGCCCGCCATGCTGCCTCCGCTCCCGGGCTCGCGGCCGCTAGCGCGGCCTGGTCTCGTCGTCGATCCAGTCCAGGTAGCCGGCCGAGCCGGCCACGATCGGCGTGGCGATAATCTCGGGCTCGTCGTAGCTGTGCCGCTCCAGCAGGAAGTCCGCCAGCTCGGCGTACCGGTCGGCGGGCAGCTTCAGCATGAGCATCCACTCCTCGGCCCGCTCGATGCCGTCCTCCCACCAGAACGTGCTGGCCACCGGCCCGGCTACCTGCGCGCACGCGGCCAGCCTGGCCTCGACCGCGTCGCGGGCGAGTTCCATCGCCTCGGCCCGCGAGTCGGTCGTGGTCTGGCCGTGCAGGAACCACACCGGTTCCTTCACATCCGGGCCATATTCGCCGGGCTAGGAAGCCCT
>JBPCKO010000290.1:0-4583 GCA_051004215.1 Streptosporangiaceae bacterium | reverse complement strand
GCTCGAGCGCGACGAACGCGACGGCGGCGCCGGCGCCCGTCACCGCCGCGGTCGCCACGGTGCCGATCCCGGCCCCGGCCGGCCCGCTGATCAGCGTGTACGAGATCGCCGCGAGTGCGATCGCGGCGAGCCCGGCGCCCGCGACGTCGAACCGGCGGGCCGACCGGCCGGCCCCGGACTCCGGCACCCGGCGCAGGGCCACGATCGCCACGACGGCCGCCACCGGCAGGTTGATCAGGAAGACCCAGCGCCAGCCGGCCGTGACCACCAGCCAGCCGCCGAGCAGGGGCCCGACCGCGGCGGCAACCCCGCTCAGCCCTGACCACGCCCCGATTGCCCGCGGCCGGTCCGGCCGGGCGAAGCTGGCCTGGATGATCGCCAGCGAGCCGGGCACGAGCAACGCGCCGCCGGTGCCTTGCAGGACCCGCGCGGCGATCAGGATCCCGGTCGTCGGGGCCAGCCCGCATAGCGCCGACGCGAGCGCGAACCAGACCACTCCGGTGACGAAGACCCGCCGGCGGCCGAGCCGGTCGCCGAGCGACCCGCCGAGCAAGATCAGCGCGGCGAGGGCCAGCGTGTAGCCGCTGACGATCCACTGCAGGCCGCTGAGCGTGGCCCCGAGCTGGCGGCCGATCGCCGGCAGCGCGACATTCACCGCCGTCATGTCGAGCATGGCCATGCCCGTACCGAGCACGGTCGCCAGCACCACCCAGCGCCCGCCGGCCATCCCGAGCCTGACCTGGCCGGCCGGCTGCCCTGGCCCGCCCGGCTGAAAACCGCCCGGCTGGAGTACGGGCGGGAAACCGCCCGGCCCGACGCTGGCCGGCGGCCTCACATGACCGGCCAGGTATGCACCGGCTCCTTGGTGTTCATGCGCTCAATGTATTCCTGGGTCATCAGCCGCAATGCCTCGTCGCGGTCGGTCACGCCGTGCCCGGTGATCGCGCGAACCGAGCTGACCTGCCAGGACGCTCCGTTCTGGCGCAGCGCGCAGCGCTGCTCGATGATCGAGAGCAGGCGGCCGGCGTCGGCCGCATGGACCCCCCAGCGGCTCAGCCCGCGCGCGGCCAGCGGCAGCAGGTGATGCACGGTCAGGTCGGTGACCGGGATGTGCCCGTAGCCAGGCCAGAAGACGACCGCGTCGATGCCCCGCCTAGCTCCCGCGGTCAGGTTCGCGGCCGCCTGCTCGAAGGGCATCTCCGCCCACACGGGCGGCTCGGTCTCGGCCAGCTCGTGTACCAGTCCGTAGTAGAAGGCGGCGTTGGCGAGAACGTCGGCGAGCGTCGGACCGGCCGGCAGCACCCGGTTTTCCACCCGCAGGTGCGGCTTGCCGTCGGCGACCGCGTAGACCGGCCGGTTCCACCGGTACACCGTGCCGTTGTGCAGCGCCAGCTCGGCCAGCTCCGGGGTCTCGCCCTGGTCCAGTACCGTGGCCGGATCCTCGTCGTCAACCAGCGGCAGCAGCGCGGGAAAGTACCGCAGGTTCTCCTCGAACAGATCGGAGACCGAGCCGATCCAGCGCTCGCCGAACCAGACCCTGGGCCGGACGCCCTGCCGCTTCAGCTCCTCGGACCGGGTGTCCGTGGCCTGCTCGAACAGGGTAATCCTGGTCTCCCGCCACAGTTCGCGGCCGAACAGGTAGGGCGAGTTGGCGGCGAGCGCGACCTGGATGCCCGCGATGGCCTGGGCCGCGTTCCAGTAGCTGGCGAACAGGTCGGGCCCGAGTTGCAGGTGGCACTGGACGCTCGTGCAGGCGGCCTCGGGCAGGATGTGGTCGACGTAGGTGAGCAGCTGTTCCCGGCCGCCGATGCAGATCCGCATCTCCTCGCCCCTGGCCGCCAGCATCTGGTCATTCAGCAGCTGGTAGCGCGGGTTGGATGAGATCGAGTGGGCGCCGATGTCACCGGGGCGGAGGCTGGGCAGCATGCCGACCATCAGGATCCGGCTGCCCGCCGCGGCCGCGCCCTTGGCCGCCCGGTCCAGGGTCTGGCCGATGCCGCGCTCCAGCTCCGCGAAGACGTCGCCGGTGAGCGTCGCCGGGTCCGAGTCCAGCTCGATGTTGAACTTGCCGAGCTCACTGGTCCAGGCCGGATCCCCGATCGCGGCCAGCACGTCGGCGTTGGTCATCGCCGCCCGGCCCCGCCCGTCTACCAGGTTGAACTCGATCTCCAGGCCGATCCGCCGCGATCCCGCATCGAAACGCGACTCCAGCAGCATCCGCTCCAGGACTTCCAGGCAGATGCGAGCTTTTTCACGGTATGTTCGGCGGTCCCGGCGAGTGATCGCGATCGCAGGTACATCCCTGCCCATGCACTGCCCTCCGCGCGCGTCTGGTTCCAGCGCTATCTACCCACACTTACATGGATAGGGCATGCTGACCAGGGGCCACCGGCCCTGGCCTAAGGGCCTCCAGCCTGATTATGAGACCGGGGAACGCGGCCGCCTAGACCCAGGCGGCGGGCGCCGGTCAGCGAACGGCCGCCACCGCCGCCGCCATCCGGCGGACGGCCTCGGTGATCAGCTCGGGCGAGGTTCCGATGTTGAGCCGGGCGAACCCCGCGCCCTCGCGGCCGAAATCCGGGCCCGGGCTCAGCGCCACCTTGCCGCGGTCCAGGAAGACCGCGGCCGGATCGTCGCCGAGCCCCAGCTTGCGGCAGTCGAGCCAGGCCAGGAAGGTCGCGGCGCCGGGGTGGTAACCGACCTCGGGCAACTGCTCGCTGAGCAGGCGGGACAGCAGCCGGCCGTTCTCGTCAATCTGGCCCACGACGGCGTCCAGCCAGTCCAGCGCGCTCGAGTACGCCGCGACCGAGCCGAGCACGCCGAGATGGGAGCTGAGCAGGGCCTCCCACCGGTCAGCGAGCACGGCCGCGGTCCGCTCCGAGCCGGCCAGGGCGAGACCGCACTTCAGCCCGGCCGTGTTCCAGCCTTTAGACGCCGAGGTGAACACGTAGGCCCGCTCGGCCATCTCATGGTCGAGCGAGCCGAACGGCACGAACCGCTCCCCCGGCATCAGCAGCGGCGCATGGATCTCGTCGACCAGCAGGACGACATCGTGCCGCTGGCACAGTCCGGCGATGGCGAGTAGTTCATCCCGGGTCCAGATCTTGCCGATCGGGTTGTGCGGGCTGCACAGCAGGTAGGCGCGGACGCCGGGGTCGGCCAGGGCCCGGTCCAGTGCGTCCAGGTCGAGCTCGTAGCCACCGCCCGCCCCCGGCCGCAGCGGCGCCTCGACGACCGGCCGGCCGATGAAGCCGAGCCGGAAGAAGAACGGCCCGTAGACCGGCGGGCTGATCACCACGCCTGAGCCGTGCGGGGTCTCCGCGAGGAGGACTTCGACGATCGCGGTCATCACGTCGGGCACGGCGAACACCCGGTCGGGTCGCGGCGTCCAGCCGAGCCGGCCGGACGCGAACGAGGCGAACGCCTCGCCCAGCTCGCCGACGTGCGGATAGCCGGTGTCGCCGATGGCCAGCGCAGCCCTGATCGCCGCGCCAATGGGCTCGGCCGCGGTGAAGTCCATCTCCGCGACGAACGCGGGCAGCACGTCGGGCGGATAGGTACGCCATTTGAAGCTCTGGCGCCGGCGGAGCTCGGCCAGGTCACAGCTTCCGAGGATGGGATCCATCCGTCCGATGCTAACCGGGGACGTTCCCGGCCTTTTCCCGCGTACCCCGGGGCCGGGTGCTCGACCACGGCGATGACCCGGCTGGCCATGAACCGGGCCGTCCGCACCGCCGTGCCGCCCCTGGTCAGCTCGCTGACCTCGATCATGCCGCGACGGCTGACCACCTCGACCCGGCGGCCGGCCCTGGTCGCCGAGACGTCATAGGTCTTGGTGACGTCGCCGGCGTCCACGACGATCTCGACCCGATCGCCCTTCATGCCCTAGTGATACCCAGGCGGCCGGTCAGGTACGCCGTTCCCGCCCGGTTTGCCCCTGCCGTTTCCGCCCGGCCCGGTGGCGGTTCCGGCCAGCGCGGCCGGCAGCTCGATGTCGCCGGTGAGGTACCGCTCGACCGACGGCCCGACCGTCGCGGCCAGCTCCCCCACGCTCGCCTCGGCGACGGCCGGAAGACGGAGCACGAGCCTGGTCATGGCCAGGCCCAGCATCTGGGTGGCCACCATCGCCGCCCGGTAGGACGCCTCGGCCGGGCTGACCCGCTCGGCCAGCCCGGTGACCCGGACCATGGTGCCCAGGATCGAGTCGGTGACGAAGTCGCGCAGCATCGCCGCGGCGTGCTCGCTCGTGACCGCCGACCTCAGCAGCCCGAGAAACGTGTCCTTCAGGCTGTCCGACTCCCATAGCGTCAGCCCCGCCGCGACCAGGCGCGTCCCGGTGCCCGTGCCGCCGGCCGCATCCCCGGCGGGCCCGCTCAGCGCCGCGGTCAGGACCTCGCTGGGCCGCACCGGCAGCCGCATGGCCGCGGCGAACAGCGCCTCCTTGCTGCCGTAGTAGTGGTGCACCAGCGCCGGGTCGACCTCGGCCGCGGCGGCGATCCCCCGGATCGTGGCGCCGCGATAGCCGAAGTCGGCGAACTGCGTGCGGGCAGCTTCGCCGATCGCCTCTCGCGTGCCGCTGTCGC
>JBPCKO010000289.1:0-12724 GCA_051004215.1 Streptosporangiaceae bacterium | reverse complement strand
CGGGGACGTCAGCACGGACGCGCTGGACGGCACCACGATGACGATCCGCCGGATCGAGCTGGCCGGGCGGCCCGTTCCGCAGCCCGCCGGGACGAGCGCCGACGCCGAGCTGGCCGGGCGGATCTGGCCCCGGCTGAGCGAGCCCGCCGAGGTGTACGCGGCGCTGGTCACCGGGGTGCGGGACTACGTCACCAAGAACGGGTTCGCCTCGGTGATCCTGGCCCTGTCCGGCGGCATCGACTCGGCCCTCACGGCGACCATCGCGGCCGACGCGATCGGCCCCGGCCGCGTGCACGTCGTCCTGCTGCCGAGCAGTTACTCCTCGGCGCATTCGGTCACCGACGCCGAGGACTTGGTCAAGCGGCAGGGCCTGCAGGCCAGGACGATTCCGATCGCCCCGATGGTCGACGCGTTCCAGGCCGGCCTGCGGCTGGGGGGCCTGGCCGCGGAGAACCTGCAGGCCAGGGTGCGGGGCATGATCGTGATGTCGCTGTCCAACGCCGACGGCCACCTGGTGCTGACCACGGGCAACAAGAGCGAGCTGGCGACCGGCTACTCGACCCTGTACGGCGACTCCGCAGGCGGCTACGCGCCGATCAAGGACGTGCCGAAGACTCAGGTCTGGGCGCTATCCAGGTGGCGGAACGAGCAGGCCGCCCAGGCCGGCCAGACCGAGCCGATCCCGGAGAATTCGATCACCAAGCCGCCGAGCGCCGAGCTGCGGCCCGGCCAGCTGGACACCGACTCGCTGCCCGACTACGCGGTGCTGGACAAGCTGCTCGACGACTACGTCGAGGGCGACCTGGGCGCGGCCGAGCTGGCCGCCGCGGGGCACGACCCAGCCCTGGTCGAGCGGGTGATCGCGCTGGTCGACCGGGCCGAGTACAAGCGCCGGCAGTACCCGCCGGGACCGAAGATCACGCCGAAGAACTTCGGCCGGGACCGGCGGCTGCCGATCACCAGCCGGTGGCGCGAGCCGTTCCCGCGCTGACGTGGGCCATCCCCGGCCGCGACCCGGCCCGCGTGGCGGCGGCCAGGCCGTCCGCCGAGTTGACAGTGGCCGGCCAGAAAGCCGGATACTTGGACGGTCCTGGTGACTGACCAGATACACCGACATTCCGGCGCCGCCTGCGATGGCCAGTCAGGCGGCGATGACCGGGCCGGCGCGCGTTTCGGAGGCAGGCAGTGAACGGCGAGAACCGGCCGGCGATCGGCGATTTCCCGCCCGGGGCCCGGATAGCCGGGTACCAGATCGAGGAACTGCTCGGCCGCGGCGGCATGGCCGTGGTCTACCGGGCCGGCGATGTCCGGCTGGACCGCCAGGTCGCACTCAAGGTTCTCGCCCCCGAGCTGACCAGGGACTCGGCGTTCCGGCAGCGGTTCATCAGGGAATCAAGGGCCGGCGCCTCGGTCGATCATCCCAACATCATCCCGGTGTTCGAGGCCGGCGAGGCCGACGGCGTGCTGTTCATCGCGATGCGGTACGTGGCTGGCCGGGATGTCCGCGCGCTGATCGACCGGGCCGGACCGCTGCCGCCTGGCCGGGTCGCCAGCATCGTCACCCAGGTGGCCTCGGCCCTGGATGCCGCGCACGCGCGCGGGCTGGTGCACCGCGACGTCAAGCCCGCGAACATGCTGCTCGGATCGGTCGCCCGCGGCAGCTCGCCCGACCACGTGTACCTGTCGGACTTCGGGCTCAGCAAGCTGTCGGTCGCGGCCGTCAGCCTGACCGGCACCGGGCAGTTTCTCGGCACCCTCGACTACATGTCGCCCGAGCAGGTGGAGGGGCGCCCGATCGACGGCCGGACCGACCTGTACGCGCTTGGCTGCGCCGCGTTCGAGATGCTGACCGGGCGGCCGCCGTTCCAGCGCGACCAGGATCTGGCCGTGATGTGGGCCCAGGTGTCAGCGCCGCCGCCGTCGGCCTGCCAGCTGCGGCCCGGCCTGCCGGCCGGAGTCGACCCAGTCCTGGCCAAGGCGATGGCCAAAGCGCCAGAGAACCGGCAGTCGAGCTGCCTGGAATTCGCGTCCGCGCTGAGGGCGGCCTGCGCGAGCCGGCCTCCCGCCGGAGCCGCGACCGAGCTGGCCGCCGCCCGCCCGGTGCCGCCGGCGACCGAGGTCGCGATGGCCGCCGTGCCGGGTGCCGGGCCACTGCCGGGCTCCGTGCTGCCGCCGGTGGACCTGGCCCGGCCCGGCGAGGCGACGATCACCGAGGGGATCCGCGGCTACGAGCAGCCCGGCGGGAACCCGCCGCCCGCCGGATACCAGCAGGGCGGATACCAGCAGGGCGGGTACCAGAAGGGCGGGTACCAGCAGGCCGGGTACCAGCAGGGCGGGTACCAGCAGGCCGGGTACACGCCGCCGCAGGGTTACTCCCCGGCCGGGCCGACCCGGCAGGACTGGCCGGGCGGGGCTGGTTACTCCCAGCCCGGCGGGCCGCCGCCCCGCCGCCGCGGCCGCGTACTGCCGTTCCTGCTCGGCGTTCTGGTCGTGCTCCTGCTGGCCGGCGCCGCGGTGCTCGCCCTGCACGAGCTGAACAAGAGCTCGAACGCCGGTCCCGGCCCCTCCTCCAGCCGCTCAGGCAGCCCAGCCGCCCGGTCGAGTGCGCCGTCCTCGCCGTCCAGCTCGGGCCCGTCCACCCCGGCCCGCAGTTCCCCGCCGCCGCCGGTCACGCCGGGCGCGGTCGTGACCGCCTACTACGACGCGATCGACGGCCATCACTACCACCGGGCCTACGGCCTGAGCGCGATGGCCCAGGACACCGAGTCGTTCGCGGCGTTCAGGCAGGGCTACCAGGGCACCCAGCAGGACACGCTGACCATTACCGGCGTCTCCGGCGACGTGGTCAGCTTCAACCTGTCGGCCACCCAGACCGACGGGTCGGTGAAGACCTACACGGGGACCTACACCGTCCAGAACGGGAAGATCACCGGCTCCAGCGTCACCCAGACCGGCTAGGCGCCGGCCCGGCCAGACGCCGGCCGGCTAGAGGTCGACGCTGCCGCCGGGCTCCAGCCGGGCGTAGCGGCCCTCGCCGAGCAGTCCGCCGGCCAGCTGCGCGATAAGGTTGATGCCGTTCGCGTTGAGCAGCTCGTCGTGAATCGCGTAGCTGACCCCGGGCCCGACCGCGCGCGCGTAATCGATCATCTCCGCGGCCTTCAGCCACGGCGCGCTGATCGGCAGCAGCAGGGTTCGCACCGCCTCGGCCGGGATCGTGAATGCGTCGCCGGGGTGGAACAGCCCGCCGATCGCGAAGCCGACGTTGGGCACCCGCGGCATGTCCGGGTGGATCGGAGCGTGCTCGTGGCCGTAGACGTGCACGTCGAACCCGGCCGCCGTGAAGGCGTCGCCGTGTCCGACCTGGTGCACCCGGCCGCCGAAACCGCCGAACCGGGCGGCCACGGCCCCGGTCGTCCACAGTTGCAATGCCGGATCCCGGTCCAGCGCGGCCTGCACCACCGCGCTGTCCAGGTGGTCGGCATGCTCGTGCGTGATCAGCACCGCGTCCGCCCCGGCCAGGGAGTCGGCGCCGCTCCAGACGCCAGGGTCGAGCACGATCGACTGGCCATCCTGCTCCAGCCGCACGCAGGAATGTCCGAGTTTCGTCATCCGCATGACCGCTCCTGCCATCGTCGCCCGACCCGAGGTTCCGCTCGCGATGAGGTACGCCCCGAACCTATCGCGACGCCAGCCCGGTCAGCAGTTCCTCCACCACCCGGCGGGCGTAGCCGCGGTCGGACCGGTCCTGCCCGCGCCTGGCCCTGGCCAGGACCGCCCCGGTCAGCATGTCGGCCGCGGCCTCGATCTGCACGCCCTCGCGCAGCTCGCCGGTCGCGACGCCGCGGCGCAGTACCGTCCTGACCACCTCCCGGCGCGGTTCGAGGACCGCCTCGACGTAACGCTCGAGCAGCCGCGGGTAACGCTCGCCCTCGCCCAGCAGCAGCGCGAACTGGCGCACCCGGCGCGGGTCGGCGGACTCCGCGCGCAGCGCCTCGAGGATGGCCGTCAGGTCGTCCCTGACGGACTCGCCCTTCGGTTGCGGCAGCGGCGAGCGGAGCGACGCCAGCGCGTCCAGCAGCAGCTCCTCCTTGCCCGGCCAGCGCCGGTAGATGGTCGCCTTGCCGACGCCTGCCTTCGCCGCCACCTGCTCGATGCACAGCCCGTCCGCGCCCGACTCGGCGAAGATCTCGATCGTCGCGTTGATGATCGCCTTGTCGGCCCGCTCGCTGCGCGGGCGGCCACGCCGCGCCCCCTCCGGCGCTCCGGTGGCCTGGGCCGCCGTCATGACCCGTTCCTGTCCTCGGCCAAGACGGCCACCGGCGCCGGGCGGTCAGCGGGAACCTCGCCGCGTGCGGAGGCGGCGCGGTCGGCGGTGGCGCTCGTATTGGCGGCGCTGGCGGAGGCGGCGCGGTCGGCGGCCGCCCGGCGGCCAGGCATCCAGATCGCGATCAGCACCGTGGCGGTCGCCGCGATGCAGGCCGACACGACCGTGGTCACGTGCATGGCCGCCACGAAGGAGCGCCCGGCCAGGGCCATCAGCGGCAGACCGCGCGGCCCGAGGTGCGCGGCCGCGGCCTGGGTGGCCGCGATCGACTGGGCTGCGGCCGGCCGGCTCGCCGCAGGCAGGATGGCCAGGCCGGGCGCGACCCCGGACCGGTAGGAGCGGGCCAGGATCGACCCCAGCACCGCGACGCCGAGCGCGACGGCCACCTGACGCGAGGTGTTCGTGATCGCCGATCCGGCCCCGCCGCGTTCGCGCGGCACCACCGACATCACCGACTCGGTGGCGGTCGGCATCACGATGCCCATGCCTGCGCCCTGCAGGAAGAAGATGCCCTCGATCGCCAGAACAGGCGTGCCGAGGTCCAGCGCGTGATACCCGATCAGCGCGCCGGTGACCGTGGCCAGGCCGCCGGCCGCGATCGCCTTGGCCCCGAACCTGGCCACCAGCACCGCGCTGCGGTTGGCCGCCAGCAGCTGGCCGGCCGCCACCGCGACGGTGAGCGCCCCCGCGTGCATGGGCGTGAACCCGCGCACATCCTGCAGGTAGAAGCTCATGAAAAAGTACACGCCCGCCATGCAGAAGAAGTTCAGGCCGATGGCCGCCGCCGCGGCGGACAGCCGGGGATCGCGGAACAGCCGGACATCCATGCACGGGTGCTCGGTCCGTGATTCGTGCCCGCAGAATACCGTCAGCACGGCCAATCCCGCCGCGATCGGGCCGATCACGCCCAGCTGCATCCAGGAGCCCGCGTCGCCGCGCTTGATGATCCCGTAGACCAGCAGAACCAGGCCCGCGATCGACAACAGCACGCCGAGGTAGTCGATCCGGCCCGGTGAGGGGCTCCTCGACTCCGGCACCAGGACCGCGATCGCGGCCACCCCGATCGCGGTCAGCGGCACGTTGATGAGGAACACCGAGCCCCACCAGAAATGGTCGAGCAGGACGCCGCCAGTGACCGGGCCGATCGCGACGGCCACGCCCACCGCCGAGGCCCAGATTCCGATCGCCTTCGGCCGCACCTCGGGCTCGAACACATTGGTGATGATCGACAGCGTCTGCGGCATCACCGCCGCTCCGCCCAGGCCCATGGCGGCCCGGGCCCAGATCAGCTCGGCCGGCGTCTGCGCGTAGGCGCAGATCAGCGACGAGAGCCCGAACATGGCCATCCCGATGATCAGCATCCGCTTGCGGCCGACCCGGTCGCCGAGTATCCCGAAGGTGAACAGCAGCCCGGCGAAGACCAGCGTGTAGGAATTGATCGCCCACTCCAGCTGGCTCTGGCTCGCGCCGAGGCCGGCCCCCGGCTCGGCGATCGTCTTCAGCGCGACGTTCAGCACTGTGTTGTCGAGCACGACCGCGACCAGGCTGAGGATGAGCACGCCGAGCACGGTCCACTTGCGCTGACCAGAGTTCATGAAGGGGAACGCCTCGACCAGGGCCTGCGATGGGCAGCGATGCGGGGATTCGATACGAAACGACATCGTATCGTAATCTAGGCTGGCTCGCCAGCCGCGGCCTCGCCTCTACCGTGATAACTCGCCGCATGTCATCATCGAATCGTCCGGGGACGCCAGCGTGGCGCCACGAGACTTGGAGGACCGATGACCTCACCCAGTCCTGCCCAGCCCGAGGCCCTGTACGGGGGGGCCGGCCACCGGCGGATCACGATCCGCGACCTGGCGGCGGCCAAGGCCCGCGGCGAGAAGTGGCCGATGCTCACCGCCTACGACGCCCTCACCGCGCGGGTGTTCGACGAGGCGGGCATCCCGGTCCTGCTCGTCGGCGACTCCGCCGCGATGGTGGTGTACGGGCACGAGAGCACGATCCCGATGACCGTTGACGACCTGATCCCGCTCACCGCGGCGGTCGTCAGGGGCACCCGCCGGGCCCTGGTCGTGGCCGATCTGCCGTTCGGCTCGTATCAGGTCTCGGCCGAGACGGCGATGCGGACCGCGGTCCGGTTCCTGAAGGAGACCGGCGCCCACGCCGTCAAGCTCGAGGGCGGCCACCGGGTGCTGCGCTGCGTGGAGGATCTCGTCGCCGCCGGGATCCCGGTGATGGCCCACCTCGGCCTCACCCCGCAGTCGGTGAACGCCTTCGGCGGCTACCGGGTGCAGGGCCGGGGCGAGGGCGGCGAGCGGTTGATGCAGGACGCGAAGGCCCTGCAGGCCGCGGGCGCGTTCGCGGTCGTGCTGGAGTGCGTGCCCGCGGAGCTCGCCCAGCGGGTCACCGCGGCGCTGGCCATCCCGACCATCGGGATCGGGGCCGGGCCGGACTGCGACGCTCAGGTGCTGGTCTGGCAGGACATGGCCGGGCTGTCACCGCGGACGCCGAAGTTCGCCAAGCGCTACGCCGACCTGGCCGGCCTGCTGGGCCAGGCGGCGAAGGACTTCGCCGACGAGGTGACCGGCGGCGCCTATCCGACGCCCGAATACTCCTATCGCTGACCACCCGGGCCGACCGGCTCCCGGGTGATTAGCTGGTGAGCTTGGGCAGCACCTCGCGGCCGAAGGCCTCGATCCACTCGGCCTGGTTCCGCCCGACATTGTGCAGGTAGACGCGGTCGACGCCGAGGTCCAGGTAACGCTGGATATCGGCCCGGTGCGCATCAAGGTCGGCGGTGATCAGCATCCGGCCGTCGAAGTCCTCGGGCCGCACCAGCCTGGCCATCTGCTCGAAGTCGTACGGCGAGCGGATGTCCTGCTTGGGGAACTTCATGCCGCCGTTCGGCCATTCGGTGACCGCGTTGTGCAGCGCCTCCTCGTCGGTCGGGGCCCACGACAGGTGCAGCTGCAGGATCTTCACCTGGCCGCTGGTGTCCCGGTCGGCTTCCTTTGCCCCGGCGTCGAACCGGCCGAGCAGTGAGGTGATCTTCTCGGCCGGCGCGCCCGGGGTGATGATCCCGTCGGCCAGCCGGCCGGCCTTCTTGGCCGTCAGCGGGCCGGCCGTGGCGATGTAAATCGGGGGCGCCTGCTCCGGCATGGTCCAGAGCCGGGCCGTCTCCATCTTGTAGTACTGGCCCCGGTGCTTGACGTCCTTGCCGGTGAACAGCTTCTGGATGACCTCGACGGCCTCCCACATGCGTTCGAGCCGCTCCGGCGGCTCCGGCCAGTACCCGGCCGTGACGTGCTCGTTCAGCGCCTCGCCGGAACCCAGCCCGAGCCAGTGCCGGCCCGGGTACATGGCCGCCAGCGTCGCCGACGCCTGGGCCACGATCGCGGGGTGGAACCTGAACGACGGGCAGGTGACCCCCGGTCCCAGGTCGCCCCGGGTGCGCTCGCCCATCGCGGTCAGCACGTTCCAGACGAACGCGGCCTGGCCCTGGCTGGGCACCCACGGCTGGAAGTGGTCGGCGGCCATCACGCCCTGGAAGCCCGCCGCCTCGGCGGCCACCGTGAACTCGGTCACCTCGATCGGGCCGAACTGTTCCAGCATCGCGGCGTATCCGGTATGCGCCAGGCTCATCGATGGCCTCCAGGATCGGGAATCTGCTACTCGGTAGACTCGCACAGCCCATTCCGGCCGCCGGTCAGCGGGCGGCCGCCATTTCGGGCAGCATGAACTCGTGAACACCGCTCAGGTCGATGCGCTGCGCGAGCTTCTCGCCTCGTCGGGCTGGCTGGACCGGCCCCGCCAGTTCGCCAGGGCGCTTCGCGGCCGGTCCAGGACCCCCCAGGGCCTGCTCGTGGTGGGGACGCCGGGGCACGAGCCGTGGCACATGACCGCCCACCTGGAGCAGGAGAGCCTGCTCGCCGGGATCCCCGGGCTCGCCCCGACCCTGGTCAGGTGGTCACCGCCCGCCGACGCGCCGCCGCACCTGCGGGTCGGCCTCGACCGGATCGCCCGGGCCGGACGGGCCGAAACCCTGCTGGTCGTGGGATCCGAGCCGGTCCCGGGCGCGCTGCTCGAGCGAGTATCCGACGCCCGCAAGGCGGGCGCGGCCATCTTCGCGCTCGACCAGGGCGATGACGAACTGGACGGGCTCGCCCACGAGGCCCTGGCCGTGCGTCCCGGCGTGGATCCGGTCTCCTTCGACGGCGCTCAGCACCTGGTCAGCCTGGCCGTGGCCGAGCCCGATCAGGCAGCCGGCCCGTTGGCCGGCCCGCTGGCGTTCCGCGCCCGCCTGGCTCGCTTCCTCACCACCGTCACCGGCCCCACCGAGGTCTAGCCCTTCGCTCGCCTGGCGCGCCGCCCGGCGTCATTCGAACCGGCTCGCTCTTGGCGTCGATCGGGACCAGCACCCCGCGCAGCTTCAATCGGGACCAGCACCCGCGCAGCATCAATCTGAATCTATGGGTGGAGTTGTTATCGCCACAGCAAGGTAAACCCCACCCAGCGATTCAGAGTGGGTGAGCTAGTCGCGGGTGATCTGGGCGACGAAGGTGCCGCGGCCCTGGCGGGTGATGATCAGGCCGCGCTCGCGGAGCACGGCCATGGCGTGACGCACGGTCTGGTAGGCGACCCCGTACTCCTCGGCCAGGGCTCGCTCGGCGGGCAGCTTGTGCCGGATCTCGCCGACCTCGATCCGCGCCGCAATGTGGTTCGCGACCTGGATGTAGGCGAAATCCGGGCCCAGCGGGTCTATCACCGGCACGTGATCAACGTAGGCACTCTGCTAGCTGCGTAAACCTCAGCTAGCTATCAGTGCTCTAGGTGCTCTATACTGGGGCTATGACGGCAACCACGCTCCTCCCGGGCGACATCTATGAGACGGCACCTGAGGCACTGGCGGTAGCTGAGGCGGTGCCAGGCGCTCGGACGGCGCCCGAAGCTGGGACGCTGCCGGAAGCTGAGGCGCTGCCGGAAGGGCAGCGTGTGCGGCCGGCCTGGCCGGACAAGGGGCCGACGCCTGGTCCGGCCACCGGAGGCCGGCCGCCGCTGCCCCGCGACCTGGTGCTCCGGGCCCTGATCTGAGCGGCCTGGCGCGGTCAGGCGTCCAGGCTGAGCACCATGGTCGGGCGATCGATCACGTGGTCGGCGCGCAGCGGACGGACCGCGGTGCCGATCGCGAAGAACTCGGTCGTGTGCCCGCCCCAGGTGTGCGAATGCTGCCTGAGCTGGACCCCGACGATGCCCTCCGCATGCAGGGCCTCGGCCTCGGCCTGCATCCGGCTCATCGCGAGTTCGCGCGCGTCGTACAGCGCCTGGGTGAATTGCTCGATCTCCACGTTCTTGCCGATGTTGCCGATTACGTTGCCGATCCGCTGGTGCGCGATGTGGTACACGCACGAGCCCATCACCATGCCGAGCGGCGCGTAACCGGCCCTGATCAGCGTCCAGAAGTCCTGGCCGGACAGGTCAGAGGTGAACGGCAGGTCCTTGTTGTTCCGCCAGTTCGTGACCCCGCCGCCGCCCGCGCCCGGCTCGGCTTTGACCGCCGTGCCGACCGCGATGAACTCGGCGATGTCCGCGCCGAACTCCTTCAGTTCCACGTCCAGCCTGACCCCGACGATGCCGTCCGCGCCGAGTGTCTTGGCCTCGACCTCCATCCTGGTCATGGCCAGCTCCCTGGCGTGGTACATCGCCTGGGACAGCACGTCGAGTTCCTGGTTCTTGCTCCAGCGGCCGACCTGCAGGCCGACGTGGTAGATCGAGCTGCCGAGGACCAGCCCGAGCGGCCGGAACCCGGCCTCCCTGACCAGCAAGAACTCGTTCACCGAGAGGTCGGAGGTGAAGATCGCCCCGGCCTTGCCCGGCGTCAGCTCGGCGAGCCGCTTGATCGCGTCCTGGGGCACGCCTAGCGCCCCGAAGTCGGCTGCTTGCTTCTGCTCGGTCATGCTGCTCCTCGGCTCCCTGCTCCTCGGCTTGGTCGGCCTGAGCTGACCTTCGTCGTCATGCCTTGCCCAGCCGGACTCTGGCCGCCTGCCGTCGTTGCGGATCAAGCGACAAGATCGCCAGGCTCGGCTCTTCCGCCGCCCGGGTCGACCGGGCGAAGTGCGTGATCGCGGTGCCGATGATGGTGACCTCGGCCACGTGGTCGCGGGCGCCTTCCTGGGCGGGGCACTCGTGCTCGCCGACCCGGACGTTCATGTCCTGGATCACCACGCCCTCGGCACCGAGCTGCCGTACGTCGCGCTCGAGCTGATCCCGGGCGTCATGCCTGGTCAGGTTGACCAGATCGGTGTAGCCGGTCACCTCGGTGTTACCGCTCGTCCACCGGTTCGACTGGTTCCTGGTGAGCCAGTCGTCGTGCCGGGCACCGATCGAGATCCCCATCGCCAGGCCCACCGGCACGGCGCCGTCCGCGATCAGCTTGGCGAATTCCTGCCCGGACAGGTCGGAGGTGAACGGCCGTCGCAACGGCGGCGCTCCCGGCGCCCTGATCGCCGTGCCGATCGCGTGGAACTCCAGGCCGCCGGCCGGGAAGGAGGCGATCGTCAGCCTCACCCCCACCACACCGTGGCCGCCCAGCTGCGTGCACTCGGCCACCATCCGGCTGATCGCGGCCCGGCGGGCGGCGTACAGCGTGCCCACCATCGGGCCGTAAGCGCTGGACGAGCCGGAACTCGACAGGACCGTGGTGCCGCCCTGGAACCCGCTCCAGCCCTGGGCCAGCCGGTTGTAGGTGCCGAAGGCGGCGTAGCTCGGGCAGCCGTATCCGCCGCGGTAGCCGAGGTTGTAGACGGCGGCCCCGAGCACCTGCCCGACGGGCTCGAAGCCGGTGCTCCTGATCGCGGCGAACTCGTGCGTGGACAGCGCTGAGGACCAGGTGCCGCTGGCCTTGATCTCGGCCATCCTGGCCTGCGCGGCAGGCGGCAGCCCCTGCCCGGACCATGCTGACGTCACAGAAATCGCCCTTCGCGCCCGATTACGCCGCGACCTTCGACTCTACTCCTTGGCGTCCCACTCCTCGTTGCGCCGCCGCACCGTCTCCAGCGCGTGCTCAGCCTCCTCCTGGGTCGCATAAGGACCGAGACGGTCCTTGCCAGGACAACCCGCGTCCGGCTCCACGGCGTGATGCTTGAGGCAGAACCACCAGTGCTTGCTACCGTCCATGCCAACTAGACTCTCAGATCATGGTGACCATGTTGCGGCCTGGCCGGGTCTCGCCGGTGCGCCAGGTCCCGGCCGGAATCGCCCGCCCGGAATATGTCGGTCGGCGGTATCCGAGAATCGGCGAGCCGAACGTCAAGGACGCCGCCACCATCGAGGCCATGCGGACCGCCGGCCGGATCGCCGCGCAGGCGCTGGCCGAGGTCGGCCGGCACGTCGAGCCCGGCATCACCACCGACGAGCTGGACCGGGTCGGGCACGAGTTCCTCTGCGACCACGGCGCGTACCCGAGCACGCTGGGCTACCGCGGTTACCCCAAGTCGTTGTGTTCTTCGCTGAACGAGGTCATCTGCCACGGCATCCCCGACGACACCGTGGTCGAGGACGGTGACATCGTCAATATCGACATCACCGCGTACATCGGCGGCGTCCACGGAGACACCAACGCCACGTTCCTGGCCGGCGACGTCGACGAGGAATCCAGGTTGCTGGTCGAGCGCACGCATGAGGCGACCATGCGCGCCATCAAGGCGGTGGTGCCAGGTCGCGCGCTGAACATCATCGGCCGGGTGATCGAGTCCTACGCGCGCCGGTTCGGCTACGGAGTCGTCCGCGACTTCACCGGGCACGGAATCGGCACGACGTTCCACTCCGGCCTGATCGTGCCGCATCACGACGACCCGGATGCCGACACCGAGCTGGAACCGGGCATGACCTTCACGATCGAGCCGATGCTCACGCTCGGCACCATCGACTATGACCTGTGGCCGGACGGCTGGACGGCGGTCACCAGGGACCGCAAGCGGACCGCGCAGTTCGAGCACACGGTGCTGGTGACCGGCGACGGCCACGAGATCCTCACGCTGCCCTGACGGCCGGGGCCCGCGCGGGCAGCGGGCGGTTCGGCTCGGCGCCTTCGTGCCCGCGGCGACTGTGCTGGCCGCGCCTGTGCTGGCGGCGATCGTGCTGGCGGCGATGTTGCTCGCCGGCTGCGCCGGAGCAGACTCCGGCAGGCGGGATTCGGCGGCCGGATGCACGGCGATCGCCACCCGGGCGGCGCGCGGCCAGGTCACGCTCACCGGGGTGCCCAGGCCGTGCCGCGGCCTTGGTCCTTACCAGCTCAGCCGGACGGTGAAGCTCGCGGTCAGCGACGTCGCCCGGCCCGGCACGAAGTCCCGGCGCCGGCACCTCGTGATCCAGGCCTACGGCCGCCTCGCCGTCCTGACC